>JBGVFK010000127.1:0-8922 GCA_045121075.1 Acutalibacteraceae bacterium | reverse complement strand
TTATAAAGAATTGTACCTCCACCGATAAAGTCAGGAGCAGGCATTGTTTCTATACAGTTATGCTCCTGATTTTTGATAAGCTCAATCGTTGTTTCACAAAGCTCCTTAAGGTTAAAAGAGCAGATAGAACTCGCCATACCTACCGCAATACCGAGATTGTTGTTTGCAAGAATTGACGGGAAGGTAACAGGAAGAAGTGTAGGCTCCTTCATTGAGCTGTCGTAGTTATCAACGAAGTCAACGGTGTTCTTGTCAATTTCACCGAAAAGCTCATTACAGATGCTTTCAAGCTTTGCCTCAGTATATCTCGGTGCGGCGTAATGCATATCACGGGAATATGCCTTACCGAAGTTACCCTTTGAGTCAACAAAAGGATTTAAAAGAGCCTCGTTACCTCTTGAAAGACGCACCATTGTTTCATAAATTGCAGCATCACCGTGAGGGTTAAGACGCATTGTCTGACCTACGATGTTAGCTGACTTTGTTCTTGATGAGCCCATAAGCCCCATCTTATACATGGTGTAAAGGAGCTTTCTGTGTGAGGGCTTGAAGCCGTCAATTTCAGGAATAGCTCGTGAAAGGATAACGCTCATCGCATAAGGCATATAGTTGATTTCAAGTGTATCTGTAATACGCTGCTCAATCATTTCACCTGCGTTGGCAATATGGGTATTTTTAAGAAGGTCTTTTTCGTCGTCCTTCTTTTTTGATGTTTTCTTTTTTGCCATCAGACGTTTCTCCTCTCTTAGCTTACATCGGTCATATCAATGTAAAGATGACCGTTGTTTGCAATATAATCCTTTCTGCCTGAAAGGTTGTCACCCAGAAGTAAATCAAACTTCTCTGCAGTCTGGGCAGCATCTGCAGGATCGATTTTAATAAGTCGTCTTGTTGCGGGATTCATAGTTGTAAGATTCATCATATCCGCATCGTTTTCACCAAGACCTTTTGAACGCTGAACACTGTATTTAGCCTTGCCAATCTGTTCAAGAGCGTCGCTCTTTTCTTTTTCGGTGTAAGCAAACCAGGTTTCATTACCGCTTGTGATTTCATAAAGGGGTGATTCTGCAATAAACACCTTACCCTCCTTGATAAGGGTAGGCACAAGACGGTAAATCATTGTAAGAATAAGTGTTCTTATCTGATATCCGTCAACGTCGGCGTCGGTACAGATAATAATTTTGCTCCAACGGAGATTTTCAAGATTAAATGTGGAAAGATTCTTATTACCCTTTGAGCTTACTTCAACACCGCAGCCTAAAACCTTGAGAAGGTCGGTGATAATTTCACTTTTAAAAATCTTATCGTATTCACTCTTGAGGCAGTTGAGAATCTTACCTCTTACAGGAATAATTGCCTGGAATTCTGAGTCTCTTGCCTGCTTACAAGCACCTAAAGCTGAGTCACCTTCCACGATGAAAAGCTCTCTTTTATCTATATCCTTGCTACGGCAGTCAACGAATTTCTGAACTCTGTTAGCCATATCATTTGAGGTTGCAAGAGTTTTCTTAAGGTTAAGTCTTGTTGCCTCAGCCTTGATACGGCTGCGCATATTAACAAGCACCTGGTCGCAGATTTTGTCTGCTTCCATCTTGTTTTCGATAAAGTAAACCTCAATCTGATGGCGGAGGAATTCTGTCATAGCCTCCTGAATGAACTTGTTTGTAATAGCCTTCTTTGTCTGATTAAGGTATGATGTTTCTGTTGAGAATGAAGAAGAAACAAGCACAAGGCAGTCTGCAACGTCCTGGAACTTGATTTTTGCATCACTCTTTGTATATTTGCCTGACTGCTTCAAGTAAGCGTCAATCTGCGCAACGGTTGCACTTTTAACTGCGTTGTCAGGTGAACCGCCGAATTCAAGAAAGCTTGAATTGTGGTAATATTCAATCATCTGCTTTTTGTTTGAAAAAGCAAGAGCAACGTTAAGTCTGACCTTGTATTCAGGAAGGTCCTCTCTGTCCTTACCACTTCTTTCTGTATTCCAAAATTGAACGGAAGAAATTGCATCATCACCTACAAATTCCTTTACATAGTCGCTGATGCCGTTTTCGTAGTAATAAGTAAAGGTTTCAAAGCCACCCTTGATTTCATTTTTTAATTCAAATCGAACCTTCGGGTTAACAATAGCCTGACGCTGAAGAGTCTGCTGATAATATTCCAGTGATACATCAATATCAGTGAAAACCTCAAGGTCGGGCTTCCATTTAATTCTTGTACCGGTGTCCTTTTTTGTATAAGGCTCACTATGAAGCCCACCCACATTTTCACCCTTTTCAAAGTGAAGGGTGTGTCTTTCACCGCCGGTTTTAATTTCAGCCTCCATATATTCACTGGCAAACTGAGTTGCACAAAGACCAAGACCGTTAAGACCAAGTGAGTATTCATAGCTGCCGCCTGAGTTTGTCTTATACTTACCGCCTGCATACAATTCGCAGAAAACAAGCTCCCAGTTAAAGCGGTCATATTTTTCGTTATAGCCAACGGGAATGCCTCGGCCGAAGTCCTGAATTTCAACGGAATTATCCTTGAATCTTGTAACAATAATTTTATCGCCGTGGCCTTCTCTTGCCTCGTCAATTGAGTTTGAAAGTATTTCAAAAACCGAATGCTCACATCCGGCAATACCGTTTGAACCGAAAATAACGGCAGGTCTTTTTCTTACTCTGTCCGCACCCTCCAGCATGAGGATATCGTCGTTTGAGTATCCTTGTTTCTTAGCCATTATCCACTTTCCTTTCTGAACGTACTTACAAGGGATTTATACAATATTTAGTAGAAATACCCTCTTAATGACACAACAGTTATAATTTACACTATTTCACGAAAAAAATCAAGTGTTTTATGTCCCTTTATAGCTTACATTCTGCTTTCTGCAAACCATTTGCCTTCATCTTCAAAAATATAGGTCACTTTTCCGCAAACAGAAATTGTGTACCGAACCGCAGTGCCTCCCACCTTTACAGCAAAAGCTCGTCTGACATCAAGCACCTTATCAATTTCATACACCCTGCCGTTTTCCCATTTCACGCTTAATGGTCTTTTGTTGCCCTCTTCGTCAATTTCGGCAACAACACTTACATAAACCTTTCTGCTTTGCATTTATGCCACCTACTTAAAAATTTTCCCGGGTAAAGTGTGCTTTATGTTATGGTCAGGAATTTTATCCTCCGTCATAAGACAGCAGTTGAAAATTGCATCTGAACCGAATCTGTCCCTTATTGCAAGAACTGTATCGTCAATTTTTTTCTGTCTTTCGTGACACCTTGAATCGCAAAGAAAATCAAGCTGATACGGAGTACCTTCCTTTTGCAGATTAATCGCCCTTACAGTAAGTGCACGCACATTATACGCCCAGTTGTAGCCGTCTTTAAAAAGCTTCATTGCCGTTTTGGCAATTTCAAAAGCAGACTGTGTTGCAAACTCTGTTCCGCACTGAAACTGCCTTGTAACAAGCTGATTATCCCTTATACCAATCTGAACTCCCGTTGCCTCAAGATTATTCTTTTTAAGCTGTCCGGACACATCCTGAGCAAGAGAAAGAAAAACCTTCCACACCTCTTCATTATTCACAAGATCTGCACTGCAGGTCACACCGTGACCCACACTTTTTATGGGCTGCTTGTACCCGTCAGGCATAACTCTTGAATTGTCAAGTCCGTTGGCATATTTCCACAGCTCCTCACCGTTTACTCCAAGAAGAAGCTTAAGCCACTTAGGGTCAGAAGCAGCTAACTCTCCTATGGTTTTCACTCCGTAGCGTCTGAGTGTTTCTCCCGTACTTCTGCCCACACCCATTATAGATGTAGCAGGAAGATGCCATATTTTTTCCTTGAAATTCTCTTTTCCGATTTCGTAAACTTCATCTCTGCCTGCAAGGTCACTGCCCAGCTTTGCAAAAATTTTGTTGAATGAAACTCCTATAGAAACTGTAAGCCCAAGCTCTTCCTTGAAGGCAGCGCGAATTTCTTCGTAAATTGCCTCTTTTGAGCCGAATGCTCTGATACTACCCGTAATGTCACACCAGACCTCATCGAGGCCCATAGGCTCAATTTTGTCGGTATAACGGGCATATATATCGTGAGCCAGCTTTGAGTATTTTATATATTCGTCAAAATGAGGCTCAATTATAATAAGATCAGGACATTTTCTTCTTGCCTGCCAGAGCGGTTCACCGGTTTTTACTCCGTATTTTTTAGCCTCCTCACTTTTAGCGAGGATAATACCATGACGGTGCTCTTCACTTCCGCCAACAGCAACAGGCTTACCTCTCAGCTCCGGATTAAGACTGCATTCAACAGAAGCATAACAGGAATTCATATCTGAATGTATTATAATTCTTTCCATTGAGAGTCCCCTTTTTTTAATACAAAATGCAAAATTACTGACGAAAACCGTAAGTTTATTTTTTATGTAAAAATTAACTATATATTATTAACATTATTATCATTCTTATCATTATTATATCGTTGCGATTTGCCTGCGAGTTGCTTGTTAACCGACTGTTATTCTGCTTGCTATATCCGCACCTCAGTAATTCCATTCTTCCTTATGAATACTGGGCTTCAGGCTTTCTCTGCCTTTGCTAATTAGCTTGCTAAATTTTGCAGTAGCAACCCTTAAGCAGACCCGAAGCAGATTTACAGTGGTATATATATTCTTTTTATTCTTGTGATAAGGGTGGGATCTGGGTGTGTCGATGGTGTTAAATTTAAAAAGGCCCACAGCAACTCCGAACATTTGTTCTTTTTATTTTACACTGAAATTTATGTTTTGTCAAGGCTGGTTGACATTAATTTTATAAGCAATGTACAGAGCACTTGTGGTGGCTTTTAATGCGGTGGCTTTAAGCCCTCTCTGTCAAAATTATTTTGGGAATTTTGACATCTTTTCCTCCGGAAACGGGCACCCTTTTGTCTGCGATGCAGACATTTCCCCTAACAAGGGAATTTCCTTTCAGAGGCGACAAGACTGACGAAATCTGAAAATGATTAGCAGAATGCAAGCCATCCCTTTTAAGGGAAGGTGATTGCGAAGCAACCGGAAGGGTTAAAAAACCTCACCTGAAAAGAGAGGTGCCACGAAGTGACGGAGAGGCGGAAAAATGCGGACACGGCAAGCCGTGTCCCTACTGTAGCCTATTTTTTTTATTTTGTTGTATCGGTCAAGCGGACTGCCAATGGCCGCCCCTACGCATCATCCAAAGTTTTCGTCAGTTATAATCGGAGCTTTGCTCCCCACATTTCAACTTTCAACTTTTAACTTTCAACCTTAAACAAAGCTTTATAAGACATTTGTATAAAATATTTTTTAATATTCATTATTTTTTTATAAATTAGTGACAAGAAGTTAACAAAAACTATTCTGTAAGGTTTATAATAAAATAGACAAAAGCTATAGATTTGTCTATTTTAACATTAGAAGGAGAAATTTATGTTAAAATCACCGGAAAACAAAAACTGCTATCAGTACCTCAGAGAGTGTACTGAAATTTACGACGATGTTTATATGATGCAGCACTTCGGCGTAAAGTATTACCGTTCAAAAATCTTCAGCGATATGGATGCTCTTGCAGGCTATTTCCAGAAGGAAATGGGTCTTAAAAGAGGAGATGTTTTCACAATCTTTATGCCCACAACAGTGCAGAGCATTATCGCCTTTTACGCCCTTAACAGTATTGGTGTAATTACAAACTTTGTTCACCCGCTTATGTCAACCGATTTCCTTAAGGAACAGCTTGAGGCCGTTGGCTCAAAGGGTGTTATGATTCTTGACCTTCTTGCCAAGGACCACATCAAAACAATCAACGACAGCGGACTTCCCTGCCTTGTATGCTGTTCATCAGACTATTCAGAAGGCTACAAGAAATACGGCTGTAAATTTGCTGAGGGTCTTGTTAAAAAGCTTTATCCCAAATACAACAAGAGCTATTACTATAAAGACGCTATCAAAAAGGGCTATAAGCCTGACCAGGTTAAGGATAACGGCGATGAGCTTGGTGCTTACCTTAACGGCGGCGGTACAACAGGTAAGAGCAAAACAATCAAAATTACTTCAAAATCAATCAACGAGCTTGTATGGAGAGTTTCTGACCTTGACGAAATCAAGGCTCCCGGTGAAGAAGCTGAGGTTATTGTTCTTCCTCTTTTCCACTGCTTCGGTCTTTGCATCGGTATTCATATGGCAATGTGCAACAGCGCAAGAATTATCCCCATGATGCAGTTTGACGCAAAGCTTTTTGTTAAGCTTATGAAACAAAACCGTGTTGCGGGCTTCGTTGGTATTCCTCTTATGTTCCAGAAGCTTATGCGTGAAAAAGGCTTTGACGGTCCTCACCTTAAGAATATCCGTGTTATGTTCTGTGGCGGTGACGATGTTTCAGACGGATTTATTGATGAATTTAACTCATACTTTGAAAAATGGGGCGCTACAGGCAGACTTCGTCAGGGCTACGGTCTTACAGAAACCAACTCAGTTTGTACAACAAACTCAAACGACGATTACCGCAGAGGCTCTGTAGGTAAGGCACTCAGAGGCGTTACAGTTGAGCTTTGGGACGACAACCACAAGCCCGTTCCCAACGGTGAGGTTGGTGAATTTGCAATTTCAGGTCCCACAATTATGGAAGGCTATCACGCAGACGGTGAAGCTGACGATTACGGCATTTATACCGACGAAAACGGTGAAAAATGGGTACTTTCAGGTGACCTTGGTTACAAGGATGACGATGGCTACTACTACTTCTCAGGCAGAAAGAAGAGACTTATTATCATTGCGGGCTATAATGTATATCCCACAGATATTGAAAAGGTTGTTGGTGAGCTTGACTTTATCAATGAATGCTGTGCAGTACAGGGCTGGGATAACGGCAAGTCAATGGTTCGTCTTTACGCTTCTCTCAGAAAGAGCGGTGACGAAGAGCAGTATAAGAACATTATCCGTGAAACCTGCGACAGCAACTTCTCAAAGTTCTATGTACCCAGAGACATTATCTTTGTTGATGAGCTTCCTCAGACTCCTCTTATGAAAATCGACTTTATGAAGCTTACAAATGTTGATGCAGAGGAAGCAAGAAAAACAAGAAAAATTCCTAAAGATTAAAACAGTAAAAAGGGTTGTAAAAAAACTAAAAGTCTCTTAACCCTTTTAAAACAAAAAAATATGATAAAAACCGTTGTAAAAGCAAAAAGTTTCGGCTGATACAACGGTTTTGTTGTTTTTATTACGGTAGGGACACGGCTCGCCGTGTCCGTTTGAACAGATCCGAGTCCCTGCAAATTTATGATGATTTAATGTACAACTATTGATTTTACTTATGAATCGGGTAATTTTTGGCGGACACGGCAAGCCGTATCCCTACTGTATCGCTAATTAATTTATTTTTCACAGTCCCTTTTTTGCACCTATAAACTAAAGGAAATATAAAAAAGCGGTAGAAAACTACCGCTTTAATATTTAATTATTCAGCAACTTCTTCTGTTGCTTCTGCAACTTCTTCTGCTTCCTCAGCAGCTTCTTCAACAGCTTCAACAGCGGGTTCAAGAAGAGCACGGATTGAAAGGCTTACACGCTTCTTATCGAAGTCGATTTCAGTAATCTTAACCTTAACCTCGTCACCGATTGAAAGAACTTCCTTGGGTGATGCGATGTGGCGGTCAGCAATCTGTGAAATGTGGATAAGACCGTCAATACCGTCAATAATGCTTGCGAATGCACCGAATGTTGTAAGACCAACAACCTTAGCATCAACAACTGAATCAACGGGATAATCTCTCTTAAGGATTTCCCAGGGATTGTCTTCGATTCTCTTGTAGCCGAGAGAAATCTTCTTGTTTTCAGCATCGAGAGCCTTAACGAATACTTTTACAGTATCGCCAACGTTAACGATTTCTGAAGGATGCTTGATTCTCTTCCAGCTGAGCTCTGAGATATGTACCATACCGTCAACGCCGCCGAGATCAACAAATGCACCGTAGTTTGTGAGAGACTTAACTGTACCTGTGAATTCCTGGCCTTCAGCAATGTTAGCCCAGAATGCTTCTGATGCAGCTTTTCTTTCCTCTCTGAGAACTGCACGGATTGAACCAACAACACGCTTCTTCTGTTCGTCGATGTCGATGATTCTGAACTTTACAGTTTCCTTTACAAGAGCTGTAAGATCCTCATCCTTGCCAAGACCTGTAAGTGAAGCAGGGATAAATACTCTTGCGCCCATGGGGTAGCAGATTACGCCGCCTCTAACTGCTTCAGCAACAACTGCTTCAACAATTTCGTCAGCTTCCTTAGCAGCTACGATGTTCTTCCATGATGCTCTTCTGTCGTAAAGACGCTTTGAAAGCTTCATGGTGCCTTCGTTATCATTTGTTTTCATGATAATAAGGTTAAGCTCATCACCGATCTTAAGCTCCTTTGCAGGATCTGCTGTGGGATCGTTGCTGTATTCTTCTACAGGGATAAAGCCGGCATACTTTCTGCCGATATCAACCTGAATCTCATTCGGTGCGATACCAACAACAACGCCAACAACAAACGGATTATCACTTGTGTCATCTATGCTATCAACCGCTGCAAAGAACAGCTCCTGATCCTGGGTCTCCTTTGTAAGATTTTGCTCATTAAAGTTTTCTGTCATAATGACTTCAACCTCCTTTATTATAGATGCAGGTGTGGAAGCACCCGCCGTTATACCAATTTTTTCTGCATTCCCGAAATCAATATATTTAAGCTCTTCTGCTCTTTCAATGAGAAATGTTCTGCAGTTTTCTTCACAGACATTTTTCAGCTTGACTGTGTTTGATGAAAACCTTCCGCCGATAACAATCATGGCATCATTTTCTTTCGAAAGAAGCATCGCTTCGTCCTGTCGATTTTGAGTCGCAGTACATATTGTATCAAAATAAATCGGATTTGTACATACTTTTT
>JBGVFK010000126.1:0-10803 GCA_045121075.1 Acutalibacteraceae bacterium | reverse complement strand
GTCGTTTTCACCGATATGAAGAAGTACGGTGTCAGGCTCAAGAGGTGCTACACTGCTAAAATAAAGCTCTGCGGCATTTGCAATGCTGAGATTTTCAAAGCTTCTGTTATAATAGTTTGAACCGAGCTCAAATGCCTGTCTCAACTCACAAAGAGGAATATCCTTATCTTCTTTGCCGCCGAATATAACTGTTCCGCCTTTTTCTGCAAGGTCGTTGAGTGCTGAATATTTATTAATTTCTGTCATTTTATATATCTCCTTTTCTTATGCTTTCTTTTTGTCAAGTGATGTATTTCTGAAATAAATCGCAAGGTTAAGAAGTACTATAGCAAGATTTAATACATACGCTGCGAGAACATAATTAGTCTGACCTGTAACAACCTTTGCAGTAATACCTGCTACATAACCTACTATGATAAGCAGGATAAAAGGCAGGCTTGTACCCTTTGCTGTTTTTGCATTGTATGCTTTGATAAGATTCATCGGCCAGGAAAAGCCGAAGCATAAAAGCATAACTGTTTCGAATATTGAACCCATATAAAATCGCTCCTTTGTTTTTTGTTGAGCCAAGAATATCACAGTTTTTTCTCATATACAATTATTCAAAAGTTTAAAAGAAATTTTTTTGTTTTTTTCATTTATTTTACTTTCAAAACCTTTTCAAAAGGCAAAAAATCTATTATTATTACATCATAAACTAAAATGAAAGAAGTTTTTTATATGCCATTTAAAAGAAACAACCCAAAAAACGAGAAAGCCACTCTCGGCAATATACAAAAAATGTCTTTTCGTTTTCAGCTTATACTTATCGTCACCCTTGCTTTGTTTTTAGGTTTTGCAGGTTCTTTTATAAATGTGCAATTTGAAACAGAGCGCCGTGACCAGAATCTTCAGAATGTGGCAGAAGCTATCGCAAAGTCACCACTCGTTGTAGAAGCAGAATACTCAAACATGGATTCCTATCCTTTACTCAAAGAATATCTTGATTCTCTGTGTGATACTCTTAAAGATATCGATGTTATCTCTGTTGTAACAAAAGAAAGCTCTCGTCTTTACCATTCAAACGAAGAGCTTATCGGTACGGTTTACGACGGTACAATACCTGACTTTAAAGAAAAATCACGAGATTACTATACTACTACAGACAATGGTCCGTCAGGCACGCAAAGACGAGCATATGCTGCAATATACGACGAAGAAGGCAACTATGCGGGCTTTGTTATAGCAATTATGCTTATGAAAAATATAAAAAATGAAACGATTCAAATTATACTTACCTTTATTCTTATTACTATTATAGCAATTCTGATTGAGCTTTTTATCTCTGCAGAGCTTTCAGATAAAATCAAAAAGAGTCTCTTAGGATATGAGCCTGATGTGTTTACATCCATGTTCCGAATGCGTGACAATATTCTCGAATCTCTTGACGAAGGTATAGTAGCTGTTGACAAGGTAGGTAAAGTTCAGTTTATAAATAAATCAGCCGTTGAAATGCTTACAACTGACGGAAAAGAAGAAGCTTTCATCGGAAAGTATGTAAGCAATTTAAGTAATACAATTCCTGCGCTTAATCCTCTTTGTGCTTCTGAAATTAGTCGTTCTGTAAGTTCAGCTTATGACAACATACTAATTGATACAATACCCATTAAAGAAAACGATTCTGTTACCGGCACCGTTGGTATTCTTCACGACAGAAAAGAATACACAAAGCTTATGGAAGACCTCACGGGTACAAGGTATCTTGTAGATTCAATGAGAGCTAACAACCACGATTTCACTAATAAGCTTCATGTTATTCTCGGTCTGATACAGATGGAAATGTACGATGAGGCAACATCATACATTCAGAATATAACAATGGTACAGCGAGAAACCATAAGCAAGGTTATGAACTGTATAAACGAGCCCGCAATAGCCGCACTTCTTATAGGAAAAATTGCAAGAGCTTCAGAGCTTAATGTTAAGTTCGTTTTAAGGGAAGGTTGTTACTATTCTTCTGCAGATATATCTCTTCCCTCTGAAGTTCTTGTTACTGTCATCGGAAACCTCATTGAAAACGCTTTTGAGTCAATGAACGATATGAATTATGACGGTCAAAAAGAATTATTATTCGGTATGTATTCAAAACCGGGAGCGCTTCTCATCACTGCTGACGACACAGGCTCAGGTATATCCGACAGCAACATCGGCCGTATTTTTGAAAACGGATTTTCCACTAAAGGCAGTGGCAGGGGCACGGGACTATATCAAGTAAAGAACCTCATTGAAGCTGCCGGCGGCAAAATAAATGTTGAATCACAGGAAGGTATAGGAACATCCTTTACCGTCAGTTTTAAGAAATAAAAAAGGAGCTGAAAAAATGTATAAGGTACTTATAGTTGAAGATGACCCAATGGTTGCCATGATAAACGAGCAGTATGTAATGAAGAACAAAAACTTTTCAGTTTGCGGCAAATGTAAAGACGGTCTTTCTGCTCTTGAATTTTTGGAAACAAACAGCGTTGACCTTATCATAATGGATGTATATATGCCGAAGCTTGACGGATTTGAAACCTTACGTCAGATAAGAAAGAAACAGATATCAGCTGATGTGATTATGGTAACTGCCGCCAATGACCGTGACTCGCTTGAAGAAGCTCTTCACCTGGGCATAGTTGATTATCTCGTTAAGCCGTTTACCTTCGACAGATTTCAAACGGCACTTCAGAAGTATATAACTCAACAAAAGGCACTTAATGAGCTCGACACTCTGAATCAAAAAAGCATTGATTTTATTATTGATTCATCCCGTAAAAAAAGTGAAGACCTGCATCCGAAGGGAATACAGGAAAAGACACTTTCAATTATTTCTGATCATTTGAAAGAAAACAAAAACAAATGGCTGACCGGTGACGAAATAGCCGAAAATACGGGAATTACCGCCGTAACAATCAGAAGATATATGAACTACCTTGTCGAATCAGGTAAAGCTCAGGGTGAGATAAACTATGAAACAGGCGGTAGACCCTGTATGCTTTACAAAGCGACAGAATAAATGGACTGTGATTAAAACAGGACTATTTAATATTACAATTTTGTCGTTTTTTTGTAAGAAAATTCATCTGCTTATTATGCATGAATTAAAATATTCTTACAATTACTTAAACCTGGTTGACTTATTCCTCCGTATCTGAGGAAATATATTAGAGTACGAAGTATAGAATATGTATTGCCGGAGAACTACTTGTGTTATGAACATCCGCACCATATTGAGTATTCATAAGGGATTTGACCTGTGAATACTCAATTTTATATTTTTACATCAATGCACATAACCCACTATGACACTTTCAGTTTTACTGCAAAGATGTCATAGTGGGATTTTTTTGTTTAAGTATTGAATTTTTTCAAACTTCTATGGTATACTACATATGCCAAACTAATCGAATATTGCAAAGAAGGTATAATTTTCTTTTTTCAGGAAAAGTATATCTTTTTCCTCGTAAGCAAAGACTGAATTTGATAAAATGCAAATTCCACTTTGCTTATGAGGTTATACCTTTTTGCAATGATTAGTTTGGCGACTACTGGAGTTTGCGTTTTCGGTGCGTTGACTTCGGTTAGCGCACTTTTTTATTTTCACCGAAAATAAATATTAGGAGGTGAAAATATGGCAAGATGTCCATATCTTGATTACGAATCAACAGGCTGGGCTTCTTCACAGGGAAACTATCTTTGTAAACTTTGCAACAGATGTATTCCCGAAAATGAAGTAAAGAACAAATGCAAGGTAGATTATGGTGAATACTATAAAGACTGCCCCATATATAAAAACAGATAAGGAGTTATTTATGGGAAATGAATATAATTTTTTTGATAAATATTCTTCAATAAATCAAATGTCAAAGCCAACAGCAGAATATTTTATGCAATCCGCTTTACAAGATTTGGAAGAAGCAAGAAATAGGTTTCAAAATGAAAACTATGGAAGTGCATATTACAGTTACAAATCAGCTGTAAAAAAATACAGTGAACTTGTCGCAGGGATATATTATTGTGACTTTAGAAATGAATTTTCAGAAAAGATCGACGCTTTATTTGAAGAAGCAGGTTATCATTTGGGTTTATGTTGTTATGATGATTTCAAATTCGATGAAGCTATATATGTTTTAGATTACCGAAGCGGAGATTCAACTAGAGTTGCAGCGTTATTGGCATTGTGCTACAGAAAACAGACTAGTGTTCCTATTCCAGAACGCGAATACACCTTGGCTTATGAATACATAAAAAAAGTATTGCGTGATAAGGAATATGCAGCAACACCAAAAAGCAAATTTGAAGAAGCTATTTATGTCGAAGTAATGATTCTTGCTTCTGAAATATATAGAATAGGTTCAGAATATGAAAAGTTTCTAGTTGGAAAATATTCACCCTATAAAGGTTTATTTCCAGATATAGATAAATCTATACAGTTATTAAATTCGATTCAAGAATACATTATATATGACAGCAATAAGTTGATTCTTTCAAAACAGCTTGCTCATTATAAGAAAAAATTGTTTGGCGGTTATAAATATGTATGATAACTATTTTGATATAATCAATCCATTATGAACACTCGCACCAAAATCGACGAACTTTAAAAAGTTCGTCGATTTTACTTTTTACTTCTTCACTTATACAATCAGTACAGAAAAAGCCCACATCTTTTGGATGTGGGCTTTACTTTTCTATTCGCCTACCGGCTTATTAGTAAGTGTGTTATATATGAGCATCTTCATCTTTCCTTTAACAGAAATATCGTTACCGAAGCTCATAACATCCTTATCTTTTTTACACTTGTTCCATAAAGGAAGCTTTCCGTCGTTGGGGTCGCCTGTCTTAACAAAATTGCAAAGATAAGCCACCATATCGTCACTTATACGGTAATCGGTTTCCTCCATTGGTCTCCAGCAATTTCTGAGAGTACCGAACCAGTACCATAAATCGCTGCTATGCCATGCACCCTTATCATCACCAGGAAGCATACGCTCAAAAAACCACATATATGCACCGTTTTTCTTTGCCCAGCTTCTTGTCATCGTATAAAGAATGGCAGGAGCCATATCGTGACTTGTTGAACCGAACATATATGGAATGTTTTTTACCCTTGGCTTATCCCCTATTAAAATATTATCCTTTACGGGAACGGCTGACATTGCAGAGCCTTTGACCTTTTTCCACTCTCTGAAAAGAATTTCGGCAGGTATGTTTCTGAATTCCTCCAGGGTTTCTGCACCTGTGTTTTTCATAACCTCTTTCCAGAAGTCATATTTTTTCTCAGGTGTGCTCAACATAAATGAGCCCATACCAACACCGCTTGACATAACTGCCGCACGGAAAAGTCCGTTAGTGTAATCGCTCTGACACAGATGCTGAACACTCATAGCGCCTGCACTCTGTCCCATAATGGTGATTTTTTCACTGTCACCGCCAAAAGCAGAGATGTTATCCTTAACCCATCTGATAGCGGCAACCTGATCGAAAAGACCATAGTTACCCGTGTGCCCTGCCTCCTCTTTAAGCTCAGGAAGACAAGCAAAGCCCATGGGTCCGAGACGGTAATTGATAGTTACAGATATAACACCTTTTTTAGCCCATACAGGTCCGTCAAAATGCTTTTCATGACCGCAGCCGCCTGTAAATCCGCCACCGTGGATATAGATAAGAACCGGAAGGTTACTTTCGGGTGTGGCAGCTTCGGGAGTACGGATATTAAGGAAAAGACAATCCTCATCATAGGTGTATTTTTCACCCTTACGGAACTCGTTATAATAAAATACCTTGCCGGGATTTTCCTCTTCGTTGTAAAAGGCTCTTGGCTGGTATGAGCAGCTTCCGTAAGAAGTGGCATCATATACATCTTCCCAATGGGTAACAATTCCAGGATAGGTCCATCTTTTGCTTTTTGCGTAGCGGATACCCTTGAAATCAAGCACTCCGTCAGCAATTGTTCCCTTTATTTCACCGCAGGGAGTTGAAATTATCTTATGCATAAATCACTGTTCCTTCTGAGCTCTTTTGAACTCATCAATTTTCTGTCTTGTTTCGCTGTCCATATTCCAGAGGAATTTAAATGCAGCCCATGAACCAAATACAAATATACCCGGAAGCAGCACTGCTATAATTTTAATTCCTGAAACAGTAGTTGCTGACTGAACAGCAAGGTCTGCATTATAGCCTGTCCAACCAAGCATAAGAACAGTTGCGGAGTTACCGATTGTCTGACCTACACGGCGTGAAAGATTAAAGGTGCCGTAAATAGAGCCCTCTGTTCTTTTACCGGTAATCATTTCGTTATAATCAATAGCCTCACTTACAAGTCCCCACTGCATATAAATTGATACACTTGCAAGTCCCATAGCACTATTGCTGAGAATCATATGAACATAAGGGTTAACATCTGTAACCATATGTAAAGCGAAAAGACCCACATACATAACAGCGCCTATAAGAAGTCCGAAACGGATAAATCTTTCAAGACCGTATTTTTTAGCGAAATAGGGACCGCCTAAAAGGGTTACCATCATAAAGGGTGCAGAAACTATAGAGCCGTAAGCAACAAGAGCAAGGTCATCGTAAACTGCTGAGAACATATAGTTTGTAATGGTGTTGTTTACATACTGCATAGTGCAGATACAAAGACCGTGTATACACAGAGCAAGGAAGGGTCTGTTTACGCGGAAAACATTAAGAATATCTGTAATTTTAATGTTCTGCTGCTCCTGATTTTCGTTTACTTCAACTGTTCTTTCCTCTGTGAATGCGTAATGGCCAAGGCACATAACAAAGCCTATAACGGCACAGATAGCAGCACCTACTGCATAACCGGTTGAATTTGTCTGACCGAACTTTTTGATAAGCATAGGCATAAGCATTACAGGAATAGCATTACCTACTGCAGAGCCGAAGCCACGTGCTGAGGAAAGAGTTGCTCTGTCTTTATCGTTGTCTGCCATAGCCGAGAGCAGAGAGCCCATAGGAATGTTAAACATGGTATAAGCGCCCTCATAAAGTATCTTAAGACCGAAAAGCACACAAATGAGTGAAAGTCCTTCAAAAAGTGAAGGCACAGCCCAAAGAGCAATAAAGCTTACGCAGAGAAGCGGTGAGCTTCTGAGAAGCCAGGGACGGAACTTACCCTTCGGATTATGCTTTTTAGCAAAAGCCTTATCCATAAACGCACCCATAAGCGGATCATTGATAAAGTCCCATACATTCCAGATTACAAGCAGAACTGCAAGAAGCTCTGTGTCAACCTTAAGTGCATCAGTGCAGTACATTGCAAAGGTGCTGCCCATAATAGCAAAGGTCATACATCCGCCTGCATCGCCTAAGCCGTAACCTATTTTATGCTTCATAGTAAGACCTGAAGCAGAATTTTTAGTCTTCATAAATTTAATCTCCTTTTTGCCGTCTTATAAACCGCTGACAATTAATAAGTGATGGTATAATCTCTCTCGTATGACATAACAACTGTCGTTGCAACCTCTGAGAAAACAACATTCACTATTGCATCGATAGTAAGCGGAGTATAGAAGTTTGCCCAAGTTACACGCTTTGTATCTTTGTCAATTTTACACTTGATAACGCAGCCCTCATAAATAGCGTCAAACTTTTTAAGCATTGATGCTGCAGCTTCGTTTGATGTTATTGAATTTACATCCATAATATGACAAGCAGCGCCTACGCCTGAGCCTACAGAGGGATTGAAGCTTGAAGCAAGAGTAAGGGTAATTTCATATTCAGTGCCGTTATCGTTACAGGTAGCCTCGTCAACATCTGCCGCTGTAAGCACACTTGAATATTCCTGCTTGGGAGCGGGATAGTTTTCAATAATTTCTTCCTTTGTAAGGTATTCAACGGGTTCAACATCATCCTTGATATACTTTTCCATCATAGGATTAGCCATTGATTCAAGAGAAGAAGGAAGAACAGACTTAGAAGCATCATAGCGTGTGTTCTTGAAGTTTCTTGTTACCTTTGAAGCTTCAGTTTTAACCTTATTTGAAGCCTCATTATAAAGGGCGATAATCTCCTCCTTCGAGCTAAGTGCCCCACTGTCTGATGAGGGTGCCTTCGTGGGAGCATCAGCTTTATCATCTGACGGTGTATCGGCTGTTGTTGAGGGTGCTGTCGTTGACGGTACAGTTGTCGCTACATCAGGAGCTTTAGTTGTTGCAACTACCTGCTGAACCTGACCTGCTGAACCGCCTTCTAAATTAACATTGAATTTTGAAATTGCACCGCTGCCATATCCGATAGTGAAAATAATGACACTTACCAGCAGGATGCATATTGCTTTTTTCAAAGCAACATTACCGTTCTGTTCATTTTTGATTTTTTCCATTTTAATTCTCCTTTTTATAAAATGTGCAATCAGTACTTTACTGATACAGTTTATGAATTTATTATAAAGTTATAAGCAACATATGTCAAGTGTTGTAATCTTTGCTTTATACAAAAATGCACCTCGTAATTGAGGTGCATAATTTATCAATATGTATATCTGAAATCCATCCATTCGTTCTTGATGAAATCTCTTGATCTTACAACGATTTCATTCTCATAAACCTCAACTACAAGTCCTGAACCGGGAGCATATGAGCTGTTTTCAGTTGCTCTGGGAACATTTATGCAGTCTACACCGTGCCACTCATAGAAGCTGTCTGCTACAAGCTCGTTGTGATAGTGACCGTGGAAATATACGAGGTTATCATACTTCTGAAGAAGCCAGGCAACCTCTCTGTAGTCTCTGTCTCTGACAAGGAAAATAGGATGATGGTTGAAAACTAAAATGGGAGCATTTGCAGCCTGAGCCTCATCAAGCACACCCTTAAGCCAGTTCATCTGCTCATCGCTGATAACATAATCATTTACGCAAAGTGCTTCAGAGCTCATAAAAATCATATAGCAGCCGTTAACAACCTTGTAGTAATAAAGCTCGTCAATGTCATTACCTAAAACAAACTTGTTGTTTAAAATAAAGTTTGTGCGATACTGCTCATAATCACCCTCACCGTTACCTAAGTCGTGGTTACCTGTGATAACAAAGTTCTTCTTTGCAGGCATTACGGCTCTTACAGCTGTATAGAAAAATGCATTTTCAAGAACCTGACCGTTCATAACATTGTCGCCTGTGTAAACTACTGCGTCAAGGTTTTCACCCTTTTTGATACCCTGAAGAACACCCTTAAGGCTCTCGTAGGGCTCGGGATGGTTTGTTTCTACATGGATGTCAGATACAACTGCGATGCTGGTGATAAGATCATCAGGTCTTTCTGCAGTATAAGTGTCTGCCTTGCTGCCGAATGCAGGTGAAAACATTGTGAGAAGAATCATAACCGTAGCCATTAAATCCTTCAGATAAGTAAGTACTGTTGAAATATCCATATTTTTTCCTTCTTTCTTTAAAAGATGTAATAATTATATCATAATGTTTACCCCTTGTAAATTGAAAATTTGTATAAATGAAGTAAGAGGTTGTTATTAAAAACTTACAAAAAGAAGCTCCTCACAGAAACAAGCTGCGAGGAGATCAATTCATTTATAAATATCTGTTGGGTAGTATTTTCAATTTGTGCATTCAGAAAATCACAGCACTGAAATTGCATCGCTGATTGTCTTTTCAAGGGCTTCTCTGCCGTACTTGTCAACCTCAGCCTTATTCTTTTCACCGTGGGTAAGACAGCCTGCACCGCCGATACAGCCGCCTACACAAGCCATACCTTCAATGAAGTTTGCATCAAGCACATTCTTGCTCTTTTTAAGAAGTGCAACACGGCATTCATCAATACCGTCACATGCAACAGCCTTGAGGTCAAAGTCAATATTCTGCTCCATAAGACCCTGCTTAACAGCATCGCTAAGACCGCCTGAGCGTGCAAAAATTCTGCCGAAGTATGATGCGTTATCAAGAACATCCTCACCGAGAGTTGTAATGTCAATGTTGCGGCTGTCGTAAAGGGCCTGAAGCTCTTCAAAGGTGAGAACTGCATCCACATAGGGCTTTACAGTGTCAAGCTGTGCTTCTGCTTTTTTTGCAGTACAAGGTCCGATGAAAACAATTTTTGCAGTTTTATCTGTTTCCTTGATATACTTTGCAAGTGTAGCCATAGGTGAAAGATTATGTGAAACATGCGGAAGAAGCTGCGGAAAGCTTGACTTCACATACTGCACAAAGGCAGGACAGCATGAGCTTGTAAGGAAGCCTTTTTCTGAAAGCTCCTTGGATTCAGCCTGAGCTACCATATCAGCACCAAGAGCAGCCTCAACAACAGTAAAGAATCCGAGCTCCTTGAGGCCGGTTATAACCTGACCAAGCTTTGCATAGGTGAACTGACTTGAAATTGAAGGAGCCACCATTGCATAAACCTTGTAGTTTTTATTGTTGTCACTGTTTTTAATCATTTCAACGACATCAACAATAAAGGATTTGTCTGTTATTGCACCGAAGGGACACTGATAAACACAGGCACCGCACTGTATACACTTACTGTCATCAATTGATGCAGCGTTATCCTTGTTGATAGAAATAGCCTTGACCTTGCAGGAAATCTGACAAGGTCTCTTACGGTTAACAATTGCTGCAAAGGGACAAACCTTAGCACACATACCGCATTCAACACACTTTGATTTATCAATGTGTGCAACGTGATTCTGGTCAAAGGTAATTGCGCCCTTTTTGCAGACATCCTCACATCTGTGAGCAAGACAGCCACGGCAGGAATCAGTTACAACATAACCCGCATCGGGACATTCATCGCAGGCAATATCAATTACCTG
>JBGVFK010000125.1:0-18995 GCA_045121075.1 Acutalibacteraceae bacterium | reverse complement strand
GTCGCGGTGTAGGCCGTGCAATGATTACTGCTTATGCTGAAATCGGTGGCAAGAGAGTTGAAGGCAAGTACAACATCAATGTAACAACAGGCAGAAATCTTCTCAAGTCCTTCCTTGAAAAGAATGCTGTTCTCAGCTATCAGTACAGCTACGTTGATGACTATTACTATGCAAACGACAAGAAGTCATGGCAGCAGGTTTTAGGCTTTGCAAGAATTTACGATATTATTGCTCCTTACCTCTTCCTTGAATATGACTACGCAAGAGTTTTCTTTACATACGACAAAAAGGACTTTATGGTTCAGCTCTGGAAGGGTCAGTACGGCTTCATCTTCTACGGTGGTGAAATCGGTATTTACCACAAGAGAGCAACCGGCAGAACTCCCGGTATGTTCACTCTCTTCAAGCAGGCTGATGAAAAGTACAGACCTTATATGGAAATGAGCGTTTACCATCAGAAGCTTAACGGCAAGTACGAACGCGAATTTACAAGAGATTACGATAAGTACTGGTGGTGCACAGGCTTCAAGCCCGGTCACATCAGAGATCTTGAGCCCGCAGATGAGCTCAGAATCGTTGCAAGACTTACAATGAGAGACGAAGAAATGGCAACACTTTTCGCAAACGGTCTTAAGGACTGCGGCTTCGGTGAAAAGATGAGCAAGGATTCTCTTGGCCTTGACGAATACGCAAGAGAAGGTAAGGATGTTTACCTTACATGGCAGAATATTTCAGAGGCTGAAAACACAGTGCCCATCAAGCTTACACTTGCAGCACTTGCGTTCTTCAATGTGTTCGGCATTCTTGCTGCAGCGCTTATTATTCCTCTCGGATTTATTCCCTTCCTTCTTCTTTTAATCATTATCTAAGCATATAAATTAAGAGCTGTCAGTTGACAGCTCTTTTTTTGAGTTTTAAAACGGCTTATAAACAATATTATATTATTTTGCGAACTGTAAAAAATCAGACACAAAAAATTCAAGTTTTTTGTCGATATGTTGATTGACAAGACGGGTGTGCTGTGCTATAATTATTAAAATAATTACGGGCATAGATTTGGTATGCCGAAAGCCTGTCTTGCCGTTTATTTGTGCAGGATATTTTTTTGGCAGAAAGGAGCTCCCAAAATGACAGCGAATACTAAAACAAATATTATTTCTGCTTCCTTAGGTTCTGAATTTGTTGACGGCATTCGTGTTTCTGTTTCTGCTTTTGATTTTTCTGCTATTGATATTTCAAATTGTGTTATTTTTCCCGGTTTCTGTGATGTGCATGTACATTTCAGAGAGCCGGGTTTTTCTTATAAAGAAACAATAGCATCGGGCGGTCTTGCATCAGCAAGGGGAGGGTATACTGCAGTATGTACAATGCCTAACCTCAATCCTGTGCCGGATAGCAGAGAACATCTTAAAATTCAGAAGGATATAATAGAAAACACTGCTTGCATCCACGTTTATCCTTACGGTTCAATTACTGTAGGACAAAAGGGAGAAGAGCTTTCAGACCTTGACGGTATGGCTGATAGTGCTATTGCCTTTTCTGACGACGGCAGAGGTGTGCAGTCTGATGAAATGATGCGTAAAGCTATGATAAAGGCAAAGGCTCTAGATAAGGTTATCGTTGCTCACTGTGAGGTCAATGACCTTCTTAAAGGCGGTTACATTCACGACGGTGAATATGCTAAGGAGCACGGACACAGAGGTATCTGCTCTGAAAGTGAGTGGGCACAGATTGCAAGAGATATTGAGCTTGTAAAAGAAACAGGTGTAAAGTATCATGTATGCCACATTTCCACAAAGGAGAGCGTAGAGCTTATCCGTAAGGCAAAGGCAGAGGGTGTGGATATTACCTGCGAAACAGGTCCCCACTACCTTGTAATGGATGACTCAATGCTTCAGGAAAACGGCAGATTCAAAATGAACCCGCCCCTCAGAAGCAAAGAGGACAGAACTGCTCTGGTTGCCGGCATTGTTGACGGCACAATAGATATGATAGCAACTGACCACGCACCTCACTCAGCTGAGGAAAAATCAAAGGGACTTGAAAAAAGCGCCTTCGGTGTGGTTGGAATCGAAACAGCCCTTCCCATAATGTATACTTACCTTGTAAAAACAGGTGTTATCACTATGGAGCGTCTTGTGGAGCTTCTTGTTATCAATCCCAGAAAGCGCTTCGGCATTGAGCTCGGATGTGATTACTCCATCTGGAATCTGGAGGAGGAATACACCATAAATCCGGAAGATTTCCTTTCAATGGGTAAAGCAACTCCCTTTGAGGGATGGAAGGTTAACGGCCGTTGCCTTGCAACAGTGTGCGACGGAAAAATCGTATACAAAAAGTAAATTCATCATATTGATTTAAATATAGATTACAAGTAATTCAGGAGGTAAATAATCAATGGCTAAAAGAACAGACATCAAGAAGATTCTTATCATCGGCTCCGGACCTATCGTTATCGGTCAGGCTGCTGAATTTGACTACGCAGGTACACAGGCTTGTCTTGCGCTTAAAGAAGAGGGGTACGAGGTTGTTCTCTGCAACTCAAACCCTGCTACAATTATGACTGATACAATTATCGCTGACAAGGTTTATATGGAGCCGCTTACACTTGAATATGTGGCAAAAATTATCCGCCACGAGCGTCCCGATGCTATTATTCCCGGTATCGGCGGTCAGACAGGTCTTAACCTTGCTATGCAGCTTGAAAAGAAGGGTATTCTTAAGGAATGCCGTGTAAAGCTTCTCGGTACATCAAGTGCTTCAATTGAACGCGCTGAAGACCGTGAAATGTTCAAGGAGCTCTGCGAATCAATCGGTGAGCCTGTTATTCCTTCAGAAATTACTTACTCATTAGAGGAAGCTAAGGAAGCTGCTAACCGCATCGGTTATCCCGTTGTTCTTCGTCCTGCCTTCACTCTTGGCGGTACAGGTGGCGGCTTTGCTTACAACGACGATGAGCTTATGGAAATCGGTGTAAACGCATTTAATCTTTCACCTGTTCATCAGGTTCTTATTGAAAAGTCTGTTAAGGGCTATAAGGAAATTGAGTTTGAGGTTATGCGTGACTCAAACGATCACGCTATCACTATCTGCGGTATGGAAAACATTGACCCTGTTGGTGTTCATACCGGTGACTCATGCGTTGTTGCTCCTATTATGACTCTCAGCAAGGAAGACGAGAAAATGCTCAACGATTCAGCTATCAAGCTTATCAAGGAGCTTAAAATTGAAGGCGGCTGTAATGTTCAGTTTGCTCTCAATCCTCACACTTCAGAATACTACCTTATTGAGGTTAACCCCAGAGTTTCACGTTCATCAGCTCTTGCTTCAAAGGCTTCAGGCTATCCTATCGCACGAGTAACAGCTAAAATTGCTGTTGGTATGGCTCTTGAAGATATTCAGATTGCTAACACAAATGCTGCTTTTGA
Organism: Acutalibacteraceae bacterium; assembly: GCA_045121075.1. Lineage (GTDB taxonomy): Bacteria > Bacillota > Clostridia > Oscillospirales > Acutalibacteraceae > UBA6857. The sequence goes on along the minus strand of JBGVFK010000125.1, from coordinate 15,567 downwards.
GCCCAGACTCGACTATGTAATTGCAAAGCTTCCCCGTTTCCCCTTTGATAAGTTTGCTTCAGCTACAAACAAGCTTGGCACCCAGATGAAGGCTACCGGTGAAATTATGGGTATCGGTACAAACCTTGAAGAAGCTCTTCTCAAGGGTATCCGTTCACTTGAAATCGGTGCAAACCACCTTTACCTTTCAAAGTTCGACAACATGAGCGTTGAAGAGCTTCTTGAATATATTTCTGAATTCCGTTCAGACAACATTTTTGCAATTGCTGAGCTTCTTTATCACGGTGTTTCAGTTGAAAAGATTCACGAAATCACAATGATCACACCCTACTTCCTTCAGGCTATCAAGAACATTATCGATATGGAAGAAAAGCTTCGTGTAACAAAGGATATTGAAATTCTTACAGCTGCAAAGAAGATGGGCTTCAGCGACAAGTATATTGCACGTCTCTGGAACTGCAAGGAAATTGATGTTTACAATATGCGTAAGGAAAACAATCTCTTCCCTGTATTCAAGATGGTAGATACCTGCCACACAAATGCTTACATTCCTTACTTCTACTCATCATACACAGGCGAAAACACATCACGCCTTACAGATAAAAAGAAGATTATCGTTCTCGGTGCAGGTCCTATCCGTATCGGTCAGGGCGTTGAATTTGACTACTCAACAGTTCACGCTGTAATGACAATCAAAAATGCAGGCTACGAGGCTATTATCATCAACAATAACCCCGAAACAGTTTCAACAGACTACACAACTGCTGACAAGCTTTACTTTGAGCCTCTTACTCCCGAAGATGTTATGAACATTGTTGAGTTTGAAAAGCCTGAGGGCGTAATCGCTTCTCTCGGCGGTCAGACAGCAATCAACCTTGCTCAGCCTCTCCACGACCGTGGTGTAAAGATTATCGGTACAGACTGTGCTGCTATTGACCGTGCAGAAGACAGAAACGCATTTGAAAATCTTCTTAACGAGCTTAATATTCCCAGAGCAAAGGGTAAGGCTGTTACAAAGATGGAAGACGGTATTGCTGCTGCAGCTGAAATCGGCTATCCTGTTCTTGTTCGTCCTTCATTCGTTCTCGGTGGCCGTGCAATGCAGATTGTTGCAAACGAAGAGCAGCTTCGTCACTACCTCAGAACAGCTGTTGAAATCGACGAAGATAAGCCTGTTCTTGTTGATAAGTACATTCAGGGTCGTGAGGTTGAAATTGATGCTATCTGCGACGGCAGAGATGTATTTGTTCCCGGTATTATGGAGCTTGTTGAACGTACAGGCGTTCACTCAGGTGACTCAATTTCAGTTTATCCTCCCTTCTCAATTTCAAACAAGGTTAAGGGTATCATTCTTCAGTATGCTAAGAAGCTTGGTCTTGGCATCGGCATCGTAGGTCTCTTCAATATTCAGTTCATTGTTGATGATAACGACGATGTATATATCATTGAGGTTAACCCTCGTTCATCACGTACAGTTCCCTTCCTTTCAAAGGCTACAGGCTACTCACTTGCAGATATTGCAACTGAGGTTATTCTCGGCAAGAGCCTTAAGGAACAGGGCTTCTTCGATATCTATCCCGAGGAAAAGGACCGTTGGTATGTAAAGGCTCCCGTATTCTCATTCAACAAGATCCGTGGTCTTGATGCTTACCTTTCACCTGAAATGAAGTCAACAGGTGAAGCAATCGGTTACGATCGCACAAGAACACGCGCTGTATACAAGGCTCTTCAGGCTTCAGGTATGCACCTTCAGAACTACGGTACAGTATTCTGCACAATTGCTGATAAGGATAAGGAAGAGGCACTTCCTCTTATCAGAAGACTTTATCAGCTGGGCTTTAATATTGAAGCTACTGCAGGTACAGGTAAATTCCTCAAGGAACACGGTATCAGAACTCATGTTCTTGCAAAAATCAGCGACGGCAGCGATGAAATTCCCAACGCACTGCGTCAGGGTCACATCGCATACTTCATCAACACCAAGGATCCCGGTTCAAACAGTGAAAATGACGGTGCTCAGATCCGCCAGATTGCAACCGAGTATAATGTAACAATGTTTACATCACTTGATACTGTTGATGCTCTTCTTGATGTTCTTGAAGAAACAACACTTACAATTTCAACAATTGATGCGTAAAACAAAATTTAAGGGGAGGGGCAACCTTCCCCTTGAAGTGCAAATATTCAAATTTTCTCTGAGAAAGGAGACGCTATGAAACAGAGTATTTTCGAAATCGTCAGCAATGAAGCGCTGACAGATTCTGTATATAAAATGATTCTGAAGGGTGACACCTCAGACATCACCAACTGCGGTCAGTTTGTAAATATTCAGCTTGACGGAATGTTCCTTCGTCGCCCCATTTCAGTTTGCGATTATGACGAAGAAACTCTTACTCTTGTTTACAAGGTTGTCGGTAAGGGCACAAAGGCAATGGCACTTATGACAGCGGGCACAAAGCTTGATATTCTCACCGGTCTCGGCAATGGCTACGACCTTACAGAAGCAGGGGACAAGCCCGTTCTTCTCGGTGGCGGTGTAGGTGTACCTCCCATGTACAATCTTGCTAAAAAATTAAGAGCAGAAGGCAAGGCTGTCAAGGTTATTCTTGGCTTCAATACAAAGGCTGAAATCTTCTATGAGGACGAATTCAAGGCTCTCGGCTGTGATGTAACAGTAACAACTGTTGACGGAAGCTACGGTGTAAAGGGCTTTGTTACAACCGTTCTTGAAAATATGGATTATACATATTTCTATACCTGCGGTCCCGAGCCTATGCTTAAGGCGGTTCATAAGACATCAGTTACCTCAGGTCAGATGAGCTTTGAAGAGCGAATGGGCTGCGGCTTTGGTGCTTGTATGGGCTGTTCATGCAAGACTCTTACAGGCTATAAGAGAATCTGTAAGGAAGGTCCGGTAATGAAGAAGGAGGAAATCTTATGGGAAGCTTAAATGTTAATCTTTGCGGAATTGAACTTTCAAATCCCGTAATTCCTGCTTCAGGCACCTTCGGCTTCGGCTATGAATTTGCAGAGCTTTATGATATCAACGAGCTTGGCACATTCTCATTCAAGGGCACAACAAAGGATCCTCGCTTCGGTAATCCCACTCCCAGAATTGCTGAATGCTACAGTGGTATGATAAATGCTGTAGGTCTTCAGAATCCCGGCGTTGAAAAGGTTATTGCTGAAGAGCTTCCTAAGCTTAAGACTTGCTTCAACAAGCCTGTTATGGCTAATGTTTCAGGCTTTGCTATTGAGGATTATGCTTATACCTGCGAAAAGCTTGACAAGGAAGAGCAGGTAGGCTGGCTTGAAGTAAATGTTTCCTGCCCCAATGTTCACGGCGGCGGAATGAGCTTCGGCACTCAGCCTGAGGCTGCAGCAGCAGTTACAAAGGCAGTTAAGGCTGTTACAAAAAAGCCTGTAATTATCAAGCTTTCTCCCAATGTTACAGACATTGTTGCTATTGCAAAGGCTTGCGAAGAGGCAGGTGCTGACGGCATCAGCCTTATCAACACCCTTTTAGGTATGCGTATTGACCTTCGCACCCGTAAGCCTGTAATTGCAAACAAAATGGGTGGCTTCTCAGGTCCTGCAATTTTCCCTGTGGCTGTGAGAATGGTTTATCAGGTTGCAAACGCAGTAAACATTCCCGTTATCGGTATGGGTGGTGTTTCAACTGCAGAAGATGTAATTGAAATGATGTTAGCCGGTGCAACAGCTGTTGAGGTTGGTGCTGCTAACCTTGTTAATCCTTATGCTTGTCGTGATATTATCCGCGACCTGCCTGAGGTTATGGAAAAATACGGTATTAAAAATCTTAATGAAATTATCGGAGGCGTAAAATAATGGGTAGAGACGTAATTGTAGCATGTGACTTCGCATCAGCAGAAGCAACCTTTGCATTCCTTGACAAGTTTGCAGATTGCGCACGTAAACCTTTCGTGAAAATCGGTATGGAGCTTTTCTATGCAGAAGGTCCCTCAATCGTAAAAGAAATCAAGGCTCGCGGTCATAAAATTTTCCTTGACCTGAAGCTTCACGATATTCCCAACACAGTAAAGAAGGCTATGGCTGTTCTTTCAAACCTTGATGTAGACATCACAAACCTTCACGCTGCAGGTGCAACAGCAATGATGCAGGGCGCAATTGAAGGTCTCACTCGTGCTGACGGCACACGTCCTCTTCTTATTGCAGTAACTCAGCTTACTTCAACAGATCAGGAAACAATGGAAAGAGATATTCTTATCAAGCAGCCCATTGACGAGGTTGTTATGCACTACGCTGCAACTGCTAAGAATGCAGGTCTTGACGGTATCGTTTGCTCACCTCTTGAAGCAGGTAAGGTTCACGACCGTTGCGGTAAGGAATTCCTTACAATTACTCCCGGTGTACGTTTTGCTGACGGTGACATCGGTGACCAGAAGAGAGTTATGACTCCTGCTGCTGCAAAGGAAATCGGTTCAGACTACATTGTTGTTGGCCGTCCTATTACAGCTGCAGCTGATCCTGTTGCTGCTTATGAGCGTTGCGTAGCAGAATTCTGCGATTAATTTTGATTAAAATAAATTCAGATAGGAGATAAAATCATGGAAGCTTACAAAAGAGAGTTTATTGAATTCCTGCAGGGTGCAGGCGTTCTCAAGTTTGGCGACTTCACTGCAAAGTCAGGCCGTAAAATCCCTTATTTCGTAAATGCAGGTATGATCAAAACCGGTGACCAGATTACAAAGATGGGCGAATTCTATGCAAAGGCTTATTTCGATAAGCTCGGCAAGAAGGAAGCTGTTCTTTACGGTCCTGCATATAAGGGTATTTCACTTTCAATTTCAGCAGCTGTTGCTCTTTCAAAGAACGGTCTTAATGTTCCCTTCTTCTTCAACCGTAAGGAAGTTAAGGACCACGGTGAAGGCGGCACATTCGTTGGCTATGTACCCACAGAAGGCGAAGAAATCGTTATTATTGAAGACGTAATCACAGCAGGTACTGCTATACGTGAATCAATGGAAATCCTTGGCCACCTTGACGGCACAAAGGTTATTGCTACCTTTATTATGGTTGACCGTAAGGAAAAGGGTCAGACAGAAAAGGGCGCTATGCAGGAAATTGAAGAGCAGTTCGGTTTCCCTGTATATTCAGTTGTTGACGTTTATGACATTATCGAGTATCTTGAAGAAGATCCTGCAAACGAAGAAAATGTTACACGTATCAAAAACTATCTCGCAGTGAATGGAGCAAAATAATGAAAAATCTTATGAACATAACTGACCTTACAGTTGAAGAAATTGAAGAAATTCTCACTGTAGCTCAGGATATTATTGCAAATCCCGTGAAGTATCAGGATGCATGCCGCCACAAGCTGCTTGCAACTCTGTTCTTTGAACCCTCAACCCGTACCCGTCTCAGCTTTGAGTCAGCTATGCACCGTCTCGGTGGTAGTGTTGTAGGCTTCAGCGATTCAAACTCAACCTCATCCTCAAAGGGTGAAAGCCTTGCTGACACAGCAGAGGTTATCGGCTGCTATGCAGACATTATTGCTATGCGTCACCCAAAGGAGGGTGCACCTGTTGTTGCAGCCCGTCATGCAGGCATTCCCATTATCAATGCAGGTGACGGTTCACACAACCATCCCACACAGACACTTGCTGACCTTCTTACAATTTTACGCAAGAAGAACCGCCTCAACAACCTTACAATCGGTATGTGCGGTGACCTTAAATTCGGTCGTACAGTGCACTCACTTGTAGCAGCTATGGCTCGTTACACAGGCGTTAAGTTTGTTTTCATCGCACCTGATGAGCTCAAATTCCCCAGATACATTATCGAAGCTGAGCTTAACAGCCGTGGTATCGAATACAAGGAAGTAAGAACTCTTGAAGAGGTTATGCCCGAGCTTGATGTTCTTTATATGACACGAGTTCAGCAGGAGCGTTTCTTCAACGAAGCTGATTACCTTCGTCTTAGAGATACATACATTCTTACTCCTGAAAAGCTTGTTCCTGCAAAAGAGGATCTTATCATTATGCATCCGCTGCCCCGTGTAAACGAAATCAGTGTTGCTGTTGACGAAGACCCCAGAGCTTGCTACTTTGCTCAGGTTAAAAACGGTATGTACGCACGTATGGCACTTATCTTAAAAATGCTGGAGGTAAATGTATGAGAATTGGACACATCGAAAACGGCATTGTTCTTGACCACATCACTGCAGGCAACGGAATGAACGTATATAACATTCTTAAGCTTGGTGAGCTTGACTGTGCAGTTGCACTTATCAAGAACGCAGAAAGCCCCAAAATGGGCAAGAAGGACATCATCAAAATCAGCACAAACCTTGAAATTGACCTTGATGTTCTCGGTTACATTGATCCCGGCATTACAGTTAATATCATCAAGGATGGCGTTGTAACAGAACGCACAACACTTACACTTCCCGAAAGAGTTGTTGGTGTAATCAAGTGCAAGAATCCTCGTTGCATCACTTCTGTAGAACGTGAAATCTGCCACGAGTTTGTACTTACTGATGCAGAAAAGAAAATTTACCGTTGCATTTATTGCGACCACAAGGCTAAATAAAAAGTGCTCTCAGACTGATTTACAGTCTGAGAGTTTTTACTTTCAGTTGTTTTCAAAATGTAAAATCACACAGTATAAATCTCCTTATCTTACAAATACTACTATCACAATTTGTAATTTCAAGGGAGAGAAAGATATATGAAAGCAACAGGTATTGTCCGCAGAATTGATGATCTGGGACGAGTTGTAATTCCGAAAGAGATAAGAAGAACTTTACGCATCCGTGAGGGCGATGCCCTGGAAATCTACACCCAGGCTGACGGTGAAGTGATTTTCAAAAAGTATTCACCGATCGGTGAGCTTGGTCCTTGCACTCAGCAGTATGCAGAGGTGCTTAACCGCACAACGGGTATGACAGCAGTAATCTGCGACCGTGACCATATTATTGCCGCAGCAGGCATACCGAAAAAGGATGCTATGAATAAGCGTGTTTCACCACTTCTTGAAAGCTATATGGAGCGAAGAAGCTTTTACAGCTATTCCGTTGATAAGGAGAGCCTTTTTGCAAGTGATGACATTGACCGTCAGGTGTCCGTAATGTGCCCTATAATCGGGGCAGGAGATGTGCTCGGTGCAGTAAGCCTTCTTTGTGATGAAAGACCTAGTGTGCCCGGTCAGACGGATATTAAGCTCACTCAGGTTGCTGCAGGCTTTTTAGGTAAGCAGATGGAAGAGTAACTTTAAATGCAAAATTAAAGGACGCCTTGAGGCGTCCTTTTGCTGTTTTTTAGTCGTTAATAAAATGACTCATAATGCTTGCACCGTTTTCAATGAATACGCCTGTAGCCTTCGCAGTTTCCTCATTGATTGTATCAACACCCTTTTTCGGTGCATTCTTGTGGTAAATCATATAAGGAACAGCATCGCGTGCGTGAGTTTTAGTAACGATGGGAGTGGGATGGTCGGGGAGAATCATAATCTTGTAATCATCGTATTCCTCAAGACCCTCGAGCACTCTCTTAAGTACAAGCTCGTCAATAAGCTCAATTGACTTAACCTTGTTTTCGGGCTCGTCTCTGTGTCCGCATTCGTCGGGAGCTTCAATGTGGATATAAACAAAATCCTTGCCGTCTTTCAGCACCTGAAGTGCACATTCAGCCTTACCCTCAAAGTTGGTATCAATGTAGCCTGTTGCACCCTCAACGTCGGGAGTTTCCATACCTGCGCTGATGCCGATACCCTTGAGAAGGTCAACTGCAGAAATTACTGCACCGTCAAGGTTATAAAGTGACTTGAATGTGGGAAGAATAGGCTTGTTACCCTCACCCCAGAGCCAGATTGAGTTGCCGGGACGCTTGCCTTCAGCGATTCTCTTCTGGTTAACGGGATGATTCTTAAGCACATCGTAGCTTTTTTTCATCATATCGATAAGCTCGGCTGCATTTTCGCTTGTTGAAAGATATTCGCCTACAACTCTGCCGCTGATGTCGTGGGGAGGAGTCATATTGCCGAGGTCGGTTGTACCTTCTGAAACAACAAGACAGTGACGGTAGCTTACACCGCTGTAGTACTTGTATTTTTCGTTGCCGAAGGCTTCTTCAACTGCCTTGATAAGCTCAGCTGCTTCCTCACTGCTGATGTCGCCTGCAGAGTAGTCAACCATAGTCTTGTCACCGTAATTCTCTTCATCTGAAAGTGTAACAAGGTTGCAGCGCAGAGTAACATCGTCATCCTTAAGCTTAACGCCGATGCTTACAGCCTCAAGAGGTGAACGGCCTGTGTAATATTTCATGGGATCAAAGCCCATAACGCTCATATTAGCAACATCACTGCCGGGCTTGAGAGAGTCTGCAACAGTTTTTACAAGACCAACCTCACTCTTTTTAGCGAGTGAATCAAAATAGGGCTTGTTTGCACACATCATAGGAGTTTTGCCATCAAGGGCAGGTACGGGATAGTCAGCCATACCGTCATATAAAATTACAACATATTTCATATATATCAACCTTTCAATATAGTTATCAGAGTTATCATACCACAGACTTTATGTTATTTCAATAAAGTGAAAGGCAAAAAATATGTCAAAATAAAAAAATGAAATAATTTGCTGAAAACACTTGACATTTCTGTAGTTTTGAGATAAAATATATCAGCTGTTGAAAATGATCCATTAGCTCAGCCGGCAGAGCACTTGACTTTTAATCAAGGTGTCCGGAGTTCGAATCTCCGATGGATCACCAAACGAAAATCCGTTCACGAAAGTGGGCGGATTTTTCGTTTGTATTATTCATTTTTCATTATTCATCATTCATTATTCATTTCATAAAGAATGGATTTTCAAATGAAGAATGAAACCGCTTCGCTGATGAATAATTAATAATGAATAATTGTGGGAGTGACACCCGCACCTGATTGTAAATTAAGGTTATGTGTGATATAATCAATTCGACAAATAAGAATTTGTTTAAATGAATCGCTTGAAATCTTAGTTGAACTGTGATAGAATACACATATTGGGAATGAGGCTCTCCCGAGGGATTTTTCCCTGAACCGCTTATTCTAAGCTGATGGCTTCTGCGATTTTACGCAGAAGGTGTCGGCTTTTTTGTTTTGTAAGGAGGATTTTTATGTTAACAAGTATTGCTCTTATTTTACTATCGGGACTGTTTTTCAGTTTTATTTTCACAAAGATGAAGCTCCCGGGATTGCTCGGTATGATTCTTGTGGGAATCGCACTCGGTCCCCACGCTATGAATCTTATTGACACATCAATTCTCAATATTTCGGCAGACTTACGACAAATTGCACTTGTGATTATTCTTACCCGTGCAGGACTTTCACTTAATATCACCGACCTTAAGAAAATCGGCAGACCTGCTGTGCTTATGTGCTTTGTACCCGCACTGGTTGAGATGGTGGGAACAATCATTTTTGCTCCGATGCTTCTTGGCATTACTCATCTTGAAGCCGCAATTATGGGCAGTGTGATTGCCGCTGTTTCTCCAGCAGTTGTTGTACCGAGAATGATTAAGCTTATTGATGAAGGCTACGGAAAAGACAAAAGTATACCTCAGCTGATTCTTGCAGGTGCATCGGTGGATGATGTTTTTGTTATTGTTGTGTTTACTGTACTTACCGCTTTTGCCTCAACGGGTGAAATCACAGGTTCGAGCTTTCTGCAGATACCGCTTTCTATTGTCCTCGGTGTCTTGCTCGGTGTGATTGTCGGACTTTGTCTTGTGTTCTTCTTCAGAAGGGTGCATATCCGTGATTCTGTTAAGGTGATGATAATTTTAAGTATTTCATTTCTGTTTCTTGAATTGGAGAACAGACTTGAGGGAATTATTCCCGTATCGGGACTTTTAGCAATAATGAGTATGGGTATTACCTTAAACCAGAAGTATGATGTTCTTTCAAAAAGGATTTCCATCAAGTACAACAAGCTATGGCTTTGCGCTGAGGTTTTCCTCTTTGTCCTTGTAGGTATCGCAGTTGATATTAAATATGCATTTGTAGCAGGTGCTGCATCTGTGGTTGTGGTTATGCTTGCTCTCGTTTTCAGAATGACAGGTGTTTTCCTCTCGCTCGTTAAAACAGACCTGAATAAAAAGGAACGGCTTTTTTGTATGCTCAGCTATACACCGAAAGCAACAGTTCAGGCGGCAATCGGCACAATTCCTCTTGCAATGGGGCTTGACTGCGGAAGCATAGTACTTACGGTAGCAGTTATTTCAATTCTTATTACTGCACCTTTTGGGGCAATATGCATTGATAAGCTTTATAAATCAATGCTTAAGAAATAGACAAATTCCAATTTGTCGGGATGCTGACCAATCAGCGTCCCGACTTTTTCCTTTTTCACTTACACCAACCAAACACCCTTGTTTTTGTGAAATTTTTACAAAAAACAATAAAACATAATAATTTTGCTTGACATCGCTATTATTAAGGTATATAATCAGTTTTAACATTTTAATGTAGTAAAATGTTTTGAATTCTACATAGAATTATATGAGGTGAATTACTATGAAACGAGTTTATAACTTTTCAGCAGGTCCTTCAATGCTTCCCATAAGCGTGCTTCAGAAGGCTGCAGACGAAATGCTCTGCTACGGTGAAAGCGGTATGTCCGTTATGGAAATGAGCCACCGTTCAAAGCACTATGATGTAATTATCAAGGAAGCTGAAGCGCTTCTCAGAGAAATTATGAACATCCCCGATAACTATAAGGTTCTTTTCCTTCAGGGCGGTGCATCAACACAGTTTGCTGCTGTTCCCATGAACCTTATGACAAAAAACGGCAAGGCTGACTATATTCTTTCAGGTCAGTTCTCAACCAAGGCTTACAAGCAGGCTCAGAAGTACGGTGATGTTGTTGTTGCAGCTTCATCAAAGGACGACAACTTCTCAAAGATTCCCGAAACAACAAGAGAATCCTTCCGTCCTGATGCAGACTATGTTCACGTTTGCTTCAACAACACAATTTACGGCACAAAGTATAACTACATTCCCGATACAGGCGATATTCCTCTTGTTGCAGATATGTCATCATGCATTATCTCAGAGCCCGTTGACGTTTCAAAGTTCGGTCTTATCTACGCAGGCGCTCAGAAGAATATGGCTCCCGCAGGTCTTACACTTGTAATTGTACGCGAGGATCTTATCGGTAACTGTATGGATATTACTCCCGAAATGCTCAACTATCAGCTTATGGCTGACGCAGACTCAATGTACAACACTCCTCCCTGCTACTGCATCTATGTTGCAAAGCTTGTTTACGAGTGGATCAAGGACCTTGGCGGTCTTGAAGCAATGAAGAAGCTTAACGAAAAGAAGGCTGCTCTTCTTTATGATTATCTTGATTCTCAGGATTACTACATCGCTCCCGTTTCAAAGGAAAGCCGTTCAATGATGAATGTTACCTTCGTAACAGGAAATGAAGAGCTTGATAAGAAGTTCCCTGCAGAGGCTGCAAAGGCTGGCCTTGAAAACCTTAAGGGACACAGAAGTGTTGGCGGTATGCGTGCTTCAATCTACAACGCTATGCCTTACGAAGGCGTTGAAGCTCTTGTAGAGTTTATGAAGAAGTTCGCTGCTGAAAATCCTAAGGCATAAGGAGTTGTTTACAGTGAAAGAGATTAAAACAATGAACAAAATTGCTGCTTGCGGTCTTGCAGAGCTTGACGCAGGTAAGTATAACATTACAGATACAGCTGAAAATCCTGAGGGCATTATGGTGCGTTCAGCATCACTTCACGATATGGAATTCGGCAGTGAGCTTAAAGCAATTGTGCGTTGCGGTGCAGGTGTAAATAACATTCCCACAACAGAATGCGCTGACAAGGGTATTGTTGTATTCAACACACCCGGTGCAAATGCAAACGGTGTTAAGGAGCTTACAATTGCCGCACTTCTTCTTTCAGCAAGAGATATTATCGGCGGCATCAACTGGGCAAACACTCTTACAGAGGATGTTGCAAAGCAGGTTGAAAAGGGCAAGAGCACTTTCGCAGGTAATGAGCTTCTCGGCAAGACTCTCGGTGTAATCGGTCTTGGTGCAATCGGTGGTATGGTTGCTCACGCAGCAATGCAGCTTGGTATGAAGGTTATCGGCTGCGACCCCTTTATTACAGTTGACGGTGCATGGCACCTTTCACGACACGTTGATAAGGCTTCAAGCTACGATGAGGTTTTTGCAAAGGCAGACTACATCACTCTTCACGTGCCTTCAACAAAGGACACAAAGGGTATGATCAACGCTGAAACAATCGCTAAGATGAAGGATGGCGTAAGAATTGTAAACCTTTCAAGAGCTGATCTCGTTAATGCAGAGGACATCAAAGCTGCTCTTGAAGGCGGTAAGGTAAAGGCTTATGTAACCGACTTCCCAACAGAAGAAACAATTAATACACCGGGCATCGTTACAATTCCTCACCTTGGCGCATCAACAAGCGAGAGTGAGGACAACTGTGCAATTATGGCAGCACAGCAGCTTGACGATTTCCTTACAAACGGCAACATTACTAACAGTGTAAACTACCCCTCAATTTCAATGCCCAGAGGTGCAGATGCACGTCTTGTGATTCTCCATAAGAATGTGCCTAACGTAATCAGTACAATTACAACAAACATTTCAGCTGAAGGCATTAACATTGAGAACATGGGTAACCGTTCAAAGGGCGATTATGCCGTAACAATGGTTGACACACCTAACCATGTAGGTGATGATGTTGTTGCAAAGATTGAGAATATGGAAAATGTAATCAGAGTATTCCAGTTCTGATTCGCTTAATTAAAAAATTGACCCGTCACAGTGATGTGACGGGTTTTTGTGTGTTGTAAACAAAAAAGCAGCACGACCATGGCCGTACTGCTTTATGTAACTTAATTATTCTTCGCTTGAGAAGATTGTTGTGAAGAAGTTTACAAGAGCGCGGAAGAATGCGATGATGTCTGCCTTATACTCTTCAACAAATGCAAAAAATTCGTTATCAGGAATCATGTTTTCTTTACCTCCTTGTAATTTTAGGTGATTTTATTTTATTACAAAACTGTGTCTTTGTCAATAGATACGTAAAAAATGGTGCATATTTTGGGTTTATGCATTATATCTGTCAAGGTGTAATCTGAGTCTTAAAACCGGAAAGCTCTTTTCTGAATTGCTTTTCCTTTATAAAGTAAATGACGATAAGGGGAATGTCTGCAAGAATCCAGGCGGCTGGTCCTGCGTAGCATACTGCATCAAAGCCGAGAGCAGGAGTGAGAATAAACGCAACAGCAAGTCTGCCGAAAAATTCACCGATACCTGCAATTGAGTTTGAATATGTAAAGCCGAGACCCTGAAGAGTGTTGCGCATTACAAAAAGCACAGCCACACCGCTGTAGCACTGAGAAATTGCAAGAATGTATCTCTTTGCCGCAGCCATCATTTCGGGATTCATTTCATCCATAAACAGCCTTACCATAGGCTCACCGAGAGCGTACAGAGAAATGCTCATAAAAATTGAAACCGCAACATTGAGAATGAAGATTTTCTTTACATTGGTTATGATTCGCTGAAGGTTTCTGCTGCCGTAATTCTGTCCAACAAAGGTCTGGGTTGCAACACCAAGAGCAGACATCGGAAGGTTTGTGAGATTTTCAACTCTTGCCGCTGCAGTAAAGCCGGCAACAACCGCCTTGCCGAATGAGTTTACAACGCTCTGCAGACACATTGAGCCGATAGCCGTCATAGTAAACTGAAGTGAAACGGGAATACCAAGCTTAATCTGCTTTATTGAGGTGGAAAGGTCAGGCTTGAGATCCCTCAGATGAATTTCGACCTCTTTGTTGATTTTTAAAATGTAAATTGCACCGAGAGAGCACGCAACCAGATATGAGATAAGAGTTGCAAGGGCAGCACCCTCAATACCCCAATGAAATTCCTTTATAAAAAGAAGGTCAAGAACGAAATTCACAACCACACTTACGCAGAAAAAGTAAAGGGGCTTTTTGCTTTCGCCAACAGCTCGTGCAATTGCAGTGAAGTTGTTTGAAAGCATCTGCACAGGTATGCCGTAGTATAATATATTAATGTATGCCGATGACATACCGATAATGTCCTCGTCTGTGCCGATAAGCTTAAGCAGCGGGTCAGAGAGAAGGTGGGCGATTACAACAATAACAATACCGATTATAAATGCAAGGCTGATGCTGTTTGCCGCATAGTGCGAAAGCTTTCTTTTGTCTCCGGCACCGAAGGCGTGAGCAACGGGAATTGAAAAGCCGCTGGTAAGTCCAAGGGCAGTGCCGATAATAAATGAGTTGATGGGACCCACACTGCCTGCAGCAGCAAGGGCGTCTGTGCTTATGTATCTGCCGACGATTATGTTATCCACAAGAGTGTAGTTATACTGCAGCAGTGACGAAAACATAATGGGCAGAGCGAAGGTTATTATGCTTTTAACGGGACTTCCCGTAAGCATTGAGTTTTGTTTTTTCATAAATAGTTACCTCTGTTTCATTCCGGAAATATTATACAGAGTTTATGATTTTTGTCAAGAAAAAGAAATGCACAGGGCTTTTGCCCCGTGCATTTTGCGCTTTTTTTCAGTTTAGCAACCGCAGCTTCTGTTGCAGTCATTCTGACAGCCACAGCCACAACCACAGCCGTTACCGCCGAAAGCACCGTTACCGTTGCCACAGCAGGAGATTAAGAGAATGAGGATGATAATCCATGAGCAATTGTTATTGCAGAACATTTTGTTGACCCCCTTTCATCATCATTATACGGAGAAGTGTAAGTTGTGTTACTGAATAAGATAAAAAAGTCAGGTGAAAAATATAACGGGTGATAAAATGAACAGTAATCTGCCGCATATAACTATAGGTCAAACTGAGTCTGACCCTTTTCTTCCTTCTGAAAGGTCAAAAACTAAGGAGCATACTGATAGATTAAGGTCAGAGTTTTCTGAAAACATAGAAAATGAAAATCTTCAAAAATTAACGAAAAACGAAGAATAAAAGAGGTAAATTCAAAAATCGAAAGGTCAAAGTATGATTTTGACCTTTTTTGACCTTTGAAATAAAAGTCAAAGTGCATATAATAAGAATTACAGTGAAGGTCAAAGACAGTCAAAATCAAAGGAAGTGATTATAAAATGAACCTTTCAAATGCAATTGCCCGTATGATTACGGAAATGCTTGAAGAGCAGAGTGAAATTGAAATTCAGCGAAATGTTCTCGCTCAGGATTTAGGCTGTGTGCCAAGTCAGATAAACTATGTTCTTTCTTCACGCTTCACACCCGAAAGGGGATATATAGTAGAAAGTCGCAGAGGCGGTAAGGGCTGTATCAGAATTACAAGAGTCAGCTACGATAAAAATACACTTATTATGAAGGTTATAGGCTCTGTAGGTCAGAGTATTGACGAAAGGGCAGTGGATGCCCACCTTGTGAATCTTGTTTATCACGAGCTTATAACAAAAAGAGATGCTACACTTATTTCTGTTGCAACAAGCGATAATACCCTGAGAGGTCTGCCCACAGACATAAGAGACATTTTAAGAGCAACAA
>JBGVFK010000124.1:0-3689 GCA_045121075.1 Acutalibacteraceae bacterium | reverse complement strand
CCCGACGGTCGGGAGAATTTGTATTGTTGCAAAGAAACGGACCGTCGGGGACGCCGGTCCCTACAAAATGAATTTCTCTTTTTGGTGTTTTATGCTCAAACGCTGTAATTCCGAGCTTGCCGAGGAATCTTAAACAAACACACTTTTCTGGGGACCGTCGAGGACGCCGGACCCTACGATAAAACCTCAAATCAATACACAACAAAAAGCCTCCCGCATTTGCGAGAGGCTTAAAGTTTTTATTACACTGTATTATCAATTATACGAGCTCGATGATGCACATCTCTGCTGCGTCACCACGACGGGGACCTGTTTTGATAATACGGCAGTAACCGCCGTTAACGTCCTTATACTTGGGGCTGATTTCGTCGAAGAGCTTCTTAACTACATCTTCCTTTGTGATGTATGCAAGAGCCTGACGCTTGTTGTGAAGTGTGTCTTCCTTGCCGAGAGTAATCATTTTCTCAGCCATTGCACGAACTTCCTTTGCCCTTGTAACGGTGGTTTCAATGCTGCCTTTCTCTAAGAGATAAGTAACCATACCTCTGAGCATTGCGCTTCTGTGAGCACTTACTCTACCGAGTTTTCTGGTTCCTGCCATTTGAAATCACTCCTTTACTGTTAGTTGATTATTCGTCTTCACTGCGAAGATCAAGACCGAATGAATGAAGCTTGTTGATAACTTCATCAAGAGACTTCTTACCAAGGTTACGAACCTTCATCATATCGTCTTCTGTCTTATTGGTCAGGTCTTCAACTGTGTTGATGCCAGCGCGCTTCAAGCAGTTGAATGAACGTACTGACAAGTCAAGTTCCTCAATAGTCATCTCGAGAACCTTTTCCTTGGCGTCGTCGCCCTTGTCGACCATAATCTCTGTTTCGTATGCCTCACCTGAGAGGTCACCGAAGAGAGCGAGGTGTTCGTTGAGAAACTTGGCTCCGAGTGAAACAGCTTCTGTTGCGGAAATGGTTCCGTTTGTCCAAACCTCAAGAGTGAGCTTGTCGAAACCGATGTCCTGTCCAACACGAAGGTCATCAATTGTGTAATTTGCCTTAAGAATCGGTGTGTAAATTGAGTCAATTGCAATTACGCCGATTACAGGCTGCATGAGCTTTTTGTTCTGCTCAGCCGATACATATCCACGGCCCTTGTTTACTGTGAGCTCCATGTTGATGTGAGCGTCTTTGTCGAGTGTACAAATCGGCCATTCCGGATTGATAATTTCAACTTCTGAATCGCACTTGATGTCTCCTGCAAGTACTTCGCCTTCGCCTGATGCATCAATGTACACTGTTTTAGGACCTTCACCGTGAATTTTAAGAATAACGCCCTTTAAGTTGAGGATGATTTCCGTAACATCTTCCTTAACACCGGGGATGGTGGAAAACTCATGAAGAACGCCATCAATCTTAACACTGGTGATTGCATAGCCGGGGAGTGATGAGAGAAGAATTCTTCTAAGGCTGTTGCCTAATGTCACGCCGTAGCCACGCTCTAACGGTTCTACGACAATCTTTCCGTAGGTTCCGTCAGCTGCTAATTCTGCAGTTTCGATTCTGGGCTTTTCAATGCCTATCATGCAAAACCCTCCTTTATCTTTTGTGGATGTGTTTTACGGGAAAAACCGACAATCGGTTAAAACTCTTTTTCGTCTAAGTAACTACTGATTACTCAGTTATTACTTAGAGTAGAGTTCAACGATAAGGTGTTCTTCAACCGGTGTAGCGATCTGATCGCGTTCGGGAAGAGCGATTACCTTACCTTCAAGATTGTCACTGTTAAGGTCAAGCCAAGCGGGAACAGGTCTTGATGCATTAGCTTCGAGAACTGTCTTAATCTTAACGCTGTCGCGGCTCTTAGCCTTAATGGATACTACGTCGCCAGCCTTGAGAAGGTATGAGGGAATGTCAACCTTGTTGCCGTTTACTGTGTAGTGTCCGTGTGTTACAAGCTGTCTAGCTTCAGCTCTTGAAGAAGCCCAGCCAAGTGTGTATACTACGTTGTCAAGACGGCTTTCGCAGATCTTGAGAAGGTTGTGACCGGTTACGCCAGCCTTCTTTTCAGCCATAATGAAGTACTTATGGAACTGACCTTCCTGAATACCGTAGTAACGTCTTGCCTGCTGCTTAGCGCGGAGCTGGAGACCATATTCAGAATTCTTTTTGCGGCTCTGGCCATGCTGACCGGGAGCGTAAGCACGACGCTCAAGAGCACACTTGCCTGTGTAGCATCTGTCACCCTTAAGGAAGAGTTTCTTACCCTCGCGGCGGCAAAGCTTACATACCGCACCTGTATATCTTGCCATATGTTTTTACCTCCGTTATACGCGTCTTCTTTTGGGCGGGCGGCATCCGTTGTGAGGAATCGGTGTAACGTCTTTGATCATTGTTACATCGAGACCTGCTGTCTGTAAAGCTCTGATAGCAGCTTCACGACCTGCACCCGGTCCCTTAACATATACTTCAACTGTCTTCATGCCATGTTCGATTGCAGCCTTAGCAGCTGTTTCAGCAGCTGTCTGTGCAGCGAACGGTGTTGATTTTCTTGAGCCTCTGAAGCCCATTTCACCGGCACTTGCCCATGACACTGCGTTACCCTGAAGATCTGTAATGGTAACGATTGTGTTGTTGAAGGTGGATTGGATATGGGCCGCACCGCGGTCAATGTTCTTACGTTCACGGCGACGGCGAATGTTGGTAGCTTTCTTTGCAACCTTAGCCATAATTTTATCCTCCTATTATTTCTTCTTATTTGCGATGGTCTTCTTAGGACCTTTACGAGTACGAGCGTTTGTCTTTGAACGCTGGCCTCTTACAGGAAGGCCCTTTCTGTGGCGAACGCCACGATAGCAACCAATTTCAATAAGTCTTTTGATATCGAATGCTGTTTCTCTTCTGAGGTCACCTTCAACCTTTACGTTATGGTCAATGTATTCACGAAGCTTTGAAACTTCATCTTCTGTGATGTCCTTAACTCTTGTGTCGGGGTTAATACCTGTTGCAGCAATGATATCGCTTGCAGTTTTACGACCAATACCGTAGATGTAAGTAAGAGCAATTTCAATTCTCTTTTCTCTCGGCAGGTCTACACCTGAAATACGAGCCATTTTTCAGTTGCACCTCCTAATAATTTTCAATCAGCCTTGACGCTGCTTGTGCTTCGGATTTTCGCAGATAACCATGATCTTGCCTTTACGCTTGATTACCTTGCATTTTTCACATATTTTCTTTACAGAAGGTCTGACTTTCATTGTGATTGCCTCCTTTAAATAAAGTGTTATAAATTTACTTGGATCTCCATGTGATACGACCCTTTGAAAGATCGTAGGGAGACATTTCTACTGTAACCTTATCACCGGGAAGGATGCGAATGTAATTCATTCTGAGCTTACCGGAGATATGAGCTAAAATTTTGTGACCGTTTGCGAGTTCAACCTGGAAAGTTGCGTTGGGAAGAGCCTCAACAACTGTTCCTTCGATTTCAATCATATCCTGTTTTGACATAATC
The DNA here is from genome assembly GCA_045121075.1 of Acutalibacteraceae bacterium. GTDB lineage: Bacteria > Bacillota > Clostridia > Oscillospirales > Acutalibacteraceae > UBA6857. The sequence continues at coordinate 181 of JBGVFK010000124.1, read as the reverse complement.
TTTTACCCTCCTGGGTTCGCTATTTTGTTAAGTGTTTTTCTCAGCTTTCGATCTGTGTCAACTGCGTTTATATCGACCTCAAGACCTGTAATCTCAATGTGCTTCAGATTTTTACTCTTCGGCTTCATAAGCTTACGCTGCTTTCCGTCAGAAAGCAGGACACGTTTTTCATCAAAGTCTG
>JBGVFK010000123.1:0-3682 GCA_045121075.1 Acutalibacteraceae bacterium | reverse complement strand
GTTGCCGGTACGGGCAATAGAAGTGAAGCTTATGTAGGTTACTTTACCAAGTGGGGCGACGGTGCTCACGATTTTAATCCCATTGCAGATCTCACCGTTACAGAGATATATGAATTTTTGCGCTATCTCGATGCTCCGAAGTGCGTTATAGAAAAAGCTCCATCCGCAGCACTCTTTGACGGACAGACCGATGAAACGGAAATGGGCGTAACATATGCCGAGCTTGACAGTTATCTTTCCGGCGGCGATATTCCTGAGGATAAGAAGATAATCGTTGAGCATATGCACAAGACAAGCGAACATAAAAGGAAAGGAATTTCAGTTTATACATTTAAATAAAATATCAAAGCTCCCTACCTCGGCAAAACCGATTCAGGGAGCTTTTTTCGTTATAGATTAATCCTTACCGCAGACACGCCGCCCATTTCAGCCTTTTTATCCATAAAACCTTCGGGTATCCTGCTTTCATACGCTTCCATATAAGTCGCAGAGCCAAGATAAGCAGAGATGTTAGTCCTCGGTATGATAACCCAATCAGAGTCAGGCTCTTTGTTTGCGATATAGTACTCGGCAAGAGTAATCATAAGCCTTTCTGTTTTCGCGTTTACACCGTAAGCCTTGATTTTTTGCAGTATTTCATCGGGCAGTACAACCTCTTCAGCACGAAGCGGACCGAGCACAAGAGCATCTGCAATAGCCGTATCAAAAAGCAGAGGAAAATCAGCAGAAGACCTGTCATTGTATACGGAATACTGATACTGTATCAGCTTGTTAAGGTCCTTTCCTTTCTCGTCCGTGCCGACAATAGAAAGAAATCTTTCGTTCTCGGCTCCGTTAGTGCAGGTAATATCCTCGGTTATCCTTGCAAGGAAATTACTGAGCTTGATGTTTACCGGCTTACCGTTTATCGTCTTTTCAATATACAGTGCATTGTTGTATGCAAAGAACGGGTCTGAATAGTATAAATAGTTTTCCAAATTTTCACCTCTTTCATAGAATTATTTACGAACATCCGTACAGACATTACAAGTACCCAATAACACAAAGCATTTATCTGTTCGGGTTTTATCCGTACAATGTGCCACAGTGTTCGCTACAAAGCCGAACGCCACAAAGCAGTAGTATAGGGCTTCATAGCAATTTGTTCGTTTGTTCGGGTTTTGAATTTTTGTTATAAAATGTTTGCTAATTGTGTGTGGATGTTTTAAAACGCAACAACATAAAAGTATATTGCCATAGGCATTCCACCGTTTTTAAGCCTTTATTTCGGCGGCTTCAGGGCATCATAAACATCCACCCGTGACCTTTTTGCAGACATAAATTCTGCATTTCTCTGCCGCTGTTTCTTCTTCGCACAGTCGTGACAGAACTTCTGATTTCTGCCTGTTCGCTCTGTTTTACTGCCGCATAAAGCACAGTCAATTGTTTCGGCAGGTGTTTGACCTGAAATGCTTTTAAGCAGAGCATTATCACTCGGCAGCACACAGTCAAGAAAATATCTGCAGATAATATGGCTCGGTGTTATGAGCTGAGGACAGTTGTGACTGTCACCGTCATCAAGCAGCAGACAGTTGCCCTGATAACAGTTACAGCATCGGCTTTTAATCATTGTCTTGATTTCTGCAAACTGCTTAAGGGTAAGCTTGAGTTTTTGCATGAAGGGTTCCTCCTTTCTTTAAAAATTTAGTTGTACTGCGAAAAAAATGTGACGCAGTATTCATATACCTAAATTCACGGTTTTGGGCATAAAAAAAGCACCTGCTACTTTTGATGTAACAGGTGTATGTAACGGATTGAAATTTGTGATGTGGTTGTGGTATAATGGGTTCGACAAATTAGAATTTTACGGTCTGTTAGAAGTTACGAGGGAGATGAATCTATGAGCAAAAGAACAAGACAATATATAGGATTGTTGTCCGCGGTTCTGGCATATTACATTATTCATGAAGGTGCGCATCTAATATATGCGCTCATAACAGGAGCATTCAAGCAAATCAATGTTATGGGGATGGGTGTGCAGATTGACATTTACGCTGAAAGGATAACAGATATTCAATTAGGTATATTTTGCCTTGTGGGTTCTGTAGCAACTTTTGTGACGGCATATACTCTTGTTCTGTTCACGAATAAAATAGGGAAAAACTCTTCAAAAATCTTTAAGGCATGTATGTATTATATTACGATTGCAATGCTTCTTATTGACCCCGTATATTTAAGCGTTCTTTGTGGTTTCTTTGGCGGCGGAGATATGAATGGTATTTCGTTACTCTTTCCAGAAATAGCGGTTCGAATTGTGTATGGAATCATTTTGGCAATCAATATAGCAGTATTTATGAAAATTGTTTTACCTAAATATCAATTGGCATTCTCAGAATAAAAGGTTTGGATGTGAGTCAACAAATTCCAATTTATCGGGCTGTTTTGAGTGATTTCAATTTTTGACAAAAACAAGTTGTAAACACAGGAGAGGTCTTAATTTAGACCAAAAGTCTAAAAATTACCATTTTTATTAACAACAAATATATGATCGTTTATTAAATCCCAACTTTCCTTACCACCGTAAGCCTCTTTTAATAAGAACATAGGTTTGATTTCTTGAGTAACCCATTTGTCGGGATTGACGATTCCATCTTTTACAAATACCTTGTTAGGATATTTACTTTGCCAAAGAATTGTCAGCTCTTCTAGGGTTTTACATTCATTGATTTTGTTTTTCATACCAAAAACTCCTTTTTATAATTTTATCATATTATGTTTGCAATTTCAACCAAATACAATCATATCTACCACCTTCTTTCTACGTGGGGATGCTTATTCCATCCCACCTAATAAATTCGTAGAAGTTTGGATTTTACCTGGTAGTTTAAAAAATATCATTTCAAATTAATGGTAGAACGAGGGCAAAATCCTACAACCACTTTGATACAACGGTTGTAGGATTATTTTTTTGCTCAAACCTTTCTTATCGCTGAGGACAAGATTGACACTACGCCTCTCATAACCCACAGATTCGCTCTTAAGGATATCGAAAAGGCTTATGATATTTTTGAGAATAAGCTTGATGGGGTTATTAAGATTGCAATTGTAAGTAAATAATATTTTACCCCTGACAGTAAAAGTCAGGGGCATTTTTTATACAGTACCCCATATTACGTAGGGTTTTTGGTTCTTTACTGAAATATATTGACTTGTATACGTGTTTTGTGTTAATATGTACCTGAAATTAAACCGCGGTTCACTTAGGGTGTACTTTGAGAAAGGAGTGACGAATTGGCGAATATAAGAAGCGAAGAAGCAACCGCTGAATTACACAGAAAAATCCTTACCGCAGCAACGGCTCTGTTTATGCAGAAAGGGTTTGAGCGCACCACTTTCGTTGATATAGCAAAGCTTTCCGATGTTCCTAAAAGTAAAATTCTTTATGAGTTTGCCAGTAAAGAGGAAATTCTCAGCTTGTTGGTTACGGAGTTTCTCGACGGTGTAGCGAAGGCTTCCGATGCTGTGTCAAAAAAGCTTACTGACGATAAGCTGTTGATTTTTATGGCAAATGAGGTTCTGCAGATTTATATGGCAGAGATGAGCGACGATATGCGAAACCTCTATCTTGCAGGCTATTCAATGCCGAAAACAAGCGAGGAAGTACTCAAAAGAAGAACTGAGATTTTATACAGGGAGTTTGGCA
>JBGVFK010000122.1:0-9527 GCA_045121075.1 Acutalibacteraceae bacterium | reverse complement strand
AACTTCCGGCTTGAGTATGCCAACAAAAGGAAGATTACGGTACTTTTCATCATAATCAAGGCCATAACCGACAACAAAGGCATCAGGGATTTTTGCACCGGTATATTTGAGCTGAAGCTCAACTTCTTTTGCACGTCTGTCGGGTTTATCAAGCAGCGAACAGCATTCAACGCTTTTCGGATTTCTTGCTTTAAGAACCTTTGTAAGCTTCTCGAGGGTTCTGCCACTGTCGAAAATATCTTCAACTATGAGAAGATCATAGTCCTGAATATCATATTTAATGTCATAGGTGATATTAACAACACCTGATGTTTCGGTTGATGCACCATAGCTTTTTGCAGCCATAAAGTCAATTTTGCAAGGAATTTTAATTGCCTTCATAAGATCGGACATAAAGCAGACTGATCCCTTAAGCACACATATAAGAAGAAGGTTCTTATCCTTATAGTCCTCATTGATTTTATCGGCTATTTCTTTTACAAGCTTATCAATATCTTCTTCACTTAAAAGAATTTCTTTAATATCATTTATCATAATTTAAACCCATCCTTTATTATAACATAAACTTCATCTGAGTCCGCTTTTTTAAGATAATTTCCGTCAATTCCCACACCTTCAACCCAGACAACGCTTTCACCGTCTTTTAAAACAGCAACGCTGTTACGTTTCTCGGGAGGAATCTTCATTTCATTAAAAAGCTTTTTCAGGCTTTTTGTTACTTTTCTTTTTTTGAGATAAATCTTATCTCCCTCTGCCTTTGAGGAAAAAACAAGCTTATTTTTTATCTTTGAAATATCAATACCGTAGCCGTCTACTGCTTTTTCAAGGCTGAATTTACCATAGGGTGTTTCAGCCGTAAGGTCTTTTACAAGAGTCGACCAGGCTTCAGCTTCTTTTTTTAAAGTACAGAAGTGAATTATATCACTCTCAAAGGAAATATACAAGTCTTTAGACAGCTCAATACGGTTATTTTTTCTGAGTAATCCATCCTCACAAAGAGAAATATGTCTGTGTTCAACAGATTTACTCATTTTTTCATGGAGAAGAATGCGAAAAGCACGCTTTCTAACTGCAGAGTGAGCCTTCAGAAAAGCATTTTTATCATACCCGCCATCAACAGCGGACTCTCTGAGCAGCCTCAGGGCTTCTTCTTCAATAAAATCACTTTCCTCTTTGATTATTTCTCCTGCCCTTGCAATCGAAGCTGCATAAGACGGATTAACCTCACTGAAGGTCGGAACAACCTTATGCCTGATATAGTTTCTTGTATAATCATCTTCGAGGTTTGTACTGTCTGTTACAAAAGGTATACTATTTGACTCGCAGTACTCTTCAATTTCTTCTCTTGTGCAGTCAATGAGGGGTCTTATAATATCAGGCTCTCTTTTAGCCGATATGCCAAAGCCCTTTGAGCCTGTTCCTCTCAGAAGATTGAACACTGCTGTTTCAACGGAATCTGAAAGAGTGTGGGCCGTAGCAATTACATCACATTTGGCCCTTCTGAAGCACTCGTAACGCACCTTGCGTCCGCATTCCTCTTCGCTGAGACCAAGCTCTTTACTGAGAGTAGGAATATCCTCACTGAAAACCAGAAGCTCAATGCCGTTTTTTTCACAGTATTCTCTTACATGATTTTCATCGCGTTTAGCTTCTTCACCTCTGATATTATGGTTAATATGTACTGCTTTTACTATAATATCATACTGAACCTTTAATTTAATTAAAATATCCGTAAGACACATTGAATCAGCACCGCCTGAAAGGCCAACTGCAACAGTTCTGACTCCGTCAAGCATTCTGTGCTTTTCAATTGTGCTTATAACCTTACATATCATTTCTGATTGTCTCCAGATTTGTGAACATTGTGTAGTCACCGTTCCATGCAACCTTAACAGTTGTTGTAGGACCGTGTCTGTTCTTTGCTATAATAAATTCTGCTTCGTTTACTGCAGGTCTGTCTTCATCGGGTGCAGGATCATCTTTTTCAGTGGCGTAATATTCGTCTCTGTAAAGCATAATTACAATATCAGCATCCTGCTCGATTGAGCCTGATTCACGAAGGTCAGCAAGCTGAGGTCTGTGTGATTTGCCGCGACCTTCAGTACTACGGGCAAGCTGAGCAAGAACTACAACGGGAATGTTGAGGTCCTTTGCCATAAGCTTGAGATTTCTTGTAATTTCAGAAACCTCCTGAACACGGCTTTCAACTCTTGAACCGCTTTTCATAAGCTGAAGGTAGTCAACAAAAACTGCGTCAACATCTCTGAGACGGCGGATTCTTGACTTCATTTCTGATACGGTCATATTTGATGTATCGTCAAAATAAAGCTCACAGTTACTGAGAAGAGCCGTTGCTGTTGCAAGGTTAGCCCATTCCTGACCGCTGATGTCACCTGTACGCATCTTCGTGCTTTCTACTCTTGCTTCTGTTGAAAGAACTCTCTGAGCAAGCTGCTCCTTTGTCATTTCAAGTGAGAAGAAAAGCACCTTCTTTTTACCCATCATCGCTGTGTTTCTTGCAAGGTTAAGTGCAAGACTGGTTTTACCCATCGCAGGACGGGCACCGATAATAAGAAGGTCTGAGCGGTTAAGACCGGTAATCGCCTTATCGAGGTCTGTAAATCCCGTTGTAAAGCCCTTATACTTATCCTTATCGGCTGAGCTGAGCTTCTGAAGCTTATCGTAAACCTCGTTAACGATAATGTCACCGATTTTAGCAGGGCCCTTTGTAACTCTGCCCTGTCTTATGTCGTAAATTTTCTGCTCTGCTGATTCAAGAATAGAATCTGCAGGCTCGCTTGAGTTAGAAGCATCTCCTATAATCTCTCTTGATACATTGATAAGAGATCTCATATAATACTTTTCACGGATTATCTTTGAATAAGCTTCAACATTATCGGTTGAAGGCACAATCTGTGAAAGAGTAAGAAGATACTGCTTACCTGATGCATCATCATAAACCTTTTCATTTTTAAGCTTTTCAAGCACAATAAGTGGGTCAATTTTACCGCCAAGAGAATCTATCTCCTGCATTATTGTGAAAATAGCCCTATGCTGAGGAAGATAAAAACAATCAGGTCTTACGTGGATATTTACAAGAGTTATGCATGAAGGCTCAAGCAGAATTGAGCCGAGCACAGCCTGCTCAGCTTCAAGGGAGTATGGCATATTAACTTCATCATAAGAAGTAAATGAATTTACTCCGTCCATTATTTTTCACCTCTGTTAAGTCTGCTTTATTCTCCAACCATTACAAAAAGCTTTGCTGAAATACCTGTGTAAAGCTTAACTTCAAATTCAAATGTACCGAACTGCTTGATATCCTCAACAACAATCTTTTTCTTGTCTACCTTGATACCGAATTCAGCAGCAATTTTTTCGCTGAGCTCCTTTGATGTAACTGAACCGAAAAGCTTGCCGTTTGCGCCTGCTTTTGCAGTGATTTTAATTGTCTTGCCTGAAATTTTTTCAGCGTTAGCCTTAGCTGCAGCAGTTTCAGTTTCAATTCTGTATTTTTCAGCCTGCTCACGGTTTTTGAGCTCTGACATATTCTGAGCATTTGCTTCAACTGCAAGGTTCTTGGGGAAAAGGAAGTTTCTTGCATAGCCGTCTGATGCGTTTACAAGCTCACCCTTCTTGCCTAAACCTTTTACATCCTGTTTCAATACAACTTTCATATTTATATACCTCGCTTTAATTTTTTCTGAAATAGTTATCTATAGCCTTTTTAAGGCGTCTTGTTGCGTCCTCTACTCCGCAGCTCTGAAGCTGACACGCAGCCATAGTCTGATGACCGCCACCGCCAAGCTCCTCCATAATAAGCTGAACATTGATTTCACCGTAGGATCTTGCTGAAATATTGGTGTTTGCTCCGTTTTTATAAAGCACAAAGGATGCCTTTACACCATCAATATTTATAAGCTCATCAGCAGCCTGAGAGGTAACAAGTCTTATGTTTGGCACATCACCCTCAGCTGAAGAAATCGCACAGCTATTATATGTTTCTGCTTTATCAATAATAATATTTCTGTTCTTGAAAATATCAAAATCGCTTGAGAAAAGCTTTTTACATTCAACAGTGTTCGCACCGCGTTTTTTAAGATAAGCAGCAGCCTCAAAGGTTCTTACACCTGAACGGATAATAAAGTTTCTTGTGTCAAGCATAATACCCGTAAGCATTGCTGTTGCTTCGTTTGCATCAATTATATCCTTTGTGTCCACATACTGAGAGATTTCTGCAACCATTTCGCAAGCAGATGAAGAGTTGGGCATATGATAGAACATTACCGTATCTTCAATATAATCAACTGCTTTTCTGTGGTGGTCAATAACCATAACCTTTTCGCACAGAGAAACAAGCTCCGGACACTCGGTGAAATCCTCTCTGTGTGTATCAACAACTATAAGAAGTGTGTTTTCACCTACGAAGGAAAGAATGTGCTCAGGTGAAATCAGCACCTTTTCATTGGAATCATCAAGGAATTTCTGAACAAGTGCGTACGCAAGTGAGGTTTTAAGATCAATACAGATATTAGCTTCCTTACCTAAATGCTTTGCAATTGAATACATACCAACTGCTGCACCAAAGGAGTCAAAATCGGAATATCTGTGACCCATAATAATCACATTGTCACTGTCCTGAATTATCTCTGCAACTGATTTTGCAATAAGTCTTGACTTTACCTTGTTTTTCTTTTCAAAGCCGGCTGTTACGCCGCCGTAAAATCTGTACTGTGCATCGTGCTTAATTGCAACCTGGTCACCGCCACGGCTCTGCGCCATATCAATTGCCTGACGGGCAGAATTGTTAGCTTCAATAAGAGTTTCAGCTTTACCGATACCCATTGAAAGGGTTATATCGGCAGACTTTCCTCCATAAGAATATTCACGGATGCTGTCGAGAATATTGAATTTATCTGCAATCATTTTCTGAAGAGTTTTTTCCTCAGCTAAGATAAGCATTCTTGCATTTGAAAATTTTCTGCAAAGAGCACCGTAGGAGGTTGCCCAATCGTCAATAATCTGCTCAAGCTGACCGAAAATTGAAGCACATTCACTTTCCTTGAACTCATTATATATTTCATCTGAGTTATCAAGCACAGTGAGAATAACAGACATTCTTGAATCGTAGTAATCCTTTTCAGTAAGTCTGAGTTTTGTTTCGTCAAAGAAATAAAGAAGGAAAACTATTTCATCTTCAAGGTTTATAGGGCTTGAGTAAACAGAAAAGTAAAGGTTACCTACTTTCAGTCTAGCTCCGTCACCAAGAAAAATCTTTTCAAGGTTGTTCTTTTTTATTACCTCACGAAGATTAGTGCTGCTGTCTTTTTTTGTAAGAGAAAAGGTTTCGGCAAATTTCTCGTTGCACCATACAATGTCACCGTTTTCTTCAACAACACTGCAGGCAACAGCAAGACTTTCAAAAGCCTTACCCTCTTCAAAATTCAGCTCCTCAGACACCGTTTTAACCTTGTTAAGAAGCTTTGATTTCCTTTTTTTGAAATACAGATACTTTCCCACTGCAGTAATGATAACAAGAATAACCTCTATAATACCAAGAAGCAGATTCTGAGTCATTACATATATACTTAAAGCGAGAGCAATAAGCAGTGCAGGAAGTGATGCATCATATATTTTCCACAATTGTTTCATAATTTATATCTCCATAATAATTGGAAGAATCATGGGACTTCTCTTTGTTTTTTCATACATAAGCTTTGAAACATCGTCACGGATGCGGCTCTTGATTGTGCCCCAATCATAAATATTTCTGCTGTGACAGCGTTCAAGTGCTTCAAGTGCAGTAGCTCTTGCCTGACCGATTAATTCTTCAGATTCCTTAACGAAAACAAATCCTCTTGAAACAATGTCAGGACCTGAAACAAGCTCACCGCTTACAGAATCAATTGTTGCAACTATAATGATTATACCATCCTCTGCAAGATGCTTTCTATCACGAAGTACAATTGAACCTACATCACCGACACCGCTGCCGTCAACAAAAATCTGACCTGCGGGCACTGCGCCGGCACATTTGATATATTCATCGCTCATTTCAACAACCTTACCGTTATCGGCAAGTATGATATTAGCAGAGGGGATGCCTACAGATTCAGCAAGACCTGCATGCTTCTGAAGGTGCTTCTGCTCACCGTGTACAGGGATAAAATACTTAGGCTTTACAATGCCCAGCATAAGTTTCAGCTCTTCTCTGCATGCGTGACCTGAAACGTGAACATCATACATTTTTTCATATACAACCTCAGCACCGTGCTTCATAAGCTCATTTACTACCCTGCCGACAGTTTTTTCATTACCGGGAATGGGATTAGCTGAAATAATTACATAGTCATTAGGGCCGATTGCAACCTTGCGGTGATCTGAAAACGCCATTCTTGTAAGAGCAGACATAGGCTCGCCCTGACTGCCTGTTGTAATAAGAACAATTTCATTTTCAGCATACTGATTTATCATATCGAGCTTGATGAGTATTCCTTCGGGAACATCAAGATAACCAAGCTCGGCACTTATTGCAACAACATTTTCAAGGCTTCTTCCTGAAAGAGCAACCTTTCTGCCGTAGGTTTTTGCAACATTAATAATCTGCTGAACTCTGTGTATATTTGAAGCAAAGGTAGCAACGATGATTCGTCTGTTTTCTGCTTTTTTGAAAAGCATATCAAAAGAATCACCAACCTTGCTTTCGCTTTCAGTATAACCGTGACGCTCAGCGTTGGTTGAGTCAGCCATCATACAGAGAACGCCTTCTTTACCGATTTCAGCAAATCTTGCAATATCAATCATACCGCCATCAATGGGGGTTGTGTCAATTTTAAAGTCACCGGTGTGCACAATTGTACCAGCATCACACTTGATTGCAAGAGCAACCGCATCGGGAATTGAGTGATTCACATGGATAAATTCAACACTGAATTTGCCGAATTTAACAGTATCACCGGGCTTTACAACATTGAGCTTAGCACTGCCGAGAAGACCGTGTTCTCTGAGCTTACCTTCAATAAGACCGTTTGTAAGTCTTGTGCTGTAAACGGGTATATTCACCTTTTTAAGAAGATATGCAAGTGAACCGATGTGATCCTCGTGTCCGTGGGTTATGCAGATACCCTTAACCTTATCCGCGTTCTTTTCAATATATGAAAAATCAGGAATTACAAGGTCAATACCGGGCATATTATCGTCAGGAAAAGCAAGACCGCAGTCTACAAGAACAATTTCATCCTCATATTCAAAAAGGGTTATGTTCTTGCCGACCTCATTGAGACCGCCGAGAAAAGCAACCTTAACCGGCTTCGAAGGCTCAATTTTCTTCTCCTGCTTTGCCTTTGAGGGCACAGCGCCCTTTGTAAGTGCACTCTTTTTCTTTTTATAATAAAAGGGTTTATTTAACTTTCTTGATTTCTGTGATGTCTGTTGTTTCTGATTATTCTGCTTCTGGTTATTCTGCTTCTGAGTGTTTACAGACTGCTTTGAAGCCTTGCTCTTATTCTGAGCATTCTGCTGAGCTTTGTTGTTTTGTTTCTTGTCACTCATTTAATATAAAATTCACTCCTTATCTGTCCGGAAAAATCATTTTCCCGACTTTGTATTTTATGTATATACGAATTCTGATTCATAATAATATATAATTACCCATAGTAATAGTATTATAACATATAATACTATTTTTTCCTGCTTATGTCAAGAAATATTACTATATAAAAAGTGCAGACGCATTAATACGCATCTGCACTCTGTATTATTCATCATAAAGCTCACCCTTAAGGGAAACAGTGCCACCTGCATTCTCCTCAAAAAGGTGCGCACCAAGGTCAAGCCTTGAAATTTTGTGACCCGATGTACGCTTTGAAATTTCAGGCGGATTTATGTAATTTTTGCCGTACCATCTTGTAAGATAGCCGTCAGCGTCAATAACACCCGGGAAATCATTATTTTCAAATTTAACAGCTTTACTGCCCGTTGCCCATTCAGCAGGAAAAGCGCCCTTCTTGATGTAAAGACCTGTGCCGTCAAGAAGATATCTGCTATTTTTGCTCTTCTCAAAAAATCTGAGAATCTTTTCAAAAAGTCCGTGATAAAAACCGAAAGGAAGAAGACAAACTAAAGGCAGAATAAGCTTTGAAATGAAAGCAAATTTGCCCTTTACAGGCTCCTTTGTCCATCTTATGTTAATTAACCTTCTAAGCATAACTATAAGGTAAACATGGATTTTCTGAAGAAGCCTTGTGTTGGCTGTTTTATCAAAAACAAAAACATCAAGAAAAACACCGTTTTCCATATCGTCATACTTGTTTGAATGCTCCGAGCTGAAGTATGTGCCCTTAAGACGGATTTTGTCATAGATGTAATGGGTGCTCTTTTCGTCTCTGTATGACTGATAAGCAAATTTGTCGCTAAGCTCCTTGGGGCAGATTTTACGGAATTTTTCAAAATCCTCGCGAAGCATACAGATATCAACATCATCGTCCCAGGGAATGAAGCCTTCATTTCGCACTGCACCAAGAAGTGAACCACCCACAAGATAATAATCAATACTGTGCTTTTTGCAGATTCTGTCAACCTCAAGGAGAATTTCAGTTTCTATTTTTCTGATTTTATGCACCTTACCGTCATAGCTTTTCTTTACATAATTTTCAATGTAAATTTCTTCACTGTCTGAAATTGCTTTAAGCAGAGCTTCGTCAAGGTTAAAATCATTATCACCACTTAATGAATTGATTTTGTATGAGGAAATCGCCTTGTATCCCCTGCTGTTATTTTCATCTTCAACAAAAACAAGCTGAGTGTTTTTACTGCTGTAGCTTTTGTAAATACTGTTTTTTATATCAGCCACAGTAAGAAGCATATTGCTTCCGTTATAGATATTACCACTCTTGCCGTAAGCCATAACACTATAGATATCACAAAGAACATTATAAATATATGAAGCCGAGATGTAGCTTGAAAAGTCATTCTGAGAAAGCTCGATTCGGTTACTGCCTCTGAAAGCACTGATAATTCTGCTTATTTCACTGTCGCAATCGATTTCAGCACCGAATATATTAGTATATCTGAGAACCCTGATATTGTATTTTTCTGCATAAGGCTTCAATGCGTTTTCAAAGTCAACCATTGATTTAACAGAGGTAAATGAGCTGTCGCACTCGGAAAGTGCAGTAATTTCTCTTTCTGAAAGAGCGGTGGCATCTGTCGGTATTGATTTTTCAAAATCAAAAACATTCAGGAAAACATACTGACTGTAAGCTTTGCTATTATCAAAGATATCAGCTACATTAACAGTTTTACCGCCAGTAAAATCAAAAGCGTAAAGCAAAATCTTTTCGCCTGAGGCATCTGCTTCATTTCTGCTATTAATTTCATTTATATATTCAGCAAGACCGAAGCTATCGCCCTTAACGATAACTTCAGCCTTCTTAAGCTTTTTCAGTTTTAAAAAATCAACAATATTTGCTACTTCGTCAGAAAAGAAACAGTTCATATAATTAATTCCTCTGATTTATTTTTATTAA
>JBGVFK010000121.1:0-4148 GCA_045121075.1 Acutalibacteraceae bacterium | reverse complement strand
TCGTAGGGCTGGACAGCTTTGCTATAATACCACAAAGTTTACACTTTGTCAAGCATTATTTAAAAATATTTTTATTTAGCTACGGCAGCAGCTGTGCCAAACTTATTGGGGTTAACCTTAACGCCGGGGCCCATTGTAGCAGTAACTACGCATGAACGGATGTACTGACCCTTTGCAGCAGCAGGCTTAGCCTTGATGATAGCATCAAGAAGAGTAGTGAAGTTCTCCATGAGCTTTTCTGCACCGAAGGATGCCTTACCGATGGGACAGTGGATGATATTTGTTTTGTCAAGACGGTACTCAATCTTACCGGCCTTTGCTTCAGTAACAGCCTGAGCAACGTTAGGAGTAACAGTACCTGCCTTGGGTGAAGGCATAAGGCCACGGGGACCAAGAACCTTACCGAGACGACCAACAAGACCCATCATGCTGGGATGTGCGATAGCAACATCGAATTCCATCCAGCCTTCGCCCTGGATCTTTGCAACGAGGTCTTCAGCACCTACTACTTCAGCGCCTGCAGCCTCAGCTGCCTTTGCTTCATCGCCCTTAGCGAATACAGCAACACGTACAGACTTACCTGTACCATTGGGAAGAACAACTGCGCCACGAACCTGCTGATCAGCATGACGTGAGTCAACGCCGAGACGGATGTGAGCTTCAATTGTTTCGTCGAACTTTGCGGTAGCAGTCTTAATAGCTAATTCAAGAGCTTCCGCAGGATCATAAAGATTTGATTTGTCTACAAGCTTTGAGCCTTCGACATATTTTTTACCATGTTTCATTGTCTTTCATCCTCCTATAAAAGTGGTGTGATCGGATTTTTCCTCCCACTTGGAAGCAATTAGTCAGCGACTACTATGCCCATGCTGCGAGCTGTGCCTGCGATCATACTCATAGCTGCTTCTACGCTTGCAGCATTGAGGTCAGGCATCTTCTGCTCAGCAATTTTTCTGACCTGTTCACTAGTGATTGTTGCGACCTTTGTCTTGTTAGGTACGCCTGAACCGCTTTCGATACCGCAAGCCTTCTTGATAAGTACTGCTGCGGGCGGTGTCTTTGTTACGAATGAGAATGTACGGTCAGCGTAAACTGTAATTACTACGGGGATAATAAGACCGATATCATTCTTTGTGCGCTCATTGAATTCCTTTGTGAAAGCCATGATGTTAACACCGTGCTGACCGAGAGCCGGACCAACAGGTGGTGCGGGAGTAGCTTTACCTGCAGGAATCTGGAGCTTGATTAAACCTACAACTTTTTGAGCCATTTTTTGCACCTCCAAATTTATGTGGTTGATGGCGATTTGCATAAGATTTACAAATCTCCCACAGGGAACCGGAGTTCCCTCGTCATAATAAACGGCATAGCCGTGAATTATAGCGTTCAGTTAACTCAGATTTCGTTTACTTCAATCTGGTTAAGACCGAGCTCAACAGGAGTTTCTCTGCCGAGCATTGATATCATAACAACAACAATTTCCTTATCAAGGTCAATTGAGTCTACGATACCGCTGTAGCCATCGAACGGGCCACTTAAGATGTTTACGAAGTCCCCTACCTTGTAGTTGACTTCAACTGTTCTCTTTTCAATGCCGAGCTTAATTACTTCTTCATCTGAAAGAGGAACAGGCTTGCTTCCGGGACCTACAAAGCCCGTAACGCCTCTTGTGTTTCTGATAACATACCAAGCTTCGTCTGTCATTGACAGCTCTTCGTCATCAAATTCACTCTTTTTCTTATAGATGCAAGCAACCTTAACCATTACATAACCGGGGAAAAGCTTACGTTCAATTTCACGAACCTTGTCATCCTTGATTTCTGTTACGGTTTCAGTGGGGATTCTTACTTCAAAAATCTGATCCTGCATCTTACGGTTTTCAACAACCGTGATGATGTTTGAGGCTACCTTATTTTCGTAGCCTGAGTAGGTGTGTACTACAAACCATCTGGCATTGTCAGCCATTTCTACACCTCCAATTAACCGCCATTATTCTGTCTTTTCAGCAGCAGTTGTTTCAGCTTCAGTTTCCTCTTCCTCTGCTTTTGCAGCGGTGGTTTCTTCAGCTTCCTTTTCGTCTTCCTCACCTTCGTGGTCGTGATCGTGCTCATCAGCAACTGCAGAGGTTGTTGTTTCTGTTTCACCTGTTGCAAGGCCCTTAAGACCCTTAACACCAGCTGAAAGAGCTGAGTCGATACCGAGAACGATGATTGTTACAATAGCAACAACGAGGATTACGATACCTGTGCTTTTAAGAACAGTCTGTGCATCGGGCCATACAATTTTCTTGCATTCACCTTTGAAATCCTTAATGAATTTCTTGGAGCCCTTGCCTGCGCGGGCGAAGAAGTTTGGCTTGTCTTTTTTGCCAGCGCCTTTAGCAGCCTTGGCAACTTTCTGAGCAGCTTTAGCTTCATCGGTTGTGGCCTTTTCAACCTTTGAATCCTGAACTGACTTCTTTTCTTTATCAGCCATTATTCTTTCCTCCCGTTAATTATTTGGTTTCTTTGTGGAGAGTGTGCTTCTTGCAGAATCTGCAGTACTTGTTCATCTCCAACCTATCAGGATTGTTCTTCTTGTTTTTCATTGTGTTGTAATTGCGCTGTTTGCACTCTGTGCAAGATAAAGTAATCTTTACTCTCATGAACGGCACCTCCATTATCGGAAATTTCAAAGTCAAAATACAGCAACAAGAACCGTATTCTGACCGCTTAAGGCCTCCCTCTATTTCAGGGCACAAAAATAAAGCCCTCTGCAAGAGGTACGGATAGTTTACCACACCTTCAAGCATTAGTCAAGGGCTTTATGAAAAAAATCTGTAATTTTTTGTAAATTATTTAATCTCAATCATTTCTTTGATTCTGAGAGGCTCTTTAGGCTCAGCATATTCACCCATTGAGTTGAATGTTCTTTCAACTCCGCAGAATGCATCAACAACCTCCATACCTTCTGTTACCTTACCGAAAGCAGCATAATCACCGTCAAGGAAGCTGCAATCACCGAAGCAGATAAAGAACTGACTTGATGCCGAGTTCTTGTTCATGCTTCTTGCCATTGAAATAACACCGCGTGAATGGCTGAGCTTATTCTGTGTAAAGCCGTTTGAAGCGAACTCACCCATAATTGTTTCGTCGCTGCCGCCACAGCCTGTGCCGTCGGGATCACCGCCCTGAGCCATAAAGTTATCTACAACTCTGTGGAAGGTAAGACCGTTATAAAATTCGCTGTTTACAAGCTTAAGAAAATTCGCAACTGTTGCAGGAGCAAATTCGGGATAAAGCTCAATAGTGTACTCTCCCCCATTTTCCATTGTTACTTTTACTTTTGGATTAGACATATTTCTATCTCCTTCTGAAAAATTTATACTATAATATTATATAGATATTTTTTTGCGTGTCAAGATAAAAAATCTATGTTGACAAAATAACCGCTTTCTGTTAAAATATGCAAGGTCGTGGAGAGTTGTCCGAGTGGTCGAAGGTGCAGCACTCGAAATGCTGTGTGGGGAAACTCACCCAGGGTTCGAATCCCTGACTCTCCGCCAAATAAAAATCCGTCCCTTCCAGTGGACGGATTTTTTAATTAATAATGAAAAATGAAGTCGCTTCGCTGATGAATAATGAATAATGTTTTTCAGAGCTAAACTATATAAAAATCAATTAATCGCTCACATTACAAAAGCCTCGTTCCGCTTGAACGAGGCTTAATATATTTTGTATATCAATTTGCCCAGGTGATAACAAGTGCGTCGCCAAGATCAACACCGTTATTGGTAGGATACCATTTCTTACCGAGGGTTGTTTCACTTTCGGTTCCGAGCATATTCATTTCAGTTACTGACTTACATCCGAAAAATGCGTAATCATCAATCTGCTTTACGCTTGCGGGCACTGTAACACTTTTTACTTCAGCGCAGAAAGCAAATGCATCCTTACCAAGAAACTCTATACCGTCAGGGAGGTTGATTTCTTTAAGATTGCAACGGAAAAATGCTTTTTCCTCAATGCTTCTAATTGTTGAAGGTAATGTAATTTCAGTAAGCTCCTGGCATTTATAAAACGCCTTTGTTCTGATCGTTTCAACGCCTTCGGGAATCACATAAGCAATTGTCTTAACATCCTTGCCTTCAGCGTCCTTTTCAGTTTTTA
>JBGVFK010000120.1:0-6015 GCA_045121075.1 Acutalibacteraceae bacterium | reverse complement strand
AACTGTTTCTTCCGTTGTTTCCGTGCAGCCTGTTCTCTTGCAGTGCTTGGATTTTATGCCTGTTGCTGTGCAGGTTGAGTCGATATCAACTGTAAATTCTGTGCTGAAATCGTGACCGAGTGCAGATGCAGTTTCTCTTGTATCGGTTGCAGAGCACTGTGTACACACATATATATCATAGCCTACTTTATCGCAGGTGGGTGCGTAGGAATCACGAAGCTGGAAGTCATGTTCAAGGGTTGCAATTGTTTCATACTTTTCTGTAAAGCAGACAGTACAAGTATATGTTTTTGTGCCACCGTATGTACAGCTTGAATCTGCTGTAATTTTGCCTTCGTCCCAGGTGTGACCAAGGGGCTGAATTACCTCTGTTTTTGTGTCACCGAGAGCACAAATGTAAAGTGCTTCACCGGATTCTATACAGGTGGGCTCTTTTGTAACTGTTACGGTGTAGTCGTGCTTGTGCATGAGGAAGAGGTCTGCGTCAATAAGGTTATAATTGTATTCGTCTATACTCACATTATCCCAATCTTCCTGTGATCCAGGGTAGAAAACATCTCTGAGATTTGAACAATTTGCAAAAGCACCATAGCCGATAGTACAGAGGTCTTTACTGAGAGTTACGCTAATCAGGTTGTCGCATGATTGAAAACACCACTCACCGATAGTTGTCACACTGTCACCCAGTGTAACACTTGTAAGAGAGTTGCAAAAATTGAAAGCATCTTTACCGATAGTTGTTACACTATCATTAATAGTGATAGTTTTTATTGAAGAGCATTTATAAAAAGCATACGGTTTGATTTCGGTTATTGTATCAGGTATTATGATATTATTCTTAATTTCGCCATTAATATGCAGAATGGATCCCATATAAGCCGTACATAAAGGGTTAGCGCCATAGTTTGCAAAATCAATCTTGCACCATGATACAAGGTCTGATATATATACCGATCTTTCTGATATATCATCTGTATAAAAAGCATCTGTACCGATTGAAATTACACTATCGGGAATTGTAATTTTTACAAGGTTGGTGCAATTATAAAACGCATCACCGTGAATTACCTCAACAGTATCAGGCACTACATATTCTGATCCGATATTCTTAGCAATCGCTAAGAATATCTCGGTTTTATCCTTGCTAAAAAGTACACCGTTTTCACTTAAAAGATAAGGATTATTTTCATCGACCTCAAAATCAACAATGTTATTACGGTTTTTGAATGCGTCATCTGCAATATTTTTAACTGTTTCATCAAATGTGATAGTAATTTTATCGTCTATGCCCTTGTAGCCGTACACCCAGCCGTCAAGAACAATAAGACCTTTCCCACGGTAATTGAACCATGCTGTATTCTTAAGAATTTCAACACCTACAAATGTAACGCTTTCAGGAATATTTATTGTTTCAAGATATGTACACCCGCTGAAAGCATAGTCACCTATTTTTTCAAGACCATCTGAAAGGTTAACAGTTTTGAGTGTGGTAAGATTATGAAATGCATATGCTGAGATTTCTTTGACCCCCTTACCT
The DNA here is from genome assembly GCA_045121075.1 of Acutalibacteraceae bacterium. Lineage (GTDB taxonomy): Bacteria > Bacillota > Clostridia > Oscillospirales > Acutalibacteraceae > UBA6857. The sequence goes on along the minus strand of JBGVFK010000120.1, from coordinate 4,478 downwards.
ATAGTCAATGTTTCAAGTGATGTACAACCATTAAACATATAATCACCAATAGAAGTAACACTGTCGGGGATGGTTAGACTTGTAAGATTGTGGCAATCTTGAAATGCATAAGGAATTATAGCAAGTGTGCCATTTTTAATGGTGTAATCACCAGAAAGCGATGTATCAGCTTCCACAAGATGTTTGCCAATGTAAAGAACACCATTCTCCCAGTTTGATGAATTGTTGTAGTATGATGAATAATTAAGAATATCATAACCAACAAAATCCAAAGAATCAGGAAATGTAATATTCACGAGACTATTACAGTGATAAAAAGCACAATGCCCAATCGATGTTACACTGTCAGGTATAGTCACACTTACAAGACTATCACAATCATAAAAAGCTGAACCACCAATAGCAGTTACGCCCTCTTCAATAATAACACTTTTAACATCACTGCAATAAAATGGTGAACCAGCAGAATAAGATCCAAAATCAGTCATCTCACCAGTACCGCTGATAACCAAATCTTTAGTTGTGCTATCATAAGTCCAATAGACATTGTCACCGCACTGACCACTTGATGAGAGAGCGCTTGCCCTGATACCAAAATCAAAATCAGGCAGTTCTAACCCAACAAAACCGCTAAGCGGTGCAGCAGTAAGAACCATAACCACAACAAGAAGTGAAGCTAAGATTTTCTTAAGGTTTTTCATCTGAATCTCTCCTTATGTAAATTTTTACCTATATATTTTACTCCTTTAACTAAATAAATTCAATTGCTTTTTCGCCAAAAAGAAGCCTTCAGTTTTGTGAGTTTTAACTATAACTTGCATTTTTCCTTCAGATGATGTAAAATAGTGGCGGTTAATTCACTTATGTGTCGCAAAACAGAAAGGACTTCTCATGAAAAAACAGATTGATTTAATAAAGCTCGCCCTTGCGTCAATGTTCCTTGCCCTGGCTTTCGTAATGCCTTTTCTGACGGGTCAGATTCCGCAAATCGGCTCAAAGCTTTGCCCGATGCACATTCCCGTAATTCTCTGCGGTTATGTCTGCGGTGCACCCTGGGGACTTATTGTGGGTTTTGTTGCACCGCTTCTGCGTTCAGTTACTCTCGGTATGCCGCCCTTATTTCCAACAGCCTTCGCAATGGCATTTGAGCTTGCCGTTTACGGTCTGATGTCGGGCTTTTTGTACCGCAAGCTGCCGAAAAACAAGGCGAACATTTACGTTACGCTTGTTATTTCAATGATTGTAGGCAGACTTGTATGGGGCGTTGTGCAGCTTTGCTGTGTGGGCTTTGATGTGAGCAAATTCAGCCTCACCGCATTCTGGACCGGCGCAATTGTCAACGCAATCCCGGGCATTATCATTCAGCTGGCGCTTATCCCAGTTATCATTATGGTGCTGGAGAAAGTCAGCAAACGAAAATAAATAGATAATGGCACTTACCGAGTGGTAGGTGCCTTGTGTTTTATTTGTGTTGATATTAAGATTAAATTTCTTATCTTTTTGCATTCTTCAGTCATTTTTTTCTAATCATCCATCCAAATTTCAACTGTATAATCACCCTTACTCCAAGGAATAAAAGCATTACTTTCTATACCGTTGATTATAACCTTCTTGATTTTCGTGCCATAGCCGTATACTTTAATATTCAACTTCATATCGTGAATTTTCAAATTCTTCATTTCGCAATTCTCAAGACATTCGGGAACGCAAGGAGAAAGCTTGATACCGTTTTCAACAATGTTTACGCCGAAAATACCTTGAACAATTGCTCCGATGTAGCAGGTTGCCGACCAGGTCTGATTATGACAGGAATCCCATTTACGACCTGTTTGCCAACCACCAAAGACTTTACCTGTATAGGGACTGTATATTTCATACATTTCAAAGCCACTGCCTTTATACAATGCAGTAATTCGTTCAAGCTCCTCTACAACAAGAGAATAAAGTCCGCATTTGGCAGCAGCCTGAATCAGCAAGCCATTAAGAAATGGCCATATCAGATTATTGTGCCTTCCCGGCTTGTTGTAGCTAAAAAGTCCATCAAACGGCGGATATACCGAAACAGTACCACATTTTGAAATAACAATCTTCTTTAAAAGCTCTGCCTGTTTTTCCTCAGGGCATATATCAAACAGTACCGCAAAGGCGTGACCGCTTAATTCCTGTGAATTGTCAGTGTGTCCGTCAGGATAGAGTATATAACGGTAGCGTCCGAGATCATCATTCCAAAAGATGCGGTTAATGTCAGCTTTAAGCCTTTCGTGATAATCTCTTGCAGCTTCAGCCGCCTCGTTCTCACCTAAGAGCAATGAGATTTCACTATAAACTCTGTAAGCCTCGCAAAACAGACAGTTTGTGCTCAGACACATTATTGTTTCAACAACAGGATGATCAGGAGCAAAGGAGCTTCTGACTCCTTTTGCATGACACTCTATAGGATAACCTGAAATGCCGTCATTGAAAAATGAGCCACCAATAAAAAGCTGATATTCCTCATTAAAACGGTTTTGACGGTGAATTTTAAGTGCTCTGCCGATTATTCCGTGAGCTGTAGCAAGGAAAGCTTTATCTCCCGTTGCAAGATAGTAGCTCCAAGCACCGATTGCCCACACAATATGATCCCATACTTGTACATCTGGCTGAATAACAGGTTCATTCTCTTCATTCAGTGAGCATACAGCAAGCAGCGTAGTACGCGCCACCTGTGGATTAAGCAGTCTCATTGCCTGCCGGGTGTTAATTGCGGCATCACGTGTCCATGGTGTGTGATAGTTTCCACCAGCCCTTATCATAAAAGGATGCTGTAAAAGTCCTGTACTGTTATAAACGCTGTATACACAAGGAACCGTATTGATGTCAGCCACATTATGCACAGCTGCATCAAAACAGCGTACTATATCAGCATTTGATGAAACAAGCACCGGTCTGCAGCTTACAGTTCTGTACTTTCTTTTTATATTATATGCCTCAATATTGTGCTTAAGCTTTTTTAACAGTGCTTTTTTCATAATCCTTATCCTTTATTATTTTTTATATGTTCAAAAACTTAGTGGCAGTCCTTCAGATTTTTGCCTGTAAGATCACCTTTATATCTTAAAAGCGATGACGGGTTCATATAGATAATAGTTGAGTTAAGGTCACATATAACAATGGGTTTATCGTCCTGATCAATTACACTTTTAAAGAATTCATTCATGATCATTTCATTCCTTTTGTTCGGCAAAATATTTTTCACAAGCCGATATATATTCTTTCTCAAATTTTTCAATTGCAGTTTTGCTTACCTTTTTGAATGGTAGCAACATATCAAAACCATGAAAACAGTTCGGATAAACATCTACATTTGCCTCTACTCCTGCTTTTCTCAGGTTGTCAATATAAGTGAGTGTTTCACAATAAAACGGCTCAATATCACCCACAAAGGTATACGCAGGAGGAAGATTAGTATAATCTGTTTGCCTTGCAGCTGCAGCATAAGGAGACACTTTTTCACCAAGCTCATACAAATCACCAAGATACGCCTTCCAGCCCATATGATTTCTCTTTGTATTCCATACAGGTGCGTGATTATCTTTTGATGATTCCGTATCCAAATTGTCCATCATAGGGTACAGCGGCATCTGATAAGCGATACTCACTTCTCCTTTGTCTCTTGCATACATACAAAGAGCTGCAGCAAGACCGCCACCTGCACTTTCTCCACCAACCATAAGCTTATTACTGTTGACACCAAGCTCGTCCGCATGCTCTTTTAAATACTTCAATGCGTCATAACAATCATGCAGTGCTGCAGGATACGGAGCTTTCCATGAGAGACGATATTCAGGAGTAACAACTACTGCACCATATTTTTTAACAAGATGGATAGCTCTTGACATATATATCATTCTTGCCATCCCAAGCATATAACCGCCGCCATGAATCCATAGTATTCCCGGGGTTTTGTCTTTAGGCTTTGCATTTATAGCAGGACGAAGAACAAGTACCTTGAGCTTTGTTTCATCTGTAGTAATTTTTACGGTTTTCAGCTTATAATACTTGCTCATAATATCACTCCGTCAAACTATTATTTCTGTACCGATTATATCACTTCGATATAAAATTTACAACAACTTATGTGGGACAAATATCTGACAAACCGTGTTGCAAAGAATTTAACAAGATCAGTAATATTCAATCTTTGTCAGAGTGATATTTAAGTATGATTTTCATTTGCTAAAACCCATGAAGCCATATCGAATAAATTAAATCAAAATATAATTAAAAAAATCAAAAAAACTATTGACAAAATTGCTTTGATTTGATATACTCACTGAGTCAGCAAAAATTGACATGGGCCATTAGCTCAGTTGGTTAGAGCAACCGGCTCATAACCGGTCGGTCCGGGGTTCGAGTCCCTGATGGCCCACCATTTAAATATAGGGGTATAGCTCAGTTGGTAGAGCAGCGGTCTCCAAAACCGCGTGCCGAGGGTTCGA
>JBGVFK010000119.1:0-29098 GCA_045121075.1 Acutalibacteraceae bacterium | reverse complement strand
ACTCTTTAACAACGTTATTGATTTCCGGAGTAATAACAATTTTATACTGAACGTTTCTACCGGGAAGCTCTAAACAGCTTTTAAAGTTAACTCTATTAACTACATCTTTAGCAGTTGTTTGAACTCTACCGGTTGATGTGCAAATGTGTCGTGTGGTTTTATAGTGAACCCATTTGGAACCTTGCTTTTTATAGGTTGTAAGTACAATTCTTGCTGTGCTATAACTATTACCGGCAGATGAGGTTTTTTTGTTTTGATAATAGAAAGCATATTCCGATGGGATATCAATGGATAAATCTGTCATGCCACCGGTGTAAGCACCAATTGTATTATTGGTCGTAACATAAATAGTTTGTCCGCCATAAATCCCTGTTGCCTTTTTCTTGTTGCTTGCGATGCTTGCTGCTGATGCTGTTGGTGCAAATACACTTACCATCATCATAATTGCCATAATTGCTGCTAAAATTCTTTTTTTCATTTTTTTATCCTCCTGAATGAAAATGTGTTTTAATGAGATTTTCTCATTGTTGTTTTACGACAGAAGCTGTTATTTTTCTGTCTTCGATTGCATCATAATACATTGTGCAATGTTTTGCAATAGCATTTGTAACCAGCGGTCGAAATCTCGGGCGAACGGTATTTTATGTGTGATATTTGTGTGTTTAATACATATGTTGTGCTGTTGAATAATTGAAAAAAATCAACCGCTTATTACACGGTTGATTTTAAAATTATCAGATTTCTTCAATTTTAACACCGAAGGGTGCAAGAGCAAGACGTGCCATTTTGAAATACTGCTTACCGAAGGGGATACCTACAATCGTGATGCAAAGGGCAAGTCCTGCAATAAGATTTTCAAGCGCCATAGGAATGCCTGTTGTTACAGCCCAGATTATGTTTGCCAAAGTGCCGAAAACTCCGTCGTCAGCATCAACAACCTTTTTATCAAAGGGCATAAAGCTGAGCCTTGCAAGCTTGAAGCACTGTTTACCTAAGGGTATACCGATAATAGTGATGCTCCACAGTACACCGTAAAGACACCAGCCCAGTGCAGTTACAGCACCGCCGAAAATTACCCATAAAATGTTGCCTATTGTTTTCATAGTAATTCCTCCTTTGTCAAAATATTACAGAATGAAATTTAAATCAGCCTTAAAAATAAGAATAGAGAAGCCGTGGCTTCTCTATTTATACTTATTCTTTGTTTGCAAACTCAGCTTTACCCTCGGGAGTGTCTCTGTAATACTGAGTCTTGGGATTGGGATGCTTTGTGTTCTTCCAGATTTCATCAGCTCTGGGTGCCCATTCCTTTGCGAATTTGTCACATTTACTGCAAAGCATTTCAGCAGTTTCCTCTTTGATAAGGTTGGTTGATTTTGCTCCTGTTCTCTTTACTATGTCACGAAGACACTGAGGATTTTCAAGCATAGGACAAGGTCTCATATGGTTATCGTTGAAGGGCTGGTCGTGTCTGAATGCCATAAAGAGGGGATTCTGCAGACCTTCAAGAATTGTGTGTGTTCTGATGTTTGAATCTGAGAAGTGAACGAAAACGCAAGGCTCCATATCACCGGCAGAGTTGATGTGGAAGTAGTTTCTGCCACCTGCAATACAACCGCCTACATATTCACCGTCACCCTGGAAGTCCATAAAGAACATGGGCTTGCCTGTTTTTGAATTGCGCATTTCTCTCATACGCTTGTACATATAAGCTCTCTGGTCAGGTGTGGGAATAAGCTCGGGAGGAGCATCGTGACCTACAGGCATATAGTTGAAGTAAAGACCGAACTTACAGCCGAGGTCAACCATCCTGTCAAGAAATTCGTCGCTTGTAACCTTTTCAATATTCTTGCTTGTGTAGCATACTGACATGCCGAAAAGACAGCCCTTTTTCTTCAGAAGGTGCATAGCATCGATAACCTTCTGATACATACCTGCACCGCGGCGTGCGTCGTTTGATTCTTCATCACCCTCAACTGAAAGAGCAAGAGCGATATTGCCTACACGTACCATTTCGTCGCAGAACTTTTCGTCAACAAGAGTGCCGTTTGTGTATGAAAGGAAAGCACAGTCAGGATTTGCTTCGCAGAGCTTTATGATATCATCCTTACGGATAAGGGGCTCACCGCCTGTGAACATAAACAGGTGAGTGCCAAGCTCCTTACACTGTGAAACAATTGAAGCCATTTCTTCATAGGTGAGGTTGTTTCTGTGGCCGTATTCGGCAGCCCAGCAGCCTTCACACTTACAGTTGCAGGCACTTGTGGGGTCAATAAGCACCTGGAAGGGAATGTTGCACTTGTAAATCTCTCTGTTCTTTCTTACAGCCTTTGTGCCCTTGATGCCGGCACCAAGACCCATTGCAAGAAGAAGATTTTTAAGCACGCCTCTGTCAAGGTCTTTAAGAATATTGAGACCTAACTGATAATATACGTTATCACCCTTGATGATGCCTTCACGCATAGCATCAATGTAGTGCTTAGGGAAGGTTCCGCCAAGAAGCTTTTCTGAAATATCAAGAAGCTTGACCATATTATCCTGAGGGTTCTTGTCAACATATTTAAGAAGACCGTCAAGCACCTTGCCTGCAGCAGCGCGTTCAGCTTTTTCTTTTATAGTCATGGGATTACACCTCACTTAAAATCTGAAAACAAAACTATTCATCATAATATATCATACTTTATTTTAAAAGTCCATAAAAAGTTAGTATTATAAAAATAAATTTACTTTTTGGGGTTTCCTGAATTCACTTTTTGGTGTATAATACTCTTTGAATTATATTACGGAAAGGTTTTAATATGAGCAAAAAAACGAAATCTACCCTTATGGCACTTCTGAGAGTTGCCGTTGCAATGACAATTTTTGTTCTTGCAGTGAGATATTATGATGAGCTTAAAAATATAGATGTAAGAGCAATTGTAGAGGGCAGCTCAAGTGTTGCCTTTGCTGTTGCCACAATCTGGGGCATTTATCTTGTGAAGGCTGTTCTTTTTATTATACCCGCTTCACTTATCTATATTTCAATAGGTATGGCATTTTCTCCCGTAACAGCGTGTCTTATCAGCCTTGTGGGAATTATCCTTGAGGTTACGGCAACTTATTTTCTCGGCCGTTTTCTCGGAGGCGACTATGTAGAAAAGCTTCTTAAGAAAAGCAAGGGCGGACAGAAAATTCTTGAAATGAAGCTGAATGATAATTTTCCGGCTTTACTCGGTATAAGAGCATTGCCCGTTTTTCCTATTGACTTTGTAAGCCTTTTCTGGGGTGCTTCAAAATGCAAATTTCCAAGATATTTTATTGCCTCAGTGGTAGGAATTATGCCGAGAGTTGTTCTTTTCACAATCCTCGGTGACGGAATTTACGATTATATTCCCATACATCTCATAATAAAGATTGTGATTTTTGCAATTCCTGTAGGTTCTGTTGTTTACCTTATCAGGCACTTTGTGAAAATTAAAAAAGAAAATAATTAAAAAGTAATTGATTTATTTCTGTAATAGTGCTACACTGTGTATGTGTATTACCTAAATAAAAACACAAAGGAGAGTTTAAAATGAAAAAGAAAGATTACATTGTAGCAGCGGTTTTAAGTGTGCTTGCTTGCGTAATGGCATTTTTCCTTGTTACAAAGGATGTGAATGTTGCCGTTGATGTTGAAGGTGCTCCTGTAGCAAATCAGACAGTTGAAGCAACTACTCAGGCTCCTACCGAGACACCTACCGAAGCTCCCACTCAGGCTCCCACAGAAGCGCCCACACAGCAGAGCGGTGACACAACACCTGACGCTACAGAGCCCTCAAAGGAAGCAGAAGATAACGATGCAGGTATTCCCACAGGAAACGAAGCAATTCTTAAGAAGTACAGCGACCTTCTTAATGACGCAAACGACAAAAAGGTAGGCTACAACAAGGTTGAATTCCAGGCAATTCCCGAAGAAAAGGCTAACCTCGGCGGTATTCTCGATAAGATTATGCCCGTTGCACAGACCTTCTTCGTTGACGAAGCAACAGCTAAAGCAAGTCCTGAAAACTTCCCTCAGGGCGGAGATATGAAGTGGTTCCCGCTTTATCACACAACAAAGGGCTGCGTTCTTACTGACGCAAGCAAGATTGAAAATGCAACAAGCGAAAAGCTTGCTGACGGTAATATCAAGCTTACAATTGAGCTTCAGGATGAAATGAATCCCGAGCCAATTGCTGAAGGTGCAACAACCTGTAACAGCGTAACTGGCTCAATGTTCACTCCCATCAAGAGAGCTGACATTGACGATGTTCTTCAGAACAACTTTGCAGTTAAGGTGCTTATTAAGGAGCTTGATTATGACCTTAAGTATCACGATTGCACAGCAGAGCTTATCTATAACCCTGAAACAAATCAGATTGTTTCACTCACTCAGTATATGCACATCCTTATTATCGTAAACAGCGGTAAGGTTGCAGGCTCAGATGTAACAGGTGATGCAATTCTTGATAACTCAATGTTCCTTACAGATTTTGTATATTAATTTAAATCTGATTGCCGTCGCACAATTGTGTGGCGGCTTTTTTATTGCATCACTTAACTATTATAAAAAAATCTTCAAAACCCCTTGATTTTCTCTTAGTATTGTATTATAATATCTAGGCTATAATAAGTGGGGTAACCCATAACATAAAAGTAATAAGATACTTTAATTTGGTCATGCAGTGGCGGGTCCTGTGCGACAGTACGCCATGAACCATGTCAGGCGGGGAACCGAGCAGCATTAAGTGGAAAGTCTGTGCGACACAGCCAAAGCCTGTCACTGTGTGACCAAGTGAAAGTGTCTTACTTTTTTTAAAAGACAAAATTACCGCAAAAAGGAGTGAATCAGATGTATCAGGTGCTTTACAGAAAATACAGACCGAGAGTCTTTTCTGATGTTGTGGGTCAGGAGCATATAACCGAAACCCTTTCAAAGGAAATTGAAACAGGTAAGCTTTCCCATGCATATCTTTTTACCGGCTCAAGAGGTACGGGTAAAACAACCTGTGCAAAGATTCTCTCAAAGGCAGTTAACTGTCTGAATCCCATTAACGGTAACCCTTGTAATGAGTGCGAAATCTGTAAGGGTCTTGACTCAGGTGCAATTCTCGATGTTGTCGAAATCGACGCAGCAAGTAACAACGGTGTTGAAAATATCCGTGATATCCGTGAGGAAATCAATTTTACTCCTGCTTCCTGTAAGTACAGAGTATATATTATCGACGAGGTTCATATGCTTTCAATCGGTGCCTTCAATGCGCTGCTGAAAACTCTTGAAGAGCCTCCTGCCCACGTTAAATTTATTCTTGCAACAACAGAGGTGCATAAGCTTCCCGTAACTATTGTTTCAAGATGTCAGCGCTTTGATTTCAGACGCGTTTCACCTGAAGCTATGAAGGAGAGAATGGAATACATCGCTGAGTGCGAAGACCTTATTCTTGATGAGGATGCAGTTTCCCTTATTTCAAGAATCTCTGATGGCGGTATGCGAGATGCTCTTTCGCTTCTCGACCAGTGTATCGGTCACGACAGACATATTACTGCCGATATAGTATGCAAGGTTGCAGGTATGACAGGTAAGGATCATCTTTTCAGCCTTGCTTCAACAGTTTCAAATAAAAACAGTGCTGATGCGCTTTCACTTATCAGTGACCTTCACGCTTCCTCCTGCGATATGGAGCGTCTTTGCTCAGATATGACCAATCATTTCAGAAATCTGATGATTGTCAAAACCGTAAAGGATTCAGGCTCGTTCCTTGTCTGCACAAAGGATGAACTGACACAGTATAAACAGCAGAGTGAAACCTTCACTCTTGAAACAATTCTGCAGTGCATTTCACTTCTTCAGGAGTGTATGGCTAATATAAAGCGTGGAGTAAACCGCAGAACTGAAATGGAAATGACCTTCATAAAGCTTTGCACACCAACACTCAGTGACGACAGCGAAGCACTTCTCAGAAGAATTTCTGAGCTTGAAATTATGATTAAAACAGGCGCAATAAGAACTCCACCTGCAGCACCTGTTCAGCCTTCGGTAGCTGAAGAAAAGCCACAGATAAAAGAGTCTGAGCCTGAAACGGAAAGACATTACGAGGAAAGTCAGCCTTCATATGAACCCGCACCCGAAGCTCAGGCTGAGGAAAAGCCACAGCAGACAGCGGAGGAAAGCAATGACGAAGAGCAGTCAATTCCCTGGGCAGAGGTTCTTTCAGAACTTCAGAAGGTAAATGCACCCTTGTGGGGCGTGCTGATGGATTCTCAGGCAGTAATAAGAGGTGACTTTGTTCTCATCAAGAGCAACAATCCCACACTTAATTCGTTTATAAGACAGCCCGGCTATGCGAGAAATGTTAAGGACAGCATCCTTCGTGTAACAGGCAGAGATTACCGTCTCGGTCTTTATAATAAAAACAGTACTTCACCCTCAGAGGATAAGCCTGAGGTGAAAAAAGACCCCTTGCAGAACCTTATTTCAAGGGCACGAGGTATGGGTGTCAATGTTGAAGTGAAGTAATAAAATTAAAAATTAAAATCATAATATAAAGGAGACTTTTAAAATGAAAGCAAGAATTCCCAATGCTGCTCAGGGCGGCAGAATGAATATGATGAAGCAGATTCAGGAAATGCAGGCTCAGCTTGAAACTAAGCAGGCAGAAATTGAAGCAACCGACTTTACTGCATCAGCAGGCGGCGGAGCAGTTGAAGTAACCGTATCAGGTGCTCACGAAATCAAGAATATCAAGATGCAGCCCGACGTTGTTGACCCTGAAGATATCGAAATGCTCTCAGACCTTATTATGGCTGCAGCAAACGAAGCTATGAGAAAAGCTGAGGATGCTATGGAGCAGGCTATGAATGCCGCTAAGGGCGGACTTAACCTTCCCTTCTGATGGCAGGCTTCAGTGTTGTAACTCTCCAAAGGCTCATTGAGCAGTTTGAGAGATTGCCCGGAATAGGTCACAAGAGTGCTCAGCGCCTTGCTTTTCACGTGCTTAATATGAAAAAAGAGGATGCCGAAGCATTTTCAAGGATTATTCTTGAGGCTCACGAAAAAATCAAAAAGTGTAGCTGCTGCTGCAACCTTGCAGAGGATGAGCTTTGCCCTATCTGTAAAAGCAGTAAGCGTGACCAGAGCGTAGTATGTGTGGTAGAGGACCCGAGAGATGTAATGGCCTTTGAGCGTACCCACGAATTTGAGGGCACTTATCATGTTCTTCACGGTGTAATTTCACCTATGAACGGTATCGGTCCCGAGGACATTACAATCAAGGAGCTTCTTGCACGAATGGGCGACGGAAAAATTCAGGAAGTGATTATGGCTACCAACCCCACAGTTGAGGGTGAGGCTACAGCTATGTACATTTCAAGACTTCTTAAGCCTATGGGTGTTTCTGTAAGCCGACTTGCTTACGGTGTACCCGTTGGTGCAGACCTTGAGTATGCCGATGAGGTAACACTTACCAGAGCACTTGAAGGCAGAAGAATGTTATAATGAAAAAGCGACAGCGCGTTTTGGTTACTTTTCCGCGCCAGGAAAAGTAACGCCACGCGGCGAGCGATGAAAAATTTGGAGCTGATAATAATGGCTAAAAAAGATAACCGATTTGAAAAGGTTTATTCACAGGGACTCGGCACAATGGAAATCTGGGTTGACAAAGAAACAGGTGTAAACTATCTTTATCATCAGAGCGGTTACAGCGGCGGTATGACTCCGCTTCTTGACCGTGACGGAAAGCCTGTTGTATCACCGATTGTAAACAAATACGAAAAATAATGCCCTTGCCGTCCCTGAAAGGGAAGGGGCTAACAAAGAAAGGTGGTGTTGAGCTATGGTATCAAACAAGGAAGAAAGACAGATAATTGCACAGAACAAAAAAGCTCAGCACGACTATTTTGTTCTTGAAACCTACGAAGCAGGAATTGAGCTTTTCGGCACAGAGGTTAAATCAATCCGCAAGGGGAGAGTAAACCTTAAAGATTCCTGGTGCAGTATCGACGACGGAGAAATCTTCGTCAACGGAATGCACGTTTCACCGTATGAGCAGGGTAACATTTTTAACCGTGACCCTATGCGCGTAAAGAGACTTCTTATGCACAAAAGAGAAATCAACCGACTTTTCGGTGTAACCAAACAACAGGGTCTGACCCTTATACCTTTAAGCGTATATTTTCTTAAAGGCAGAGCCAAAATAGAAGTAGGTCTTTGCAAGGGTAAAAAGAATTACGACAAGCGTGATGTTGCCGCAAAGAAAGACGCTCAGAGAGAAATTGAGCGCAATTTTAAAGAAAGATATTAAAATAAGCTGAGAAATCAGTTTATATATAAAACTCACGGGGACGAAAGGATTTCGACGGGGGTTTTGAAGCATGATAAGCGGGTAGTGGTGCGGTACCACTATAAAAATCGCAAACTTAAAAATAAACGACAATACAACAGTATTAAAGGCTGCCTAAGTGCGGCCCGTCTTGACTGAGAGTACTGCGGCTCAGTTAAAGGCGTCGACTAGCAGTGAACGTGAATGTCAGAGCAGGCTCGTATGACATCACGCATCAGAGTCTACTGAATCCGTAAGCCTGTCAATCGGCGTACGGGTGAGGGAATGTTAAAAGACTGACTGCACCCGGAGAAGGTTATGTGGATGGATTTTCGGACGCGGTTTCGATTACCGCCGTCTCCACCAAAAAAACAAGCAAGTCGCAGGACTTGCTTGTTTTTTTATCCAATCTGAAGGATTGGCATGTAATCCCGCGTTAGCGAGTATGTAATCGGCGAAGCTGTATGTAATCACCTTGATGGATGCTCTTCTTCGGATTGATTATATACCTTTGCTTTACCGAAATGGTTGTTATGTGGAATAATCATTTCACTTTTTCCATACGATAGTGTTTTTCTTCATCTAATTCTTCAATACCGTTTTTAAATTTATATCCCAATTTATAATAAAAATCTTTTGCGGTAATCGAAGAAGGTACTTCAATTCTTTTTGCTCTGATGCCGTACTCATCATTTTCAAGTGTTTGCACTATTTTCTTTCCGATATCTATTCCGTGATATTCAGGCAATACAAAAACATTAAGCAGAATGCTTTCCGTAAGGCTTCCGTAATAACTTGAAATACCGCCGACGCCTACAATGCATCCGTTTTCTTCGGCAACATACATATGACAGAAAGATGCTCTTTTTGTAAGCCAAGCTGCATCACAGATATCAACAAATTTTTGCATAAATTCCAAACCGTAATCTTCAGAATTTATCTCAAGACTGTTTCTGTGAATCAGATTCAAAACCGCTTCGGAGTCCTTTTCGGCATATTTTCTTATAATATCTGTCATGCAAATCACCACACCAATAATTTAGCCTATTATACCATACTGAATAGCTGAAATTCAATCCTCATATACGCATCGGTTATATTCTGAAAAACATGTGATTTTATTTCTTGAAAAATCAAACCCATTGTGCTATAATCGTTTAAATGGTTAAAAACGCAAAAGGAGATTTATTATGAAAGCAAAAAAGATATTGTGTATTGTTTTGTGTATGCTGACACTTTTTTCAGCATTTTCGTTTTGCAGCAGTGCAGTGGAATTAGATGCCGAAGCCCTCAACGAAAAATTTGTTTTTGGCAAGGGTCCGAAAACTGACGGCTATGTTCTTGATTACCGTTATTATTCACCTGTAAAAAAGAACGATACTAAAAAATATCCTTTGGTTATATGGCTTCACGGAATGGCAAACGGCGGAAGCGACGGAGCACAGCTTGAAAACAGCAATATTTCATATTGGGCGAGTAAAGAAATGCAGAAACGCTTCAAGGGTACAAAGGGCGCTTTTATCTTAGCTCCCAGATCTCTTGAGGAGGAAGGTATATATTGGTCTGATGATCTGATTTATCCTCTGAGAAAAACAATTGATAAGTTCATTTCAAAAAACAAAAAGAATATTGACACCAAGCGTATTTACATAGGCGGTTATTCAATGGGCGGTAAAATGACCCTTAAAATGGCTGTTTCTTATCCCGAAATGTTTGCGGCAATCTTTCCTATCTGTCCTGCATGGGTGCCGGGTCAGGAAGCATCTGCCCGACTTAAAAATACTCCTATGTGGCTGACGAGCGGTGCACCGGATACTATGGCGCATTATTACGCATGGGTAACACCTACCTGGAAAAACATTGTTGCAGAAAGCAATATAAAGGATGATCTCAGATTTTCAACTCTTGACATTGTGTGCTATGCAAACGGTGTTCCTACTCTGAGTCAACATTTCGCCTGGTATGCTGTAAACAGTGATATGTTCTCTCGGGAGGACGGTGACTATCCCTTTATGAGAACTGTTGACGGAAATGGTGAAAGGGTAGATCTTACTTATCCCAACGGAATGATTTCGTGGCTGTCTTCCCACAAGAGCAAATTCAACGGCAAGTCCACAAAGGACAGAGGCGACGATGCAATTAAGGATGAGGGTGCTGTAGGCTTGTTGGGCTTTATACCTGAAAGCTTCAAAAACAGGGTAGAGTACATAATCGATCTTATTAAATACTATCGTGACGGAGGTAACAGCTGATGCCATATTTGTTTACTCATTTTAAAGAAAAGCTTACTCCTGACGGTGAGCAGGTTTATTTTGCTCTCAGCCGTGACGGCTTTAACTGGGAGCAGGTAAACGGTGGAGAGCCTATACTTACAAGCACAATGGGTGCAATGGGCTGCCGTGATATTGAAATTGTCCGTATGCGTGACGGTTCATTTGTTATTCTTACAACTGATGAGTGCATCGTTTATAAAATGGATGAAAACTATCAGGTTGACTGGAAAAAAATCAATTCAACAGGCAGTAAATGCCTTTGTATGTGGAAGACAAAGGACCTTGTTAATTTCTCAGAGCAGAAGAGAATTTACTTCGGCAGAGATGATTTCGGCTGTCTTTGGGCGCCTGAAGTGTTCTATGATGAAATCAACGATGAATATATGATTCATTGGGGCTCTACTGTCAAGGAGGATAACTACAGCCATATGTCAATTTATTGCTGTACAACAAAGGACTTTGAGAGCTTCTCCGAGCCTAAGCTTTTCTTTACAAAGAACAATGAAATCCTTGATACACATATCCGTAAAATAGGGGATACATATCATATGTTCTATAAAAATGCTCACGATCCTTCAATGAATATGCACGCAACCGCAAAGGAGCTTTACGGCCCCTATGAGCACGATAAGGCCTTTGAGGATTATATGGCAAGCCTTGGAAATCCTGGTAGCTACGAAGCGCCAACAACACTTATTCTTCCCGACGGCAGATGGTGTCTTATGATTGACTTCTTCGGCTGTGAAAAGGCTAAAATGGGCTATGTACCCTTTGTTTCAGAAAAGCCCGGTGACAGTAATTTCACAATGAGCAAGGAAAGCTTTTCCTTCCCCTATGGCTTTAAGCATGGCGGCATTGTTGAAATTAGCGAAGAAGAATATGAAAGAGTGAAAAATCACTATCCAAATAACTGAATAATTTTGTGCAGCAAAGATAAGAAAAGCATTTTTGCTGCACTTTTATTTTGTTTCAAATTTTCAAATGAAAAAAACACAATTGTTAATCATATGTGAACTAAAACGACAGCTTTGGTCAGTTTGTATATTATTAAGGAGGTTGTTTTGTATATTATTACTTTAAAGTACTTTTGCTTAACTTTTTCTTAACAAAATGCATTTAAAAAATAAATAACTATGTGATAAAAATACTATGATACTTTGGCGAAAATTATATTGAAAACAAAGGAGTTAAAATTATGTTACCTGCACCGCAGAATACCAACTGCTACGAGTATCTCAGAATGTGTACTGAGATTTACGACGATGTCTGGATGATGCAGCACTTTGGCGTTAAGTATAAGCGCTCAAAGATTTTCAATGACATCGAGGCTCTTGCTGCTTATTTCCAGAACGAGATGGGTCTTCGTAAGGGTGATGTTTTCACAATCTTTATGCCCACAACAGTACAGAGCATTATTACCTTCTATGCTCTTAATAAGCTTGGTGTAATTACAAGCTTTGTTCATCCTCTTATGGGTCCGGACTATCTTAAGGAGCAGATTGAAACACTTAATTCAAAGGGTGTTATGGTTCTTGACCTTCTTGTAAAGGATCATATCGGTGTTATCAACGATTCAGGTCTTCCCTGTATTATCTGCAACAGCTCAGACTACTCAGAGGGTATCAAGAGATACGGCTGTAAGGTTGGTGAAGGTCTTGTTAAGGGCATTTACCCCAAGTATAACAACGCAGTATACTATAAGGATGTTGTTAAAACAACAATGAGAGTATGCGGTGAAATCAATAACGGTGACGATATAGCTGCTTACCTTAACGGTGGCGGTACAACAGGTAAGAGCAAGACAATCAAGCTTACATCAAAGGCTATCAACGAGCTTACCTGCCGTGTATCAGATCTTGATGAAATTCACGATCCCGGTGAAGAGGCAGAGGTTATTGTTCTTCCTCTCTTCCACTGCTTCGGTCTTGTAATCGCTGTACATATGGCTATGTGCAACAGTGCGAGAATTATTCCTATGATGCAGTTTGATGCCAAGATTTTTGTTAAGCTTATGAAGCAGAACAATATTGTAGGCTTCGGCGGTATTCCTCTTATGTTCCAGAAGCTTATGAAGCAGAAGGGCTTCGACGGTCCTCACCTTAAGAATATCAGACTTATGTTCTGTGGCGGTGACGATATTTCAGACGGCTTCATCGATGAATATAACAGCTACTTTGAAAAGTGGGGCGCAACAGGACGTCTTCGTCAGGGCTACGGTCTTACAGAAATCGGTTCAGTTTGCTGCACCAACACAAATAATGACTTCAAGCGTGGCTCAATCGGTAAGGCACTTCGTGGCGTAAGAGTAGAAATCTGGGATGATGACCACAAGAAGGTTCCCAACGGCACAGTTGGTGAATTTGCAATTACAGGTCCCACAATTATGAGTGGCTACTATATGGAAGGCGAAGCTGACGATTACGGTCTTTATACAGACGAAAACGGTGAAAAGTGGGTTCTTTCCGGTGACCTCGGTTATCAGGACGACGACGGATACTTCTTCTTCTCAGGCAGAAAGAAGAGACTTATCATTATTGCAGGCTATAACGTATATCCCACCGATATCGAAAAGCTTGTTGGTGAAATGGAAGAAATCAAGGAATGCTGTGCAGTTCAGGGCTGGGATAACGGCAGAAGCATGGTTCGCCTTTATGCAACAACCGCAAGTGGCGTGAACGAAGAAGAGCTTAAGCTTAAGATTCAGTCAGCTTGTGAAGAAAACTTCTCCAAGTTCTATGTGCCCAAGGATATTATCTTTATGGATGCACTTCCCGAAACACCGCTTATGAAGGTTGACTTTATGAAGCTTACAGCAGCTGATCCCGAAGTTCTCAGAGTTGAAAGAAAAATGAAATAAAATACAAATTAGTACAATTTGTTGGCTATTTGTAGTTTACATTTCAAATATTTAGTGTTATAATTTATTACAATCCTGCTTCATTTATGGGGCAGGGTTGTAGAAGTTTCTAAATGAAAAAAGGGGACGAAACAATGATTACTATCAATGAACTGATGTGTAAGGGCTGCGGATACTGCATTAAGTATTGCCCTAAGCACATTCTTGAAATGGGTAAGGAAAGATCTCAGAGAGGTCATTTCTATCCTGTAAACATAGACGCAGACAAATGCACAGGCTGTGCAATTTGCGCACTTATGTGTCCGGAAGCAGCAATTGAAGTTGCCGCTAAAGAGAAATAAGGAGAATAAAACAATGGAAAAGAGATTTATGAAAGGCTGCGAAGCTATTGCTGAGGCGGCTGTAAGAGGCGGCTGCCGTTTCTTCGCAGGTTATCCCATCACTCCGCAGAATGAAATTCCCGAATATCTCTCATGGAGACTTCCTGAGGTAGGCGGCGCTTTTGTTCAGGGTGAAAGTGAAGTTGCTTCAATCAATATGGTATACGGTGCAGCTGCAACCGGTAAGAGAGCTCTTACAAGCTCATCAGGCCCGGGTATCAGCCTTAAGGCTGAAGGTATTTCATACCTTGCATCAGCTCAGCTTCCCGCTGTTATTGTAAATATTTCAAGAGGCGGTCCCGGTCTCGGTTCAATCCAGCCTGCTCAGTCTGACTATCTTCAGGCTACAAAGGCTCTCGGCCACGGCGGTTTCAGAACTCTTGTTTTTGCTCCTGCAACTCTTCAGGAAGCAGTTGATCTTACATACAACGCTTGGGAATACGCTGAAAGAGACAGAAACCCCGTTCTTATTCTTATGGACGGTTGTCTCGGTGCTATTATGGAAGAGGTTGAGCTTCCCGAAATGAAGGAAGTTAACTTCAACAACACAGAAGACTGGTGTCTTGCAAAGGTGAACGGCAGAACAGATAATCATATGATTACACCTATTCTTCCCGAGCCTGCACTTGAAATGCTCAACAAATTCAAGGGCTTCACCTACAAAGGCTGGGAATTCGCTGATGTAAAGGTTGAAGAATATCTCCTTGAAGATGCTGAATATGTTGTAGTGGCTTACGGTATTGCAGCAAGAGTTGCAAAGGAAGCTATCAACACCCTTCGTGAAGAAGGCTACAAGGTTGGTATGATCCGTCCCATTACACTTTATCCCTTCCCCAAGGCTAGTCTTGACAATCTTGACTACAGCAAGGTAAAGGGTATCATTGATATTGAAATGACAATTCCTGCTCAGATGCGCGATGATATCGAGCTTCAGGTTAAGGGCCGTTGCCCCGTACACGAATACGGCCGTTCAGGCGGTGTACTTCTTGATGACGAAGGCGTATATGATGCAATTGCTGAAATTGTGAAGGGAGGAGAATAATCATGCCGGCATATAAAAGACCATCTTCACTTATGCCTATGACCACAGGCTACTGTCCGGGATGTTTACATGCTCTCGGCACAAGACTTGTTGCTGACGCAATTGAAGAACTCAATCAGCAGCAGAACGCAATCAACGTAATTTCAGTTGGTTGTTCAGCACTTAACCTCTACAGCTGGAACGGTGACGATATCGGTGCTGCTCACGGACGTGCTCCCGCAGTTGCAACAGGTATCAAGCGTTGCCTTCCCGACAGACTTGTTTTCACCTATCAGGGTGACGGCGACCTTGCAGCTATCGGTCTTGCAGAAATTATGTCTGCAGCAAACAGAGGTGAAAACTTCACAGTTATTTTCGCTAACAACCAGACCTACGGTATGACCGGCGGTCAGATGGCTCCCACAACTCTTATCGGTCAGAAGTCAACAACAACTCCCTTCGGCCGTGATCCTCAGACAACAGGTTATCCTCTTAAGATGTGCGAGCTTATCTCAACTCTTGAGGCTCCTGTTTTCGTTGCAAGATATGCTCTCAATACTCCCAAGGGTGTTGCAGATGCTAAGAAGGGTATCAAGAAGGCTTTTGAGCTTCAGCTTGCAGGTAAGGGCTTCACTTTTATCGAGCTTCTTACAAACTGCCCCACAAACTGGGGTATGAGTCCTCTTCAGACTCTCGATTATATGGATACAAACACAATCCCGTATTTCAAGCCGGGTATTTATAAGGATGCGGAGGTACAGGAATAATGAAAAAATCATTTGTATTTTCCGGTTCAGGCGGTCAGGGTATTATGAGCGCAGGCATTATGCTTGCTCACACCGCTATTGATATGAATAAGCACTCAACATTCCTTCCCGAATACGGCCCCGAACAGCGTGGCGGTAGTGCTAAATGTACAGTAATCATCAGCGATGATCAGATTATTTCACCTCTTACCAAAAAGTGTGATACTCTTATCGCTATGAACGAACAGGCTTATAATAAGTTCTCAGAGGATATCAAGGAAGGCGGACTTCTTGTTATCAACTCAAGCCGTGTAGTAAGCGGTGTTGACAGAACAGACGTAACTGTTGTTGCTGTTCCCGTTGACGATGTTGCCCTTGAACTCGGTAATGTTAAAATGGCTAACACAGTTCTTATCGGTGCACTTGTCGGTGCAACAGACATTGTAAGCAAGGAAGCAATTGTAGCTTCACTTGAAGCAAAGTTCGGTAAGAAAAAGCCTGAAATTCTTGAGCTTAATATGAAGGCTCTTGAAAAGGGTATTGAACTCGGTAAAGCACACAAAGTGTGAAAATAAAACAAAAAGTAAAAGGAGAATAAAACTATGGCAAAGTATAGTTTTGACACAAAATTCAGCGTTCTTATGAAGGATCCTCAGGTTATGGAAATCGTTGCAGACCTCTGCCCCGATATTCTCAACCACCCCATGAAGAACCTCGCTCTCAGCCTTGGCTTCACACCCAACCAGGGTATGGTTGTACTTTCAAAGATGTACAGCAAGGAAAAGATCGAAGAATTCAAGAAGAGACTTGAAGCTATTGAATAATTGAAAAAAATTATTTAGCGGCACCGTGAAAACGGTGCCGTTTTATCTTGCCAAAAAACAATTTTCAGAGTATAATATAACCGAAATGAGGTGTATTATATGAAACGTAACAGAATTATTGCAGTGCTTCTGCTTCTTATAATCCTTTTTACCTTTTCTTGTTGCAAAAAAGATGAGGTTGACCCCTTTGGCAATACAGTGCCCGAAGAAATGAGTACAACAGAAAACACTACCGAGGCTCCTTCTGCGGAAGAAAGCACCACAGAAAAAGGAAAAATACTTTATGCAACAGCCGTTGTAAATGTGCGTGAAGAACCGAATACTGACTGCGACGTTATCGGTCAGCTTTCTCTCGGTGAGAGTATTGAGCTTATTGAACATCTCGACAATGGCTGGAGTGCAGTTCGTTACAGCGGTGAGAAGTATTACATTTCTACTCAGTATCTTTCAGAAAAAAAGCCTTCTGATAAAACAGAGTTTGTTGATCCCTTGGCTGCAGAAAGAATTGTAGTTGACCCTACAGAGGGAAATCCTTATCTTGTTGTAGTTAATGCAAAAAGAGCAGCCGATGAAACCTATAAGCCCGTGCTTACTGAAATTTTTGACACCGGCTACTATATGGAAGAGGGTGTTACACCTTATTATGAGGAGATGTATACAGCTGCAAAAAAAGACGGCATAACTCTTACTCCGTATTCAGCTTACCGTTCTTATGAAAGACAGAAAAACAATTATATAAATCTCACAAAGCAGTACAAGAGTCAGTATAAGCTCAGCGAAGAAGATGCCGCAAGAAAAGCTGCAACTGTAATTCTTCCTCCGGGAACAAGTGAGCATAACTTAGGTCTTGCTATGGACATCTGCAACACGAGAGACGATTTTGCAAACACAAAAGAGTTTAAGTGGCTCACAGAAAACGCACACAAATACGGCTTTATTCTCAGATATACTGCGGACAAGCAGGATATAACAGGAATTGTTCCCGAGCCGTGGCATTGGCGCTTTGTTGGTGTTGAATATGCTGAGGAAATCAAAAACAGCGGTCTCTGTCTTGAGGAATATCTCGGAATTGAATAAAAATATACCCTCCGTAAATTTGTTGGTTTACGGAGGGCTTTACTTTACGGTTCGGTTTTATAAAGCTCGTCAAGTGTAATTACAGCATCGCTGTTGTAAAGCGCGTTCAGTGCTTCATCAGTATTTCTGTCTGTAAGATATTCTGTGTGCCATGTCATAAAGTAGCTCCAGGGAGCCTTTCTGAAATCTTCAGCAGTGGGATTCTGTCCGCATTCGTGAAGACAAAGGGGCTTAGGTTCTTTTGTTACTTTCTTCACAGCCTTGTAAAGCTTTTCGTTGAGCTCTATATCGTAGGTGTCAGCACCAATAATGTCGCAGTATTCGTCGCCGGGATACCATAGCTTGTTCTCTTCCATTTTATGTGAGTACCCAAGCACCCAGATAAGATTATTGAGTCCCCAATGGTTTGTATATCGGTCATACATAATCTGCCAGAGCTTTTTGAAGTTTTCGCTTCTGCCCTTGCTCCACCAGAACCAGTCACCGTCACATTCGTGGAAGGGTCGCCATAAAACGGGAATACCCTTGTCGCAAAGCTCCTTCAGTGCGGCGGCAGCCTTATCCATGCCGCTGAGCATTCTTTCGTACTCAATTGTGCCGTCTGTCAGCATTTTATCCCAATCGGGCACCTCATCATTCATACAGTCCTTCCATTCGCCTGAAAAGTCACTGCCACAGTGCCAACAGATAGTTACAATTCCGCCTGCTTTGTGCCATTTGATGGCTCTTTCGTTTACACCGTCAAAGTCATCGTTCATATAGTCAAAGCCTCTTATAACGGGAAATTTGCCGGTTCTTTCGTTAATATAAGTAAATTCGTAATCGTCACTGCCCATCCATGTTGATTCCTGCTGACCTGAAAGTGCAACACCGAAATCATCGTTGGGATAATAAGTTAATTCATAGATACGCTGTGCTTCCTCAGAGGCGTTGGGGTTTGAAAGAGTGGGCTTTACTTCTTTGTTTCCGATTTTGTAAACTGCAAGACAAATAATGAAAATTACAATGAGAAGCTTAAAGGTTTTTTTCATTCTGAGTCCTCCTTAAGAAAAAAGAGGTCCTCCACACTTCTGAAGTGAACAGGTGTTATACCAAGCTCGGGAAGTAATCTGAGATTATCCATATTATCGTCAATCATATAGATTTCTTCGTAAACCTTGTTGAAGCTGCTCACTGCGTGAAGATAAATCTTCGGGTCGGGCTTTACCATTTTAAGGTTGCAGGAAACAAAAATTTTATCAAAAAGAGGGGAGAGATTATGCTTTTCAAAGTGCTTTTCAATTACACCCAGAGGAGCGTTTGACAAAAGTGCAATATCGGCTGTGCCCTGAAGCTCTCTGATAAAATTAACTGTTTCGGGCTTTGTTACAAAAAGGCTTTCCCATTCCTCGGTCATTTCTTCTTTGTTAAGCTTAAGAGCCTCAGCCATATTTGTAAGAAGCTCATCATAGGTGATTTCGCCCATATCTGCAGGAACAAAAAGCTTTTCCTTAAGAGTCGCAGCATCATCGCCCTTGAAATATTTTTTTACAAAAGGCGGTGCAATGTCATTGAAAATAACACCGAAGCAATCGAAAATAATAAGTCTGTTCTTCATATCAGTTCCTCCTGTAGTTTTTTTACTTGAAAAATTATATCAGTTCAGATTTTCTTTGTCAACAAAAAAGCTACTGCAGTAAGTAATGCAGTAGCTTCATATTTTTTACAGTAAGTGGTTGAAGAATCTGATATTAGCCTTTTCGCACTTAAGCTTGCCTTCCTGAGCGTTCTTGATAATTTCAACAATCTTGTCGTTGATGGGAGTAGGAACACCGCACTTTCTGCCCCATTCACAAACCACACCGTTGATTGCATCAATTTCACAAGGTTTGCCGTTTTTGAGGTCCTGAAGCATTGAAGGCTCAATTGAGCGGTGCTTTTTCATAGCAACGGGAAGAAGAAGAGTAGCAAATGTGCGCTTGAGAGCACCGTTATAGTAGAAGAGCTTTGTAATATCCTTGCCCTGAACGGGAACAAAGGTAGCACCTGCAGCGTGGCCTACATCAATGCATTCCTTCATACAACGGATTGCAACCTTTCTTGCGTTCTTATCCTCTGAAACATCACCGAAAACGCCGCCTACAACTGTGCCGAGACCTGAAAAGGTGGCATTGATAAGAAGCTTTGACCAACGTGCGCCGATAAGGTTTTCTTCTGCGTGTACAGGACACATAAGCTCAAGAAGCTCTTTAACAGTTCTGAACTGCTCATCTGTAATGCCTTCCATTTTACCCATGTGGAAGGAGAGAGAGTCGGGTTCACTTGTAAGTGTGCAGACACCGGGCTCGCCTAATGCTGCACCCCATTCAACTGCACAGCCCATTGTGTGCTCTGTGCCGATAATTTCAGCAATACCGGGCTCGGGAATACCGTTCTGAAGAGTAACAATAACACCTGTTTCAGTAAGATAATCCTTAAGCATTGTAACAACTTCCTTGTTGAAAAGCTGCTTTGTCATAAGGAAAATTACGTCGTATTTGCCTTCCATCTGGTCGGGAGTAATAGCCTTTACAGGCACTGTCATATTAACTGTACCGTTGATAATTGCACCCTTTTCGTTAAGGGCAGCAACATGAGCCTTGTTGCGGTTGATAAGGTCAATCTGACCTCCGTTTTTTGTGATGTAAGCACCGAGAACAGTACCCAGTGAGCCTGCACCGTAAATTGCTGCGCGAACATTTTTCATTAGTTAGCACCATCCTTATTTTAATTCCTCAATAGGATAGCATAAATCAGAATAAAAAGCAAGATGAATCTTTATGACCTATCCGACAAATTCTTCATAGAGAGCGTTCAATGATTCAAAGTGCTTTTATCCAAAATCGCACATTTATTAAACTTTATTAATTTACTGTACAAAAGAGCGTGAGCGATTGACACTGAAACTGTGCCGTGATAGAATATTTATTGCCAGAATATAAATAACATTAAGGAGGATTTAATAATGAAAAAATTCATGGCTATTTTACTCACACTTGCAATGTTATTCACCATTGCAGCACCCGCATACGCAGCTGGCGTTGAAGATGCATCAAACGCAGCTAACGAAGCAATAAGCTTCTTCGACAAGGTTTATGAAAAGGTTCATGACCTTATGCACATTCTTGCAAAAGCTTTCAGCATCAAATGCCCCTTCTGTGGTAAGAAATTTATTGTTGCAAGCCCCGGTAAGGTTGACGAAGCTCTCGACAAAGCAAAGAGCGGTGACACAGTTGATTTCAAGGCAGGCGATTACGGTGTAATCACACTTGATACACTTGACGGTGTAACTCTTGATGCAGCTGACGGTGTAATCGTTGACAAGATTGTTACAACATCAGAAACAGTTCTTAAGAATGTAACTATTACAGGCTTTGAGCTTGAAACTGAAATTCCGGAAGATAAGAAGTCAAGAGATTGCGGTATCAAAATTGATCCTACAGCTACAATTGAAAATCTTGTAATCGAAGACACAACCTTCACAGGTCCTTCAACATACAAGAATTGCGAAGGCATCAACGGTAACAACACATCTGCAACTATTACAGTAAAGAACTGCACATTTGATGGCGTAGGTTATGCTCTTTACTCAACAGGTAGTGGTGGATTCGCTGAACTTGTTTTTGACGGTTGTGCTTTCAACGATATTTACTCATGGGTAGTTCATGCTCAGTACGGTTTCCTTGGTAACTCAACAATCACAGGCTGCACATTCAACGAATGTGAAGACGGTATTGCGAAGCACGGTACTTTTGCTGAAGGCAAGACATTTACTTTCACAAACAACACTGTTGCTGATAACTGCAAGGGTCACGACGGCAAGGATGCTAAGTGGTTCGAATTAAAGACTGCTTCATCAGTAGTTTCAGGCAACACATACGGCGGTGCTGAATGGGTTCCCGGTGCAGCTCAGGGTCTTAAGGCTGCATAAGCAATTTAATAACAATAAAAACCACGCGATTTACGCGTGGTTTTGTTATGCATGAAAGTAAGGGAAACCTTTGAAAATTACCCTACATAGCTATCAAAAAGCTTGTTTGTTTCTTCATATCTGCTGTCTGTTGTAGCAGTGCCGCAGACAACGGAAATATATGTGAGTCCGTCCTTTACAAAAGCAGATACAAGGCAGTTGCCGGCTTTTTTGGTTGAGCCGGTTTTTACGCCGATTGCATATTCGTTATAATGCTTACTGCCGCTGTCAAGAAGCTTGTTTGTGTTTTTCCAGGTAATGTTCTGTCCGGATTTGAACACAACATATTTCTGATTAAGTGATATAATGCTTCTCAGCTCTTCGATGCCAAGGGCACACTGAGTAAGCTTTATAAGGTCGCTTGCTGAGGTGTACTGATTTTTATCATCCCAACCGTCAGGTGAGGTAAAGTTGCTGTTTTCCATTCCTATAAGCCTTGCAAAGCCGTTCATAAGCTGACAGAAAAATTTAACTGCTTCCTTGTCAGGAAGGTCTTCGCTTGTTAATTTTCGTGCAACGTTAACAGCAATTGTATAAGCTGCGTCGTTACCTGAGGGTAACATAAGACCTACAATAAGATCGTTAAGAGCAATTTTCTGACCTTTTGAAATAAGGCAGAGGCTTGAGTGCGGAGCTACCATATCGAGCTCTGAGCCTACAGTGAAAACCTCGTCGGGGTCTGAGTAATAATAAGCAACGGTTGCGGTAAGAATTTTGGCAAGACTTGCAGGTGCAAGCTTTGCGTTTTCCTTATAGCTGAAAAGCATTTCATCGTTTTCAACGCAGTAGAAAGCGGCATTTTTGAATTTATAATTGGAATTCTTTTCAGCCTCAGGCTCTGAGGTTGGCTCGGTGCTTTCCTCGGTTGGTGCAACGGTTGATTCTGTAACTGATGTTGAAGGATCAGTTGATGGGGTAGAATTGCTGCTGCTTTTATTAATCTGTACGCATAAGAAAATTATTGAACAAATAAGACAGCACACAGCAAAGAAAATTTTTTTCATTAAGTATGTCTCCTTGTTGTTTAAAGCTATGTTTTACCAGTTGTATCTGATAACCCTTCCGTCAATGAGCCACTCGTTGGGAGTTCTTGTGCCGTAAATATCAAGAGGCTTGAAGGCGTGGGGAAGGTTGAAGGTGTGGTAAGCAGCTCTCAGATCTTTCTTTGCTTCGTCGCTTATGTTGTTTGTGCATGAAACGAAAAGGGGAGTGTTGCTATGTGCAAGAAGGTGAAGCCACTGTCTGTTTTTCTCCCAGGGTATTTCACCCTCAATAATGCCGACACAGTCAGCATCGCACATATAGAAGGCTTCATTCTGTGCAAGACGGAATGCAAGAGTGTTTACACCGTATGTTTTTGTTCTGTCCCATTCTCTGCCGCTTGTGTCGTCACCTGTTCTGTAGATGTGCACAAGACCTGCTGAAAGGTGAGAAACGGTGTTGCAGCCGATTATAAGCATATCACCGGCAGCATCGAGAATGAGTCTGTAAAAATCGAGAACGATTTCAGCGTTGGTTTTTGTTTTATCGTAAAAATGCCAGTTGTCAATTTTTGTAATGGTTTCGTTGAGGTTTCCGCCAAAATCACCGAAAAGGTCAGCGGTTGAAAAATCGTGCTTGAGAAGCTCATAGCCCCAATCTCTTATGCGCTCAACATCAGCACGGATGAATTTCTGCACCTCGGGATGAGTGGGGTCAAGATACTGTCTCTTTTTTCTGCTGCGTTTGATTCGCATATTCTTTTTAATGGTCTTGTCTCTGTTGTGAAGAAGGCGCACCCAGATGCCGGGTCTTGCACCGATTTCCTTGATTTCAGAAGCAAGCTTTTC
This sequence comes from Acutalibacteraceae bacterium, assembly GCA_045121075.1. Lineage (GTDB taxonomy): Bacteria > Bacillota > Clostridia > Oscillospirales > Acutalibacteraceae > UBA6857. Next base: position 5,785 of record JBGVFK010000119.1, on the reverse strand, counting down.
CATATCCTTGAATTTTCTGTTGGCAAGCCAGGGACCTTCGCACTTATTCTTCTGCCAACAGTCATCAATTACCTCGAAGGGCTTGTTGTCAATTCCGTCAGCAAGAAAGGCCTGGAATCTTGCATCAGAAATAATCTGCGAATAGTTACTCTTTCCGTAGGCATAGTACCAGTTGTTACCACCGTAAATTCTCTCTTTTGGTAAAATTGGAGCAGGGCACAGCTTTTTGCAGTAATCCTTAAGGTTTTCATAGATTTCTGCATTGGCATAATCAGCATAAACAAAGGTTGCAAGATGCACCTTTCTGCCGTTAAGGTGAACACCACTGCCACCGTTACGCACATCAACAAGAGCAGTGATTCCGTTTTCGTCATACTTAAAGCTTACAAAGGAATTGCAGCCTGTTTTTACACCGAAGCAAAAGCTTGTTTTCTTGTCAGTAGCAATAAAGTACCAGGGCATATATCTGTCGAGCTGTGAAAGCCTTCTGAATTCAAGATTACCGTAGCTTCTTTCCCAGGCATCACCGAGAACACGGATGCTTTCGTCACTTTCAAAGGCCCAGTGAAGCTTAACGAATTTCGGTCTGTCCCTTGTGGCACTTATGTAAAGATTGAGTTCACCGTTTTCGGTCGAGGTTTCAACAAGGGCGTCAGTCAGCTGACCCTCACATATAAGCTTTACAGTGAAATTTTTAATGTCAAAAATCATAACTTCTCCTAACTTTTTTATAAAACTTAGTCTGCCTGCATTTTAACATAATAAACGGTACTTTTCAATACTGAAAAGAAATATAACATTTTAATGAAGCTTAAGATGAAATAAAAAATCGCACAAGATACAGATGAACCTGTGCGATTTACTGATGCTTTATATCTTTGTCTGGTTGATGATACTTTTAAGGCTTTCAGCACTGTTATGAAGAGCCTTTACTTCATTCTCTGTAAGAGGAAGCATAACCTTGTTGTGTACACCGTTTCTGCCCACAACGGTAAGAAGGCTGAGACATACATCGTCAATGCCGTATTCACCGTGAAGCATTGTTGAAACTGTCATTGTGGTGTCAATACCGCTGAGAAGGCACTTGCAGATGTGACAAACTGACATTGAAACTGCATAGAAGGTTGCGCCCTTTCTTTCAATAACTCTGCCGCCTGATTTTCTTACATAGTTTTCAACCTCTTCAATGCTCAGCTCAGGAACAATAAGTCCGCCGGGTCTTACAAAGGATTTGCTGTAATCCATAACAGGCACATTTGAAATGTTAGCAGTTGACCAGGGGATAACTGATGTGTCACCGTGCTCACCTAAAACATAAGCGTGAACATTCTGCTGGCTGAGTGAGAAGTATTCTGCAAGACGGCTTCTGAGTCTTGCTGTGTCAAGAATTGTACCTGAACCGATAATTCTCTCCTCAGGAATGCCTGAGCATTTGCAGAAGGTGTAGGTAAGAATATCAACGGGGTTACTTACAATAACATAGGTTGCATCGGGAGCGTATTTTGTAATCTGAGGAATGATGCTCTTAAGAATATCAACATTAATCTGTGCAAGGTCAAGTCTTGTCTGACCGGGCTTTCTTGCAACACCTGAGGTGATGATTACTATATCTGAATCCTTAGCATCCATATAGCTTCCCGCATAAATTGAGCAGGGTGCACAGAAGGGTGTTCCCTGACGGATATCAAGTGCTTCGCCCATAGCCTTTTTTTCATTAACGTCAATCATAACTATTTCTGAAGCGATGTTGGTTGCTGTAAGAGTGTATGCAATTGTTGAGCCGACACTGCCTGTGCCGATGATTGTAATTTTATTCATAGTAAAACCCTTTATTTCTTAATTTCTTTTTTTAGTATTATATACAATTTTTCTCTAAGTTGTCAATATTTGACGGAAAATAAGATTGATTATTGAATTTTAATGTGGTATAATTATTCGAAACTTATAATAAAATGGTGGAATTTGCTTTGGGGAGTGAAGTTTTGTCACTTATCATCTGCGAGATGCTTCAGAGCAGGTTCATAATCAGATAAGGAGAGATAATAATGAAGATTACAGTTTGTATCGGTTCTTCCTGCCACATCAAGGGCTCACGCCAGGTTGTTGAAGGAATTCAGAATGCCATAAAGGAAAACAAGCTTGAAGATAAGGTTGAGCTTGGCGGCACCTTCTGTATGGGCAAATGTCAGCAGGGCGTTTGCGTTACTGTTGATGAGGAATTTTACTCAGTAAGTCCCGAAACAGTGGAAGATTTCTTTAATAAGGAAGTTTTAGCGAAGGTGTAAAAAATGATAATTCAGATTTGTGTAGGTTCTTCCTGTCATATCAAAGGCTCACCTGAAATAGTTGAGCTGCTTCAGAATGCAGTTGCAGAATATCATCTTGAGGATGAAATAACTCTTGCAGGTAGCTTCTGTATAGGAAAGTGCAACCGTGTGGGAGTTACAGTTCAGGTTGATGATGATATACATACGGGTATTACCAAGGAAAATTTCAAGGAATTTTTCAAGGAAAACGTTTTAGATATTTTAAACAGATAAAGGAGTTGACATAAGTGTCAAACTGTCTTACTTTAAAAAAGTCAAACTGTAAAAACTGTTATAAATGTATCCGCCACTGTCCTGTTAAGGCTATCCGCTTTTCAGGCAATCAGGCGCATATTATAGATGATGAGTGTATCCTTTGCGGTCAGTGCTTTGTTGTTTGTCCTCAGGACGCAAAGCAGATTGTTGACGAAACAGAAAAGGTGAAGGTGTTCATTCAGAGCGGTGAGCCAGTTTTTGTTTCAATCGCTCCGTCTTTTATTGCAAACTATGACGGTGCAGGCATAAACGCAATGAGAAAGGCTCTTAAAAAGATGGGCTTTTTCGATGTTGAGGAAACAGCTATCGGTGCTACCATTGTTAAAAATGAGTACGAAAGAATACTTGAGGAAGAAGACAGAGATGTTGTTATTTCCTCCTGCTGTCACTCAATTAATCTTCTTATTCAAAAACATTTCCCTGCTTGTCTTCAGTATCTCGCTGATGTTATGTCACCTATGCAGGCTCACTGTGCTGACATAAAGAAGAGATATCCCAACGCAAAAACTGTTTTTGTAGGTCCTTGCGTTGCAAAGAAGGACGAAGCAGACCACTATGACGGAATTGTTGATGCTGTGCTTACCTTTGAAGAGCTTACAACCTGGATGAAGGAAGAAAAAATCGAGCTGGAAATTGAAGACGAATACAACGAAAACAGCCGTGCAAGATTTTTCCCCACAACCGGCGGTGTTCTTAAAACAATGACAGAAAACAGCAAATACACCTACGTTGCAATTGACGGCGTTGAGAATTGTATGGCTGTTCTTAAGGATATAGAAAAAGGCAAAATTCATAAGTGCTTTATTGAAATGTCATCCTGTATCGGCAGCTGTGTAGGCGGTCCTGTTATTGAAAAATATCAGCATGACTCAAACATCAAGGACTATCTTGAGGTTGCTGCTTATGCGGGCACAAAGGACTTTGAGGTTACTCAGCCCTTACCTGCAGAGCTTAAGAAGTTTATCAAGTATATTGAGCCTAAGCTTCCTATGCCCTCAGAGATTGAAATAAACAGTGCCCTTCGTCAGATGGGTAAATTCAAGTCAAGCGATGAGCTTAACTGCGGCTCCTGCGGATATAATACCTGCCGTGAAAAGGCAATTGCTATCTGTCAGGGCAAGGCTGAAATTTCTATGTGTCTTCCCTTCCTCAAGGATAAGGCAGAAAGCTTCTCAGACACCATAGTTAAAAACACACCTAACGGACTTATTGTTCTTAACGAAAACCTTGAGGTTCAGCAGATCAATGAGGCTGCAAGAAGAATTATGAACATCCGCTCCGCATCTGATGTGCTCGGTGATCAGGTTATCCGTATTCTTGACCCAAGTGTGTTTATGAATGTTCTTACAAGCGGAAGAGACGTAAAGGACCAGAGGGTTTATCTTGCTGAATATAAGCGTTATGTTGAGCAGACGGTTGTTTACGATAAGGATACCCATCTTCTTGTGGGCATTATGCGTGATGTTACCGATGAGGAATATGAACGCGAAAGAAAAGAAAATATCAGCCGTAACACCATTGAGGTTGCCGATAAGGTGGTTGATAAGCAGATGAGAATTGTTCAGGAGATTGCTTCACTTCTCGGTGAAACCGCTGCTGAAACCAAAATAGCACTTGCCAAGCTGAAGGAGTCGATAACTGATGAATGATTTATGTGCAGATATCGGATATAAAAGTATAAATCATTTTGGCGAAGAGCTTTGCGGTGACCATGTTGATGTTGTTGAAGAAAATGAAAATTCCACAGTAATCGTTCTTGCAGACGGACTCGGAAGCGGTGTTAAAGCAAGTATTCTTTCAACACTTACCTCAAAAATCATTTCAACTATGATGGCAGAGGGTCTTCCGGTTGAGGAGTGCGTTGCAACAATTGCGGCAACACTTCCCGTGTGCTCATTAAGAGGTGTGGCATATTCAACCTTCACCATTATTCACATCATAAACAATGAAACTGCCGAAATAATTCAGTACGATAATCCTCATGTTATTGTCATAAGAGATTATGCGAATTACGAGTATCCGAAAACTGAAATGAATATTGACGGCAAAAAGATTTTCAGGTCGGTTATCAATCTTCAGGAAAACGATATTTTTGTGGCTATGAGTGACGGCTGTCCTCATGCAGGTATCGGAATGCTTTATAACTTCGGTTGGAAGCGTGAGGATATAATTGATTTTATTGAAACTCTTGCACCGGCAGGTTATACTGCAAAAAATCTGTCCACAATGCTTGTTGATGAATGCAATAAGCTTTATGGCGGTAAGCCCGGTGACGATGCAACAGCCTGTGTTGTAAAGGTAAGAAAAAGAGAGCCTATGAATATGCTCTTCGGTCCTCCGTCAAACCGTGATGATGCTGACCGTATGATGTCACTTTTCTTCTCAAAAGAGGGTAAGCACATTATCTGCGGCGGCACAACCTCGTCAATTGCAGCAAAATATCTGGGCAAGCCTCTGAAGGCAACACTTAACTTTGAAAAAAGCGATGTTCCGCCTATAGCCGAAATTGAGGGTGTTGACCTTGTAACCGAAGGTGTAATTACCGTAAATAAGGTGCTTGAATATGCTAAGGATTACCTTGGTGAAAATGAATTCTATGAGCACTGGAGCTTTAAGCGTGATGGCGCTTCTCTTATAAGCCGACTGCTTTTTGAAGAGGCGACAGATATAAATTTCTATGTAGGAAGAGCAATTAATCCTGCTCATCAGAATCCTGACCTTCCTATTAATTTCAACATTAAAATGAATCTTGTTCAGGAGCTTTCCGAGTGCCTGAAGAAGATGGGTAAAAGAATCAAAGTGAGTTATTTTTAAGGAGTAGTAATGAGAAAGTTTGATACAAAAGTTCAATATTTAAAATATAAGGTTCTTCGTGAAGTGGCAAACCAGGCGTGGAATGGTACTCTTTTGCAGAATGCCTTTGATATTCTTAAAATAATCGTACCTGGCAAAACACCGACAATGCGTTGCTGTGTTTATAAAGAGCGTGCAATTCTTGCTGAAAGAGTTAAGCTTGCCATGGGTGGCGGAGCATACAACGATAATATTATTCAGGTAATTGATATTGCCTGTGATGAATGTCCGGCAGCCGGTTACGAAGTCACCGATTCCTGCCGCGGCTGTCTCGCTCACCGCTGCGAAGATGTCTGCAAGAGAGGCGCTATCTGGTTCGACAACAACCATGTCGCTCATATTGATAAATC
>JBGVFK010000118.1:0-24865 GCA_045121075.1 Acutalibacteraceae bacterium | reverse complement strand
CTTGTAAGGTTTGCTTTTTAAGTGCTTAAAGCCTATCAGAAATATAAAGGAGGCGCTCTAATTGGAAAACAAACCGGCCATTGAACTGAAAAATATCAGCAAAGCCTTTGGCGGAAAAATTGCCAATAAAAATGTTAATCTTACGGTTAACCGCGGAGAAATTCTTTCAATACTCGGCGAAAACGGCAGCGGTAAAACTACTCTTATGAACATTATCGCAGGCATCTATTTCCCCGATGAGGGCAGAATTTTCATCGACGGAAATGAGGTAGTAATCCGTTCACCCAAGGATGCATTCAAGTACAAAATAGGTATGATTCATCAGCATTTCAAGCTTGTTGATGTTTTTTCGGCTACACAGAATATTATCCTCGGTCTTAAGGAGGAGGGTGGCTTTAATTATAAGTCAGCTACAGAAAAGGTAAAAGCAATCTGTGAAAAGTACGGCTTTGATATTGATCCTCTTAAGAAAATCCACGAAATGTCCGTTTCTGAAAAACAGACAGTTGAAATAATCAAGGTGCTTTACAGAGGCGCTGATATTCTTATTCTTGACGAGCCCACAGCGGTGCTTACTCCTCAGGAAACACAGAAGCTTTTCAACGTTCTTCGTAAAATGCGTGAGGACGGAAAGTCAATTATAATCATCACTCACAAGCTTCACGAGGTGCTTTCACTTTCCGATAAGGTTGCAGTTCTTCGTAAGGGCGAATATGTTGGCACAGTTATCACAGCTGAAACCAATGAAAGCGAGCTTACCGAAATGATGGTAGGCAAGAAGGTAAGCCTTAACATCGACAGAAGTGAGCCTAAGAACACTGTGGAAAGACTTGTTGTTAAAAATCTTAACTGTGTTGACAGAGAGGGCGTAAAGGTTCTCAATGATGTTTCCTTTACTGCTTATTCAGGCGAAATTCTCGGCATTGCAGGTATTGCCGGCTCAGGTCAGAGAGAGCTTCTTGAAGCAATTGCAGGTCTTCAGAAGGTAAATGAGGGCGAAATTATATATAACAACCCTAAAACAGGAACAAGCGATAATCTCCGTGACAAAACACCTATGCAGATAAGAGAGCTTGGTGTTCGTCTCTCCTTCGTTCCCGAGGACAGACTTGGTATGGGTCTTGTAGGCAATATGGACATTATCGACAATATGATGCTCCGTTCCTACCGTAAGGGTAAGTCAGTATTCCTTCAGAGAAAGGCTCCCAAGGACCTTGCAGAAAAAATAATCAAGGACCTTGAGGTTGTAACTCCCGACGCTAAAACTCCCGTAAGAAGACTTTCAGGTGGTAATATACAGAAGATTCTTGTAGGACGAGAAATTGCAGCGTCACCCACAGTGCTTATGGCAGCTTATCCCGTAAGAGGTCTCGATATCGGTGCTTCCTATACAATATACAATCTTCTCAACAAGCAGAAGGAAAAGGGTGTAGCCGTAATTTTTGTTGGTGAAGACCTTGACGTGCTTATAGAGCTTTGCGACAGAATTCTTGTAATCGGCTCAGGTGCAATTACAGGTATAGTTGATGCAAGAAATGTAACCAAGGAAGAAATCGGTCTTCTTATGACTAAAACAAAGAAGGAGGCAGAGTAATGAAAAAGACTAATTTTCATATAGTCAAGCGTGATGCAGTGCCCTGGCAGCAGAGCATTCTTATCCGTGCAGCAGCTATTATTGCTTCTCTTCTTGTTTCTGCGGTTGTAATTACCGTTCTTACAAAGAAAAACCCCATTGAGGTTTACGCTTCAATGATTAAGGGCGCCTTCGGCTCAGAGCTGAGAATCTGGAGCCTTGTGCAGAATATTGCAGTTCTTCTGTGTATCTCACTTGCAGTTACACCTGCTTTTAAAATGAAGTTCTGGAACTGCGGTGCAGAAGGTCAGGTGCTTATAGGCGGTCTTGCCACAATTTCAGTAATGATGTTCCTTGGCGATACGCTTCCGTATCCCGCACTTCTTGTTGTTATGATACTCGCTTCAATTCTTGCCGGTATAATATGGGCTGTTGTTCCTGCCTTCTTCAAGGCTATGTGGAACACAAACGAAACCCTCTTTACTCTTATGATGAACTACGTTGCAATTCAGCTTGTGGCATATTTCCTCAAGTATTTTGTAAAAAGCGGTTCGGGTATTCTTTCACCTATGCCTGAATTCGGTCTTCCCGTTATCGGTGAATACCCCTATCTTCTCAACATAATTATAGTTGCGGTTCTTACAGTGCTTGTTTATATCTATCTTAAAAAGACAAAGCACGGCTATGAAATTTCAGTTGTAGGCGAAAGTGAAAACACTGCAAAATATATCGGTATCAATGTTAAAAAGGTAATTATCAGAACACTTATTGTTTCAGGTGCTCTTTGCGGTATTGCAGGTCTTATTCTTGTGGGCGGAACAAACCACACAATCAGCACCACAACAGCAGGCGGCAGAGGCTTTACTGCTATTATGGTTTCCTGGCTTGCAAAGTTTAATCCTATTTATATGATTCTTACTTCTTTCCTTATTGTATTTCTGGAAAAGGGTGCAGGTCAGGTTTCAACAGACTTCCGTCTTCCTCTTGCAATTTCCGATATCGTAACCGGTATTATTCTTTTCTTCATTATCGGTTCAGAATTTTTCCTCAACTATAAAATCCTTGTTTCAAAAAACGGAAAGGAGAATGACTGATGTTAGCTTTTCTTGTAAGTTCAATCAGACTCGGCATGACCTTCCTTTTCGGTTCAACAGGTGAAACAATCACTGAAAAATCAGGTCACCTTAACCTCGGTATTCCCGGTGTAATGTGCGTTGGTGCTTCCTGCGGCTGCTATGCTGAATATCTTTATCTCACAGCGGCAAAGGCGAACGCAAATGCTTTTCTTGCAATTCTTATTCCCGTTCTTGCAACCCTTGTGGGTGGCGCACTTATGGGACTTCTCTTCAGCTTTATTACCGTAACCCTCAGAGCAAATCAGAACGTAACAGGTCTTGCTCTTACAACCTTCGGTGTAGGCGTATCAGACTTTATGATTGCAAGAACAGGTGCAATTTACTCAAGAGGCAGCCGTTATTTCACAATGTCACTTCCCTTTGCTGATGACCTCGGCTGGTTTGGTGAGCTGTTTCTTTCACACGGTATTCTTATTTATCTTGCAATTGTAATCGCTCTTGTTTCAGCCTTTGTGCTTAATAAAACAAGAATTGGTCTTAACCTGAGAGCGGTTGGTGAAAATCCTGCAACAGCTGATGCGGCAGGTATCAACGTTTCAAGATACAGATATGCTTCAACCTGTATCGGTTGTGCAATTGCAGGTCTTGGCGGTCTTTCATTCATTATGGACTACCTTAACGGTAACTGGGAATACTGTATTGACGCTATCGGCTGGCTCACAATTGCACTTGTAATCTTCACCGTTTGGAAGCCTGATTTTGCAATTATCGGCTCAATTATTTTCGGTGCACTTTACATTGCAAGCAGCTACATCACAGGTGTAAGCTTTGCAAACAAGGAGCTTTTCAAGATGCTTCCTTATGTGGTAACAATCATTGTTCTTATTTTCACAAGCATAAGAAATAAAAAAGAAAATCAGCCTCCGGAAAGTCTCGGACTTTCATACTTCAGAGAGGACAGATAAAAAAATAACACGAAGCACTCGCTTCGTGTTATTTTTTAGCTAAATTCGGCAAAGCCGAACTAAATTGACCTTCGGTCAGCTAAATTCCTGACAGAGCTAAATTGCCTGCGGCAGCTGAAAAATCTGATTTACTGAAAAATATTCTTCATCACTTCAAACTCTTCGATTTCATCAAATTCAACGGCTGGCACATAAAACAGACCGTAGGTTTCAAGTTCTGAATTTTCGTCGGGATTAATGAGCTTTACATAAAAACGGTAAGAGGGGATAAACAGCTCCTGAAGATTGTTTGCGTAATAGATAAGATCAACCTTTACAATGTGATCCTTCTGAAGCTTTCCACCAATAATCAGTTCATCAGGTGCAGAGGTGCTTACATCTATGCCGAGAAGAAGCTTATTAGTTGCTTTGTCGGGTAAAATGGTTTTGCAGTTCATAACCTTTTCGCTTGAATTAAGGTAATTATCTATAACTGCATAGCTGATAAGTCTGTCATCACTGTAGTAAATTTCTGCCGATGAAAGGTTGAAGCTGAGAATATTTTCTTCAGTTGTAATCCCTTTTTTGTAAGCTTTGTAGTAGGCTGTGAGTGGCTCGCCATCAACCGAATAGGTTTTGTATTCGCCCATATTTTCTGTGTCGTAGTTTTCACTTAGATATACCGACAGCTTGTCAGAGGCTTCTTTTGTTTTTGGGCTTATGCTGAAGCTGTGTCCGTTTGCTGAAATGTGGTACTCATCTGATTCCGCAATAACATTGTAAATTAAGTCTTCTTCGTAATTCGGGTAGGCTGTATCAATTACTCCTTTAAGTGTGTTGAACTCCAGACTGTTTTCACCGAGCTTTTCAGCAAGCTCATTTATGCTTTTCTGTAAATCCTCTTCGCTGAAGTAGTTCTGATAAAGCCCACCTGAGTAGCAGTTATTAATAAAAACAGGTAAGGTATCAGGGAGAGTGTTTTTATCATAAGGGTTGATATCTGTTGAGCTTTCAAGCGCAAGGCTGACAGTACTTTCATATCCCATATTGTCAAAAACAATACCGGGAAAACTGCTGTAAGGTGTAAGGCGGTTGTAATAGCTTGAAAACAAAACTAAGGTTGTTGCTATTATGCAAAGGCAGGCCGCAATCTGAAGGATTTTTTTATAAAGTTTTTTTCTTTCACCGCCCGGTGCAGCTTCTTCAATGAGTCTTTCATCAATTTCACCGATTGCGTTAAAAATATCTGTGCTATTCATATTAATATCCCTTCTTTCTCTAAATGGTCTCTGAGTTTATTTCTTTGTCTGAAAAGGATAGATTTAATCTTGCTTTCACTGTAGTGCAGCTCTTTGGCTATATCGCTTACAGAGAAGGCGTACCAGTATCGCAGAAGAAAGATTCTGCGTTTTTCTTTGCTTTCGTTTTTTAGAAAGGCTTCAATTGATTTCACAAGCTGTTTTTCGTCATACTCTTTTTCTGTGGTGTATTCTGAGGGCAGACAGGAATCAAGCTCTGAAAGAATAAGCTCAGCTTCACCTCCGCCACGCTTTTCAGCCCTCAGGCGGTTGTAACGGTTGATTGCAAGGTTGCGTGTGATTTTTCCAAGGTATGTAGAAAGCCTTTGGGGCTTACTTGGTGGAATTGAATTCCATGCCTTAAGATATGTGTCGTTTACACATTCCTCTGAGTCGGGTCTGCTTCTGAGAATATTCTCTGCAATAGTGTGACAGTAGCTGCCGTACTTTTTATCTGTTTCTTTTATGGCAGTTTCCTTTCGGTCGAGGTAAAGCTTTACGATATCGTAGTCGGTCATATTTTTTCCTCCTTTCACCCTTATACACCGCTTTAAAAATGTTTCGTTGCACTGATTATACATTTTTTAAAACAAAAAGTACAGACCACTTCAAGGTCTGCACTTATTTCTCTGATTTATATTCTGCAATATCACTGAGCTTGCAGTTAAGAATTTCACAAAGAGAGTTGAGCGTGTATGCGTTCACATTGCCGTTTTTTCTTAGTCTGTCCAGCTGACCGGTGCTGAAGCCGTAATCCTTAATCAGCTTGTACTGACTTATGCCCTTTTCCTTCATGGTTGCCCATAATTTGTCGTAAACAATCATACAAAACACTCCTGCATATTCCTTATAGGTATATGAGTTTATCGCTGTATGATTATTATAAAATGTTGCCAATTGCTTGACAATTGCCCATAAATGGGCTATAATCGACCTGTATTCACCTTTGAAAATTTCACACCTTATAACAGTTCACCGTATCACATTGTTTTATGGATACGGTGAACTTGATTTTTATTAAAAAAATGAGGTTGCACTGATAAAATTCTGCGTTTTTGTTGAAAAAACTACAGATAATTGATATAATAAACCATATATAAATAAAAAGGAGAAACAAAATGGACAACATAGAACTTATCAAAGAACAAATCTGTGACGTTTGTCATAAAATGTGGCAGCTTGGCTGGGTTGCAGCTAATGACGGTAATGTCAGCGCAAGACTTCCTGACGGCAGAGTTATTGCAACACCCACAGGTATCAGCAAATCCTTCATTACACCCGATAAGCTTGTAATTCTCGACAGAGAGGGTAATATCCTCGAGGCTCAGGAAGGCTACAGACCCTCAAGCGAAATCAAGATGCACCTTCGCTGCTACGATAAGAGAGAGGATGTGTTCAGCGTAATTCACGCTCATCCTCCCGGAGCTACAGGCTTTGCTGTTGCTCACAAGGCTATGGATATGTACAATATGATTGAAGACGTAGCTGTAATCGGCTCAGTGCCTCTTACACCCTACGGCACACCTTCAACCGCAGAAGTGCCCGATTCAATTGAGCCTTACCTTGAAGAGCACGATGTAATGCTTCTTGAAAACCACGGTGCTCTTGCTGTGGGCAGCGATGTAATTACAGCCTTCTACAGAATGGAAAGCCTTGAGCTTTGGGCAAAGATTACAATCAATGCTGTAATTCTCGGCGGCAGCCACGATATCAGCCGTGACAACATTCAGAAGCTTATTGACCTTCGCGGTTATTACAGAGTTACAGGCCGTCATCCGGGCTACAAGGTTTTCAATCCCGATGATGAAATCCTTCACAAGAAAGACTGAGAGGTGGACTTATGCTTAAAGGAATCTCACCCGTAATTTCACCGGACCTTCTTAAGGCTCTTGCAGAAATGGGACACGGCGATGAGCTTGTTATTGCTGACGGCAACTTTCCTTGCCACAGTGTAGGCAAAAACTCAATTGTAATCCGTGCTGACGGTCATGGTGTGCCCGAAATTCTTGATGCAGTTTTAAATCTTATTCCTCTTGATACATATACAGAAAAGCCCGTTGCACTTATGGAGGTTGTAAAGGGTGATACCTGTGGTACTCCTGAAATCTGGAGCACATACGAAGAAATTCTTAATAAGTACGAGCCTGCTCACCATGAAATTGATTATACTGAGCGCTTCGCTTTCTATGAAAGAGCAAAGGATGCTTACCTTATAATCGCAACAGGTGAAAAGGCAATTTACGCTAACATTCTTCTTAAAAAGGGTGCGGTAAAATGAAAAAAGTTTTAGCTTTTGACTTCGGTGCCTCAACAGGCAGAGCGATTAAGGCTTACTTCGACGGCAAAGAGATAAGGTACGAAGAAATCCACCGCTTTGAAAACACACCGAAAATCGTTGACGGCCACGTGTGTCACGATGTTGATATGATTTTTTCTGAAATCAAAGAGGCTATAGACAAGGCAGGGGAGATTGACTCAATTGCCTTTGACACCTGGGGTGTTGACTATGCGCTTCTTGATAAGGATGGTAAGATAATCCACGAGCCCTTCCACTATCGTGATGAAAGAACAAAGGATGCTTTGGAGAAAGCCTTCAGCAAAATGAGTGCAGATAAAATCTATGCCGAAACAGGCAATCAGATTATGAACATCAACACTCTTTTCCAGCTCCTCAGTGATGAAAATCTTGAAAAGGCAGATAAGCTTCTCTTTATGCCTGACCTTTTCTCTTATCTTCTTACAAGCGAAAAGGTGTGCGAAATTTCAATTGCCTCAACCTCACAGATGCTTGACCTTGAAAACAAAAAGTGGAGCAGTAAGGTGCTTGATTGCTTCGGTATAAACGAAGAGCTTTTTCCGAAGCTTGTTAACAGTGCTACTGTGATGGGTACATATAAAGGTATCCCCGTAATCAGCGTTGCAGGTCACGATACTCAGTGCGCTGTTGCAGCAATGCCTACAGAAAGCGAAAACGCAGCCTTTCTTTCCTGCGGTACATGGTCACTTATCGGTTGTGAGCTTGATTCTCCCGTAATGACAAAGGAAAGTAATGCTCTTGAGCTTTCAAACGAAATGGGTGCTAACGGAAAGGTTAACTTTCTCAAGAATATCAGCGGTCTCTGGCTTATTCAGGAAACCCGTCGCGACCTTGAAAAAACCGACAGAAAGTATTCCTATAACGAGCTTGAAATGCTTGCAAGAGACAGCGAAAAATTCCGCAGCTTTATTGATCCCGATGCACCTGAGCTTTCAGCTCACGGCAATCTTCCCGACAAAATCAGAGATTACTGCCGTAAGACAAATCAGCCCGTGCCCGAAACAGTTGGTCAGGTTGTAAGATGCATCTATGAAAGTCTTGCTCTCAAATACAGACTTGCACTTGAACAGATAAGAGAGTGCACAGGCAAAAGCTTTGATGTTCTTCACCTTATGGGCGGAGGAACAAAGGACGGTTTCCTTTGTGAGCTCAGTGCTGAAAGCCTTGGCATAGATGTTGTTGCAGGACCTGTTGAAGCTACTGCTCTCGGTAATATTGTGCTTCAGCTTATTGCTCTTGGCGAAATAGAAAGTGTAAGCGAAGGCAGAAAGATAATTGCTGAAACCGAAAAAGTAAAAACCTTCAGAGGTGAACATACCACCGATTGGGATGAAGCCTTTGAAAGATTTTGTGAAATTATAAAAAAATCAACATAAAGGAGAAAATACTATGTTATATCCAAGAATAGGTATCAGACCTGTAATTGACGGCCGTTGGGGCGGCGTAAGAGAAAGCCTTGAAGCTCAGACCATGGGCATGGCTGAAGCAGCTGCAAAGCTTATTTCAGAAAATCTCAGATATCCCGACGGTACACCCGTACAGTGTGTAATTTCAGAAACAACAATCGGCGGCGGCGCAGAAGCTGCAAAGTGTGAAGATCAGTTCTCAAAGGAGAATGTTGTTGCAACTCTTTCAGTAACTCCCTGCTGGTGCTACGGCTCAGAAACCTTTGATATGAATCCCAACACAATCAAGGCTGTATGGGGCTTCAACGGCACAGAAAGACCCGGAGCAGTTTATCTTGCAGCAGTTATGGCTGCTTATGCACAGAAGGGCCTTCCCGCATTCTCAATTTACGGCAGAGATGTTCAGGATATGGGCGACAAGACTATTCCCGAGGATGTTGCAGAGAAGATTCTTCGCTTCGCAAGAGCTTCAATTGCAGTGGGCTGGATGAAGAACAAGGCTTATGTAAACCTTGGCGGTATTTCAATGGGTATTGCAGGCAGCTACTGTGACGCTTCAATGTTCCAGAAATATTTCGGCATCCGTGCTGAATGGGTTGATATGAGCGACATTATCAGAAGAATCACTCTTGAAATTTACGATAAAGACGAATATGAAAAGGCTCTCGCTTGGATCAAGGCTAACTGCAAGGAAGGCTTTGACGTAAACGCAGGTAAGGACCTTCCCGAAATTATCAGAAAATCAAAGGTTGTTCCCGCTGACAAGGACTGGGAATTCATCGCGAAGTTCTCAATTATCGTAAGAGATATTCTCTACGGTAACAAGAAGCTTGATGAGCTCGGCTGGCACGAAGAAGCTCTCGGTAAGAATGCTGTTGCAGGTGGCTTCCAGGGACAGAGAAACTGGACAGACTGGCTTCCCAATGCTGACTTTACAGAAGCAATTATGGCTTCAACATTTGACTGGAACGGCCCCAAGGCTCCCACACCTTTTGCAACAGAAAACGATACACTCAACGGTGTTGCAATGATGCTCGGTACACTTGTTTCAGGCTCAGCTCCCTGCTTCCACGACGTACGTACATACTGGAGCCCCGAGGCTTGTGAAAGAGTTACAGGCATTAAGCCCGAGGGTAAGGCAAAGGACGGTTTTATCCACCTTATCAACTCAGGTGCAACTGCTCTTGACGGCAGCGGTGCTGCTAAGAATGCAGACGGTGAAGGCTGCATGAAGCCCTTCTGGGAAATGACTGATGACGATATGAAGGCTTGCCTTGAAGCAACTGACTGGTGTAGAGCTAACTATGAATATTTCAGAGGCGGCGGATTCTCAAGCCACTTCCGTTGCAGAGCTGAAATGCCTGTTACAATGCTTCGCGTTAACATTATCGAAGGCATCGGCCCCGTTATGCAGATTGCAGAAGGCTACACAGCTGATCTTCCCGATCAGGCACATACAACAATTGACGTAAGAACAGACCGCACATGGCCCACAACCTGGTTCGTTCCCAACCTTACAGGCGAAGGTGCATTCAAGGACGTTTACTCAGTTATGGCTAACTGGGGTGCAAACCACGGTGTAACAGTTTACGGCCATGTAGGTGATGATCTTATCACACTTGCTTCAATGCTCCGTATCCCTGTAAATATGCACAACGTTCCTGCTGAAAGAATTTTCCGTCCCCATTCATGGGCAGCTTTCGGCACAGAGGACAGCCAGAGCGCTGACTACAGAGCTTGTGAAACATACGGACCTATCTACGGTTAATTAAAAGAATCTCCTATGCTGTGTTTTGCAGCATAGGAGAAGTATTATTATATCTGAGGAGGAGTAACCATTGGCAGATACATTCACAATTAAAGACGGTGAATTTTGTCTTAACGGCGAACCTTTTAAAATTTATTCCGGTGCAATGCACTATTTCCGCACCCTTCCCGAATATTGGGAGGACAGACTGCTTAAGCTTAAGCTTGCAGGCTTCAACACAGTAGAAACCTATGTGTGCTGGAATCTTCACGAGCCGAAAAAGGGCGAATATAATTTCAGCGGTCTTGTTGATATAGTAAGATTCATTGAAACTGCAAAAAAGGTCGGCCTTTACGCAATTGTAAGACCCGGCCCCTATATCTGTGCAGAATGGGAATTCGGCGGTTTCCCTGCATGGCTGTTAAAGGATAAGAATATTGAGCTACGCTGCAATAATGAGCTTTATCTTTCTCACGTAAGAGATTATTTTGAAAAGCTTTTTGACGTGCTCAGACCTCATCTTATCACCAATGGCGGTAACATAATCGCTATGCAGATTGAAAATGAATACGGCAGCTACGGCAACGACAAAAAATATCTTGAAGCACTTAAGAAAATGTATGCTGACCTGGGCGTAGATGTGCTTACCTTTACCTCTGACGGTACCTGGTGCAATATGCTTTCAGGCGGTACAATTGACGGTGTGCTTCCCACACTCAACTTTGGTTCACGCACAGCATCTGCTTTCGGGGCTCTTGAGCCCTTTGGCAAGGTGCCGAAGATGTGTATGGAATTCTGGTGCGGATGGTTCGACCATTGGGGTGAAAAGCACCACACAAGAGGTGCAGACAGTACTCTTAAGGAAATTGAAGAATTCCTCAAGCAGGGTGCATCCTTTAATATGTATATGTTCCACGGAGGAACAAACTTCGGCTTTAATGCAGGTTCAAACCACAACAAGGGCTTTGCACCTACCGTTACAAGCTATGACTACTGTGCACCGCTTACCGAATGGGGCGATTACACAGAAACCTATCATAAAATAAGAAAGCTTCTTTGCGAAAAGCAGAACATACCTTTAACTGAGCTTCCTCCCTCTCCTGAAATGCAGAATGTGGGAAAGGTTACTCTTGATGAAAAGGCATATCTTTTTGAAAATCTTGATTCAATTTCAAAAAAGCATTATTCTCCTCTTCCGAGAAGTATGGAGGCTTATGACCAGAGCCACGGCCTTATTTATTACGCAACTAAGCTTAAAGGCAAGTATTCAGGAGCATTTCTCAGCATAAGCGATGTGCACGATTATGCTCACGTATATTTTGACAAAAAGAAAATCGCTACCATTGACAGAATGAAGGAAAAATCCTTCTTCAACAAGCTGAAGCTTAAAAAACAGCTTTACATCGGTGGTGTTTCAGGTGAAAGTGAGCTTGGCATTCTTGTTGATGCAATGGGCAGAGTAAATTACGGCGCTGAGCTTAACGACCGAAAGGGTATTTCAAAGGTTATGCTTGCCAACCAGACACTTATGGATTATACAGTGCATACAATTCCCCTTGATAATCTCCATAAATTAGGCTTTAAAAAGGCCTCTGAAGGCGAAGTAAAGAAAGAGCCCGTATTTCTCAAGGGACACTTCAAAGCAGGCGATGGCGACTGTTTCGTTAATATGAAAGGCTTTACCAAGGGCTATGTATTTGTCAACGGCTTCAACCTCGGCAGATATTGGGATATCGGCCCGCAGAGAGCTCTTTATCTTCCGGGCACACTTCTTAAGGAAGAAAACGAAATCATCGTATTTGAGCTTGAAAACTATAAAAATCCCGAAGTTACAATTCAGGATAAGCCTGATTTGGGCTGAATATAAAAAAGGCAGTCTGCAAAGACTGCCTTTTTTTATAAGATTTCTTATAATATTATATTCAACACCGGTAATTGTACGCCGTTGAAAGCTTTTTCAACGGTTTTTTCGCTGCATTTTTTATTAAGTGAAGCACCGATGAATCCGACGAGTTTTGCACCCACAATCATAAACGGAGCAATTGACAAGTCAAAACCTAAAAATCCTGTTGTAAGCGCCACAGTAGTAAGCTTTGAAATCTGTGCAAATTGTCACAAGTGAGCCTGCAACTCTTTTAAAAGCGTTATAAACAAATAAAAAACCAAGTCTTGCGACTTGGTTTTTTGGCGGAGAAGAGGAGACTCGAACTCCTGCGCCGGTTACCCGACCTACGCCCTTAGCAGGGGCGCCTCGTCACCAACTTGAGTACTTCTCCATTGGTGCCTTAGTAAATAAAGCTATAAATAAAAAAAATGGCGGAGAGAGTGGGATTCGAACCCACGGTACGCAGGACGTACGACGGTTTTCAAGACCGTTCCGTTATGACCACTTCGGTATCTCTCCGTATTTGCCTAAGTATATTATCATAATTATATCGCAATGTCAAGGGTTTTTACGAAAAAAATTACATAATTTCAGAAAGTTTTTTTCTAAAAGAAATCGGCAACACCTGTCTTATAAATAAGCGACTTAAAGCACAGTTTTGTCTATTTTTACACTGAAATAACAATTAGTTATAATTTTGTTCACACTTCACAATTATAATCGTAATATTATAAAAAGTTTTGTATGCTTTTTAGGATTGGGGAAATATTGATGAAGAGTAAAAAACAAAAAGGCAAAAAGGTTTTGCTTGCAATAATCTGCTGTGCACTGTGTGTGTGCATCGGCTTTTCCTGCATTTCCTGGTTTGTCTACGACCGTTCAATTATGGCATCACTTGCCGAAATTTATATGATTATGGTTGACAGAGACTGCATTTATGAGCAGGGTGCTGAATATGTGCATAATCTGAGAGTACGTGCAAAGGAAAATCTTGAGGATTACGAGATTCCCTCCTCTGTGACAATGGATGTTGACGTTTACGATACCCATGAACACGGAATGCAGGTTTTCTACGTAAATGAAGAAACCTTTGATGACACTCTTATTGTGTACATACCCGGTGGCGGATATCTCAACAACCCGCTTAAGTACCATTGGAAGCTTATAAACAATATCACACAGCAGACCAACTGTCCTGTAATTGTGCCCATTTATCTCAAGGTGCCTAACTATACCTGTGATGAATCCTATGAAAAAATGGTTGAGTTCTATCAGGATATTGCAACAAGAGAGGGCGTTGAGCACATAATCTTTATGGGCGACTCATCAGGCGGCGGTATGTCACTTGCACTTGCTCAGATTCTTCGTGACGACTATCCTGAGCTTATTCAGCCTGAGGATTTGTTCCTTATTGTACCCTGGCTTGATGTTACAATGGAAACTGAGGGTATTGAAGAAATTGCTGAAATTGACCCCATGCTGGGACTTTACGGCTGTAAGGACATCGGTAAGCTCTGGGCGGGCGACAGGGACAGATGCGATCCTATGGTAAGTCCTATTTACGGAAGCTTTGAAAACCTTGGCAGAATTACTCTTTTCACCGGCACAAAGGATATGCTTTATCCTGATGTTGCAAAGCTTGACAAGATTCTTTGTGAGCAGGAAATAGAGCATACCTATGTTGTTGAGGAGAATCTCGACCATCCGTATCCTCTTTTCCCCACACCTGAAGCAAAGGAAGCTCAGCAGGTGATGATTGACATTATTAACGAATTATATTAAAGGTAAGAACCGTCAGTAATGGCGGTTCTGTTGTTATATAAAAGCAATAGCTCTGAGGTTTCCCTCAGAGCTATTTTGGTGCGGATGACGGGACTTGAACCCACATGAAATTAACTTTCACTAGAACCTGAATCTAGCGCGTCTGCCAATTCCGCCACATCCGCATATTTAATTAGTTTGTTGTTTTTCGATAGCGAGCGCGTGACTGCTTGCGGTGCCCAAAATTCTTTTCAGCTTGGAGCGCTGAAGAATTTTGACCGCTACGCCATCCTCACCTCGCTTCATCCTCCGCAGGAGGCACTTCGGTGATGATGCTGCCAATTCCGCCACATCCGCATAACAGTGGTATTCTATCACAAGTTTTTCTTTTAGTCAATATGCTGAGAAAATATTCTGTCGACAAGAACAGAGAAGGGTTCAAAACAAAAATGCCATCCCAAGCATCAGCTTCGGGATGGCGTTACCATTAATATTACAGCTCCTTAAGCAGCTCAGGAAGATTACCAATGTCTGAAATAATCATACCTAAAGCCTTGAAGAACCATGTGAGACGATAAATGAATTCGTTTGCTCTTGGGCCTGTTACCTTAAGCTCCTGGGTGTTGGGTGCGAAATCCTCAGTTTTGATGAAGGTGAAATCACACTCTGCTGCAGCGTGGTCTGAAACAGTTGCACCGCTGTCGTCCTTAACTAAGGTGTATCTGAAGTCGTCAACAAAAATGTCAACACCGCCACCTGATTTGTACATAAATCTTTCAACTGAGTCCCAGTTGCCCCATGAAGAGCCGGTTGAGGGCCACTTGTTCATATTGAAATAGTCGCCACCGTTATGGATTTCTACCCATGCGTCCTTGAAGCCAAGTTCCTTACAGAAGATATTGTAAAGAGAATCGTTTTCCTCACGGCCGTGTAAATGGTAGTTGAAGTCGCCTGTTATGATAACGGGTCTGTCATTTTCAGCTGAGCGAGCCTTGATGAATTCAGCAAGCTGCTTGAACTGGCTTGTTCTTGCTTTTCTTGAGCCTTCACCGCCGTAAGCGTCAGCGTGTAAGTTGTAGAAGTCCACATAAATGCCGTTGCCTAAATCAATAACGGTATAAACAAAACCCTTGGGTGTAAGCTCGTCAGAGCCGTCTGAAAGAATACCGCTTGCCACATTCCAGGGAACACGGGTTTCATTGTAGATGGGCATAGTTGTTGTAAAGGTGTTAAGTCCGTCACCACCGGGAATGTTGCCTGTGTGGTTGGTCATATAACCGAAGCCGTTCATGTTGTCAGCAAGGTCATTGTGGTAGTTGAAATCCTCCTGAACAGCAACGATATCGAACTTGTTCTGTGAAAGATATTTTGCAGCAGACTTCTGATTTGCGCCAACATCTGTGCCGCTTAAAGCCGCAAAGGGAAGACCTGCAACATTGAAGTTAACAGCCTTAACGCTCTTCTTTTCAGCCTTATCGTAATCGTAAAGCTCTATGTCAAAATATTCGGTAGTTGTTTCGCCACCGCAGATATAGGTGAGTCTCCAGTAAATTTTGTTGTAATCTCTGAAGCCTTCGGCATCAGTATCCTTGAGGAATTCTCTGTATAAAATGCCGTATTCATCCTGCTCAGCGAGTGCTTCGTCACGATTGAAGGTTAAGGGCTTTGTAAGGTCGATGTTGCCGTTGGCGTCTTTTTTCCAGTAGTTGGGAGCAGTTTCTGTGTTGATTTTTACACCACGCCAGTTGGTTTCACCGTCAAGAGAAAGGTTGCACTGAATTTCTGTTGTGCCTGCAGGGAAGGTGAAAGAGTATGAAAGGTCGTTGATTTCTCTTGAAATTGCATAATCGCCTACAGTGCTCTTTTCCTTGATGCTGTAATCTGCAACACTCGGGAATTCCATCTGATAAAGAGTAGATTTGTAAAGGTTGGGTGCAATTTTAACCTGAACACCACTTTCGGTTACAAAGTCTTTTGCATTTGCAACTATACTGCCTGAAAAATCAGTTAAGCAAAAACAGCTTAATGCGAGCACGGTTGCGAGAACTAAACAAAGTAATTTTTTCAATTTGATCTCTCCTTTTTATAAGATGGAAATATTGTACAGCACAAATATTAGTAAATTGTTAAATCTGAAAACTAAAGTTACAAAAAAACAGCGGACACAAAACTGTGTCCGCTTTAAGTTTTATCTTATTTAATCTTTTCAAGAATAAGCTTAGCGCAATCAATCTGGTTGGGAATGTTGCCGTCTGTATCCTTAACTCTCCAGATGTCGGGTGTGATTTCGTCAGCAACGAAAATCTTACCTGTTTCATCATAACCAACTTCGATCTTGAAGTCGATAAGCTGAAGATTCATTGAAGCGAGCTCTTCCTTAAGAACTTCACCAACTCTGAGAACTACGTTCTGAGCCTCTTCGTACTGACCTTCCTTGAGAATGCCCTTCATAAGGCAGATTCTTTCACTGATAAGGGGATCGCCCTGGATGTCATCCTTAAGAGTAACTTCAGCGTAGGGAGGATTGAAGGGAATGCCTTCTTCAAGAGTGAATCTGCGGCACATGCTGCCTGCAGTGAAATAACGAACGATGAATTCAAGACGGGGTACTGTAAGGTTACGAACCTTCATAAGACCCTGTTCAACGTCTGCACCGAGGTAGTGAGTGGGGATGCCGTTCTTTTCCATAAGCTCAAAGAAATACTTTGAAACCTCAAGACCTACCTTGCCCTTACCTTCAACGCTGCCGCCAACTGAGTTTGAGCCGGGATCGAACACACCGTTTTCACCTGTAGCACTGTCTTTAAAGAAAAGATGCACAATACCGGTTTCTTCGTCGAGCATAACATTCTTTGTTTTACCTTCATAAAGCTTTTTCATTGTTTTTGACACTCCATTCATAAGTTGAGTTGTACTTTGACTCGTAGATTATATCACACTTATATATGTTTTTGCAATAAATTTTTGCTGTTTAATTTTCTAATATTTTATAAAATTTTCCTGCAATTTTTATTTATTTTCTTCAAAGAGCGTTCCGTCAGGGTCATACATCATATAATAATTATGGATTTTTTCTCTTTTCCAGTAATCATATCTGATAGTTCTGAAGCCGAGCTTTTCATAAAACTTTACGTTTTTGGGATCCTGAGCTTCAAGACCTAATTTGTAGCCCTGAGGAACAAGGTCAGCAATACCTTCCTTGATGAGCCTTGTGGCGATACCCTTGCCCTGATGCTCCTTACCGGTAAAAACAGGGGAGATAATAAGAGTATTCTCAGGGAAAACCTTTACATCAAGATGACCGTAAGCGGAAAGGGTTTTCACTGTTGACTTGAGATAAACCGGAAGAAATACCCAGTTGGGACACATAAGAAAATCGAACATATCATATTCGTTGTGAGCATCTCTCCAGATGCAAAGACCTCTTTTTTCTTCGTCCTCGTAGATGATGTCCTCTCTGTTTGATGTTGCAAAGCGCTCAATCATAAAGTGATAAACATATTTTTTTCTCCAGTATTCACTTTTAGTTGCGTATGAATGAACAGGGTCGTCAGCATAGCTTTCTGCCGCCATTCTTGCGTAATACTGAAGCTCTTTTCGAGTGAACTTTTTATCTCTTTTCATTAGCTTTACCTCTAAAAAATCGATTTTGTTTATTATATCATATCTTACCTTATTTTACAATGAAAAGTTATACTGTTTCATATATTGAGCTTCCGGAATAATAAAATGTAAAATAAAATATGAATAAATCAGAAAAAAGCACTTGACATTGTGAATAAATTGTGATATTCTCTACTGCAATAGCCCTATGAAACTCCCGGGATCCTTAATAGAAACCGGAAGCGGAGGAGGCTCTGGAGAATCTCATTAAATTGAGTGCCCAAGGTGCAAGGCGATAGTAATCGCTGAATCTCTCAGGCAAAAGGACAGAGCAGATGAACATAATTTAATTATGAATTAATCTGTATTTCTTTACTTTGTTTTTCAGACCGCCTTCAGAAATGAGGGCGGTTTAAAAATTTTATTTTATTATATGAGGTATGGAATTATGGAAACACTTCTCACAATTGTTCAGAAGATAAATTTTTATCTTTCTGACTACATTCTCATCGCCCTTCTTGTGGGCACAGGTCTTTTCTTTACAATCAAGACCCGCTTTGTTCAGGTGAGATACTTCCCTGAGGCTATGAAAAGAGCTTTTGGCGGAATCAAGCTCAAGGGTGGCAAGCAGGAAGGCGGCTTAAGCTCATTCCAGGCTCTTGCAACAGCAATTGCCGCTCAGGTTGGTACAGGTAACATCGTTGGTGCCTGCGGTGCTATTCTTGTAGGTGGCCCCGGTGCTATTTTCTGGATGTGGGTTATCGCATTCTTCGGCATGGCTACAATTTACGCTGAAGCAGTGCTGGCTCAGGAAACAAAGGTAGTAAATGCTGACGGCAGCGTAGACGGCGGACCCGTTTATTACATTCAGAAGGCATTCAAGGGTAAGTTCGGTAAAGCTCTTGCAGTGTTCTTTGCAATTGCAATTATTCTTGCTCTCGGCTTTATGGGCAGTATGGTACAGTCAAACTCAATCGGTGCAACCTTCAGCGAAGCTTTCGGCGTTCCCTCATGGGCAGTAGGTATTGTTGTTGCTCTCGTTGCAGGCTTTATCTTCGTTGGTGGTGCAAACAGAATTGCTTCAGTAACAGAAAAGCTTGTTCCCATTATGGCCTGTCTCTATCTTGTAGGCGGTCTCGCTGTTCTTGTAATTAAAATCAAGGACGTTCCCGAAGCTTTCACAATGATTTTCAAGTATGCTTTCACACCCAACGCTATCATCGGTGGTTCAATCGGTGCTGCACTTAAAAAGGCTATCAGCCAGGGTGCAAAAAGAGGTCTCTTTTCAAACGAAGCAGGTATGGGTTCAACACCTCACGCTCATGCTCTTGCAAAGGTTGAAAAGCCCCACGATCAGGGCGTAACAGCTATGGCAGGTGTGTTTATCGATACATTCATCGTTCTTACAATGACAGCGCTTGTTGTTATTTCTACTCTTTATGCAGGTGACGGTATCCTCGCTTCAGGTGCTGCTGACGGTGTTACAAAGGCTAATATGGCTCAGCTTGCATTCGGTGAAGCTTTTGGTTCAAAAGCTGGTAGCATCTTTATTGCAATCTGCCTTCTCTTCTTCGCATTCTCAACAATCATCAGCTGGAATCTCTTCGGTAAGGTTAATGTTGTTTATCTCTTCGGCAAGAAGTCAGAAAAGATTTACGCTGTAATTGCAGTAGTCTTCACCTTCCTCGGCTCATGTCTTTCAAACGACCTTGTATGGGAGCTTACAGATATGTTCAACCAGCTTATGGTTCTTCCAAATGCACTTGCACTTCTTGCACTTTCAGGTGTTGTAGGTGCTACTTGCAAAAATGCAGACAAGAAGAATAAGGAAGCAAAAACAAAATAAATTCGACTATCAGAAGGTCAGGGTACTGTTACTCCCCCAACATTTATTTTTCTTCCTCAATATTTTTCACAACCTTATTTAGGGTATCCTGACCTTATTCTTTAATGAAAAAGCAAGATTTCTGTCTTGCTTTTTTCTTTTTGTAGGTGTAGAATACTATAAAAGGAGGCTCTTAAAATGAACAAATCGGATAAAATTATAACAGCGGTTGCTGTAGTTCTTACTCTGCTTTTTACTTATCTTATTCTGCCGACTGAGGTTGGCGTAAAGCTTAACGTTGACGGTGATGTGCCAAGTGATTTTGTGTATGAGCTGCCGACAGCCGAAAGCCATCAGATTGAAACAACTGTACCTCCGGCAACAGTGCCTCAGCCCACAGCTCCTCAGGTAACAACACCTGCAGAGGATAATAAGGCTGAAAGTAACTTAGATAAGCCTGAAAGCGTAAAAGAAATAATTGATCAGTATACTCTTCTTGTTGATAAGTTCAAGGAGGAAAAGCCCGCCTACACAAAGAAGGAATATCAGGCTCTTCCTGAGGAATACCGTAACTTCAGCGATGTTATCAACAAGTTCCTCGGTATTGCCTCAAACTATATGGTAACTGAAGAGCAGGCTGAAGAGCTCATCAGAGAAAAGGGTGCTGCTGAAATTCTTACAGATGTGCCTATTCACAACAGTGAAAAGGGCTGTGCACTTACAGATTACGATGCAGTAGAGTGGGCAAAATGTGAGGACCTTGGCGACGGTACATACAAAATTACCTTCAGCCTTAAGGAAGAAATCAATGCTGAGCCTACTCCGGCAGATACTCTTGTACCTCTGTCAGCTCACGGTGCAGTAATGCAGCCGGTTGCCTTTAAGGATATCAAGGCAGAGGTTGATGAGGTTGTTGGTGCAATTCCCGGTGTTACTCTCAACGGCTTTGACCTTATTTACCGTGACTGTGTGTTCGGCTGTGTATATGATCCGAAGACAGACCAAGTAAAGTCAATTACCCATAACATTGTAATTGATATCACAGCTGATGCTGAGCTTTTCAGTGCGAAAATTGACGGAACAGCGAGACTTACAAACGATATGCTTATTTACAATATTGTATGGTAAACAAAAGAGTTGAAAAACGATTTTTCAATTTGTTTCAGGCATTAACTTAAGTGAATTTTTATAAAGCTGAAAAAGTGCCCACCGCACAGGTGAGCACCTTATATAAGCTCTGTGATTCGAGCAAATCAAACAGAGGGTAACTATTTAATAGCTTCAAAAACCTCTTGGGCAATTGCTTTTGCACCGTCGTTATTCGGATGTACATTATCCTTGTTAAAAAGGTCTCTCCTGTTTTCCGTAAGGTCATTGATTTCAATTAAAGGAAGGTTCCTTTCTGCTGCAATTTCTCTTACAATGTCAGCAACCGTTTCAACATAAAGAGGCTGAATGTCGTAATTTGTAAGACCTTCTGTAACTCCATCAGGGAAAAATGCTGTTGGTGGAGTGCATAAATATACATCGGGAACCTTGTCACCCTGAAGATATGTGTCAAGAAGCTTGTTGTAAGCCTCTCTGAACTTTTCTTCACCCTGCCAGTTTTCAGGCTTTGAGTCATTTGAGCCCATCATAAAAACAAGAATGTCAGCTTCGTAGTCAAGAGACTTGGGATAATCCTTTGTCTTTGTGTAGGGCTGATCGCCTGAATCCTGCACTGTGCTGCCGCTTACACCAAAGTTGCTCACGTGGTACTCTTCGCCCATCATATCACCTAGCAGGGCAGGGTAGTTGTTGTCCTTCCACGGGTATATTCCGTGACCGTGTGTGACACTGTCGCCAACACAAGCAACCTTTATCTGTCCTTCAATATACTCAGGGTTTATGTTTATTTCAATAAAACCGTGAGTGAACAGATAACCAACAGCCATAGCACCGGCAAGGATGATTATTATAAGAGACACAATAATAGCTTTTGTCGATTTACGCTTAAGCATATTTTCACTTCCTTAAATATATTTGCAGAATAATTATACTATCCGAAAAGTTTCGTGTCAAGGAAAAAACAAGGCATAATTGTTCCTTTTTAAACATATTTTATGTAGCAGTTGTAAAGAAGTTTTCAACATTATCCGATAATTTTTGATAAACTATACGAAATATGAAATATTGAGGCAAAGTAATTGAAATTTTTTTCTCATAGGTATAAAATATTCAATAAAATAAATTGAATTTCAGCCTTTTATAAGGCATATAAGGAGTTTTTGGAATGAACTATGTAGAAAGAGTTATTAAGCATATTTCAGAGAAAAGTGCGCATCAGCCTGAATTCGTTCAGACTGTAACAGAAGTGCTTCAGTCACTTGTTCCCGTTGTTGAACAGCATCCCGAATATGAAAAGGTTGCACTTCTTGAAAGAATTGTAGAACCCGAAAGACAGATCGCTTTCCGTGTAACATGGACAGACGATGAGGGCAAGGTACACGTTAACAAGGGCTTCAGAATCCAGTTCAACGGTGCTATCGGTCCTTACAAGGGCGGTCTTCGTTTCCATCCCTCAGTTTATACAGGTATCATGAAGTTCCTTGCTTTTGAGCAGACCTTCAAGAACAGCCTTACAGGTCTTCCCATCGGTGGCGCTAAGGGCGGTAGTGACTTCGATCCCAGAGGTAAGAGCGACAGCGAAATCCTCCGCTTCTGCCAGGCATTTATGACAGAGCTTTACAGACATATCGGTCCTGACACTGACGTTCCCGCAGGTGACCTTGGTGTAGGTGCAAGAGAAATCGGTTACCTTTACGGTCAGTACAGAAGAATCAGAGGTTCTTTTGAAAACGGCGTACTTACAGGTAAGGGCCTTTCATACGGCGGCTCACTTATCAGACCTGAAGCAACAGGCTACGGTGCTGTATACTATACAGAAAAGGTTCTTGAACACTTCGGTGAAGAAATCAAGGGTAAGACAGTTGCAGTTTCAGGCTTCGGTAATGTAGCTTGGGGTGTTGTTAAAAAGGTTAATGAGCTTGGCGGTAAGGTTGTAACAATCTCAGGTCCTGACGGTTATATTTACGATCCCGACGGTATCTGCACAGAAGAAAAGATCAACTACCTTCTTGAAATGCGTGCTTCATGCCGCGACAGAGCTCAGGACTATGCTGACAAGTTCGGTGTACAGTTCTTCCCTGGCGAAAAGCCCTGGGGTGTTAAGGTAGACATCGCTATGCCTTGCGCTACTCAGAACGAAATCAATATGGCTGAAGCTGAAAAGATGGTTGCTAACGGTGTACCTTACTATATTGAGGTTGCTAATATGCCCACAACAAACGAAGCGCTCAGCTACCTTATGAAGAATTGTAAGGCAGTTGGTCCTGCTAAGGCAGTTAACGCAGGCGGTGTTGCTGTATCAGCTCTCGAAATGGGTCAGAACTCAATGAGATACAACTGGACTGCTGAAGAGGTTGACGCTAAGCTTAAGCAGATTATGATTGACATTCACAACAACTCAGCAGCAGCTGCTGAAGAGTACGGCTTCGGTTATAACCTTGTTGCAGGTGCAAACATTGCAGGCTTCCTTAAGGTTGCAGATGCAATGATGGCACAGGGAGCTATATAAAAAATAAATTTTTAAAAGGTCGGTGAATCCGACCTTTTTATATTGCAAAAATTCCTATGTATGATATAATTACAATGAAATTTTATGCCGTGAGGTAAATACTATGAATAACAAACCTATTACAGCTATAATTGTAGGTGCAGGTCACAGAGCTTTTGTTTACAGTGAGCTTGCAAAAACCAACCCTGAGCTTCTTAAAATTGTGGGTGTTGCTGACCCTAATCCCGTACGTCGTAAAAAGGCGATGGAGCATTTCGGCTTTTCCGAGGATATGTGCTTTGAAACTGCTGCAGAGCTTGCAGAAAAAGGTAAGCTTGCCGATGCAATAATCAACGGTACAATGGATGAGCAGCACATTGAAACTGCTGTACCTCTTCTTGAAGCGGGCTATGATATGCTTCTTGAAAAGCCCTTTGCGGTAAATGAGAAGGAAATGCGTTACCTTGTTGATGTTGCAAGAAAAAACGGCTCAAAGGTTATGATTTGCCATGTGCTTCGCTATACTCCCTTCTATTATGGTATCAAGGAGAGAATTGCAAAGGGTGAAATCGGTGATATTATCAACATTCAGACAAGTGAGCATGTTTCATACCACCATCTCTCAACCTCATATGTAAGAGGTAAGTGGGCAAATAGTGACAAGTGCCACACATCAATGCTTCTTGCAAAGTGCTGTCACGATATGGATATTATGATGTGGATGATGGCTGAAACCGAGCCGGTGCAGATAAGCTCATTCGGTGGTAAATATCAGTTCAGACCTGAAAATGCCCCAGAGGGTGCAGGCACAATCTGTATGAAGGACTGTCCCCATGTTGACTCCTGCGTGTACTCCACAAAGCGCCTTTACATAGACCATCCTGACAGATGGAGCTTCTATGTGTGGGATGCACTTGAGCATATAGAAAATCCCACAATCGAAGACAAAATTGCACTTATGAAAACGGACAACCCATACGCACGCTGCATTTACAAGTGCGACAACAATGTTGTTGACCACCAGAGTGTGCTTGTTAATTTCAGAAGCGGTGCAACAGGTACTCACAATATGGTAGGCGGCTCAGCAGAGCCCAGAAGAAACATTCACATTGTGGGTACAAAGGGTGAAATTTTCGGTAACTTTGAAGATTCAAAATATACCGTACTCAAAATCAATCCCTCTCCCGATGCTCATAATGAGGAATGCGATGTAGAGGTTGTTGACCTCAAGGTAAGCGGTGATATGGTAGGTGCTTACGGTGGTCACGGTGGCGGTGACGAAAGACTCGCTGAGGATTTTGTAAAATTCCTTCGTGGAGAAGAGCCTTCACTTGCCTGCACTTCAATTTTCGATTCAGTTGCAGGTCACCTCAGTGTTTATCTTGCAGATAACTCAAGAGAAGCCGACGGTATGCCTCAGATTGTTAAACTTTAAAATAACCTAAAATAAGTATTGCTAAATTGGAAAAAGTATGGTACAATACCTTTTGCGTAAAATTTAAAAAAATATTAACCGGAGGTTGTTTTATGAAAAAGACTTTTAAGAGCATAGCCGTATTTATGCTCATCGCAGTTCTTTCACTTACATGTGTAATGAGCTGTGCAGCAGTAGCGCTTCCCGAAGTCACAGCAGCACTTCCCGCATTTGCAGCAGAAACAGCACCTGAAATTGTTATCAGCGGCTCTGCAATCAGTATCAGAACACTTGAAACTGTTCAGCTTACTGCAGAAATTAAGGGAACAAGCGAAAGACCCGAAATCAAATGGGAATCATCAGACACAGATGTTGCAACAGTAAACAGCAAGGGTAAAGTAACAGGTCGCGGTGTAGGCCG
>JBGVFK010000117.1:0-7855 GCA_045121075.1 Acutalibacteraceae bacterium | reverse complement strand
CTTATGCACCTTGCAGAAGATATGCTTATGGATACAGGCTGTATAACTCCTATCTATTACAACACCGACACATATATGCTTGATAAAAGAGTAAAAGGATTTTTCACGAATCCGCTCGGATATAAGTATTTTATGTATACAACTATTGAAAACACAACAGCTGAATAACAGTTAATCCCTCGGTTGTCCGAGGGATTTTTCAATACAATATACTTTTGTTTTCTTCAATTGTTTTAATAAGTTTTTCTTTTAAAGCCTCCTTCATTCCGCAAAGAGGTAAGCGCATTGTGCTTTCGCACATACTAAGATAAGACATCGCTTCTTTTACAGCTATTGGATTCACATCACTGAAAAGTGCTTTAATAAGCGGAATTGATTTTTTCTGCATCGCAGAAGATTTCTCAAAATTGCCGTTTAAAGCAGCTTTTATCATCTGAGCAGTAAACCTTGGAGATATATTAGAAAGCACTGAAATGACACCTTTTGCACCGATTGAAGCAGAAGCAGTTATAAGGTCATCGTTCCCAATGTAAAAGTCAAGCTTTCCTTCGGTCAAGTTTATGCTTTCTGATAGCTTACCCATATCGGGATCAGCTTCTTTCACGCCAATTATATTATTATGCTCTGCCAATAATTTATAAGTTTCCGCGGAAATGTTTACTCCGGTTCGTGACGGAACGTTATATACAATAACAGGCTTCTTTAAATTATCCGCAAGAGTGAAATAATGCTCTATAATGCCGTTCTGAGAGCATTTGTTGTAATACGGTGTTACAATCAGATGGGCGTCAATATTGCTTTTTTCAGCCTCTTTTGCTAAATTTTCAGCAAAGGAAGTGCTGTTGCTGCCTGTTCCTGCAATTATAGGTATTCTTTTCTTCGCTGTTTTAACTGCAACATCAAAAAGCATCAGCTTTTCATCAACAGAAAGTGTTGAGCCTTCACCGGTTGTGCCGCAGATAATCAGAGCATCCGTACCGTTTCTAATTTGATATTCTATCAGCTTTATGAAACATTCAAAATCTATTTTCCCATCCTTTTTAAAAGGTGTTACAAGAGCTGTTCCGCATCCGGTAAAGATGGACTTCATAAATTTCCTCCCTGAAAAGTTAAAATAAAACACCGGACATCATTAAACGTCCGGTGAATTTTGAATTAGTCCATATAACCCTCTGCACAGAGAAGCTCAGCGAGAAGAACTGCACCGCCTGCAGCACCTCTGAGAGTGTTGTGTGAAAGGCAAACAAATTTATAATCGTACTGGCTGTCTTCTCGAAGTCTGCCGATTGAAACTGCCATACCGTTTTCAAGATTTCTCTGAAGCTTTGTCTGAGGCATATTGTCTTCAGTGAAGTAGTGAAGGAATTTCTTAGGAGCTGAAGGAAGCTCTAATTCCTGAGCTCTGCCGCTGAAGCTGTCCCAAACCTTGATGATTTCTTCCTTTGAGGGCTTTTTGCCATCTTCAAAACGCATAAATACAGCACCCATATGACCGTCTGAAACGGGAACTCTGATGCACTGAGCAGTGAAAGCGGGCTTGCTTGCATTTACGATTACGTCGTTTTCAACCTTACCCCAGATCTTAAGAGGCTCCTGTTCGCTCTTTTCTTCTTCGCCGCCGATATAGGGGATAACATTGTCAATCATCTCAGGCCATGAATCAAAGGTTTTACCTGCACCTGAAATTGCCTGATATGTGCAAACGAGAACTTCCTTAACACCATATTCCTTATCAAGAGGATAAATAGCGGGAACGTAGCTCTGAAGTGAGCAGTTGCTCTTAACTGCAACGAAACCTCTCTTTGTGCCAAGACGCTTTCTCTGTCCTTCAATAACCTTGATATGGTCAGCGTTGATTTCGGGCACTACCATAGGAACGTCTGCTGTACCTCTGTGAGCACTGTTATTTGAAACAACGGGGCATTCAAGCTTTGCATAAGCTTCTTCAAGAGCTCTGATTTCATCCTTTTTCATATCAACTGCGCAGAAAACAAAATCAACTGACTTTGCGATTTCTTCCATATCAGCAGTAGCGTCCTTAATAATAAGGTCAGCGAGCTTTTCAGGCATAGGGTCAGCAATTCTCCATCTTTCGCCGATTGCTTCCTTGTATGTCTTGCCTGCAGAACGTGATGAAGCTGCAAGAAGAGTAACATTGAACCAGGGATGATCAGCAAGAATTGTAGCAAATCTCTGACCTACCATACCTGTAGCACCGATAATACCAACATTATACTTTTTCATAATTACACCTCTGTCTGAGTTTAAAATTCAACATATTATTTTGCCTAAAACTGTTGCCAAATTCAGCATTATGCACTATAATAGTTAATAACTTTTATATATTATCACTTATTATTTGATTAGTCAATAGAAAAAAGTGAGAAAGGAAAAGCCGGAAGTGTTTTTTCGGCAAAAATTTATGAATACATCAGATTTTTTCTATGATTTACCTCAGGAGCTTATAGCTCAGCATCCTGTTGAACCCCGTGACCATTCTCGTCTTCTTGTTGTTGACAGAGAAAACGGTGAGCTTAAGCACGGTCATTTTTATGACATTCTTGACGAGCTGAGAGAAGGGGACTGCCTTATTGTAAACAATACAAGGGTGCTTCCTGCAAGAATGTTTGGCACAAAAAAAGAGACAGGTGCAAGAGTTGAATTCCTTCTTCTCAATACAAAGGGCGATGATTTATGGGAATGCATCACAGGTCCCGGTAAAAGAGCAAAGCCCGGTACATCCTTTACCTTCGGTGACGGTCTGCTTGAAGCAGATGTAATTGATGTTCTTGAAGGTGGTAATAGACTTGTAAAATTCCGCTATGAAGGAAATTTCTACAATGTTATTGATCAGATTGGTCAGATGCCTCTTCCACCTTATATTACAGAAACTCTTGAAGATCAGGAGCGTTATCAGACTGTATATTCAAAAGAACTCGGTTCAGCTGCTGCTCCTACTGCAGGTCTTCATTTTACAGATGAGCTTCTTGAAAAAATCAAAGCTAAAGGTGTTAATATCGGTTATGTAACCCTTCATGTTGGTCTCGGTACCTTCAGACCTGTTAAGGTTGACGATATTTCAAAACATACTATGCATTCAGAACATTATTGGTTACCGAAAGAAACAGCTGAACTTATAAACGAAACCAAGAAAAACAGCGGCAGAGTTATCGCTGTCGGCACAACAAGCTGCCGTACACTTGAATCAGTTGCAACCTTTAACGGTAAAATTGAAGAAGCAGAGGGTAATACAGATATCTTTATTTATCCCGGCTATGAATTCAAGTGTATAGATGCTCTTATAACAAACTTCCATCTGCCTGAAAGCACACTTATTATGCTTGTAAGCGCTTTCTGCGGATATGAAAACACAATGAATTTTTACAAAACTGCTGTTGAAGAGAAGTACAGATTCTTCTCCTTCGGTGATGCAGTATTTATCAGATAAGGAGGCTGCAGTATGTATACGCTTATAAAAAACAATGAAACCGCAAGACGCGGTGAATTTAAAACTGTACACGGCACTGTGCAGACTCCTGCCTTTATGAATGTTGCAACCTGCGGTGCAATTAAGGGTGCACTTTCCGCTATCGACCTTGAGGAAATCAAGTGCCAGGTTATGCTTTCAAACACTTACCATCTTCATGTAAGACCCGGCGATGACCTTGTTTATGATATGGGCGGTCTTCATGAATTTACTCAGTGGAAGGCTCCCATTCTTACAGACAGTGGCGGATTTCAGGTTTTCTCTCTTTCTGGTCTTCGCAAAATCAGCGAAGAGGGTGTAACCTTTGCTTCACACGTTGACGGTAAGAGAATTTTTATGGGACCCGAAGAAAGTATGCAGATTCAGTCACATTTAGGCTCAACTATTGCAATGGCCTTTGATGAATGCGTTGAAAATCCTGCAACATATGAATATGCAAAAAAGAGCTGCGAAAGAACTGTAAGATGGCTTATACGCTGCAAGGCTGAAATGGAAAGACTTAACTCACTTCCTGAAACCATCAACAAAAATCAGCTTCTTTTCGGTATCAATCAGGGCTGCACCTTTGAAGATTTAAGAATCGAAAATATGAAAGAAATTGCTGAGCTTGATCTTGACGGCTACGCAATCGGCGGACTTGCAGTAGGCGAACCGAAAGAAGATATGTACCGTGTAATTTCAGCAGTAGAGCCTTATATGCCAAAGGATAAAATCCGTTACCTTATGGGCGTCGGTACACCCGGCAACATTATTGAAGCTGTAAGCAGGGGAGTTGATCTTTTTGACTGTGTAATGCCAAGCCGTAATGCCCGTCACGGACATCTCAACACTTGGAACGGCATTATCAATATCAACAATAAAAAGTATGAAAGAGACATTCTGCCCATTGATCCTGAATGCGACTGTCCCACTTGCAGAAGCTTCTCACGAGCATACATCAGACATCTTTTCAAGGCTAAGGAAATGCTTGCAATGCGTCTTTGTGTAATGCACAACCTTTATTTCTATAACACTCTTATGGAAAAAATCAGAGAAGCGCTTGACAATGATGAGTACGCTGAGTTCAAGGAAAAATATGTTGACCTCCTTGACAAAAGAATTTAAATTTGCTATACTTTATTGAAATATTTTTATAGGAGGAGCAATAATATGTATTTATTGGAAGCAACAGCTGCAGGCTCAACAGCAGGCGGTTCACAGTATTCAATGATTATTATGATGGTTGGTATGTTCGCCCTTATGTACTTCATGATGATTCGTCCTCAGAAGAAGCGTCAGAAGGAAGAACAGGAAATGCGTAACGCAGTTGACATCGGCGACGAAATCACAACAATCGGCGGTATCTGCGGTAAAGTAGTTTCAGTTAAAGAAAACAACCTTGTAATTGAAACAGGCGCTGACAGAACAAGAATGCTTATCACTCGTTGGTCTGTTCAGCAGAACAATTCAGCTATGGAAAGACTTGCCGCTGAAAGAGAAGCTGCAAAAGCTGCTCAGGAAAAAGCAAAGGCTGAAAAGAAAGCTGCAAAATCAAAGAAGAACGAAGACTGATAATCAGTAATAATTAAAGTAATACTCCTCATATTCATTGAACAGATGAATGTGAGGAGGTTATTTTTTATGCCTAACAAAAAGAGGAAGAATAATGAAAATAAAAAACGAACTCAAGCAATAATGCTATTTATTTTTCCGTTGTTGCTATTTATTGTTCTGATATCCGCTGCTTCTTTAGTTTCAGTAAGTATTGATTTACAGAAAGAAACAACTTTTGCAGTTTTGTTATCAGTAACAGGTGCATGCAGCCTCATTTCAGGCTTCATTTCAGGCAAATGTAAAAGACAGCAAGGAATTATAATCGGAATAATTTATGTTTTACCTACACTGACTTTATTAATTGTTATATCGCTGATTCTGAATAGCTTCAGCTTCGATATAAACATAATTATTGCCTCTTTAATATCACTGATTTTTGCATCTGTAGGCGGAATAACAGGCGTAAATATTCGACAAAAGGCTAAGCGGATTAAGAAATGAAAGTAAGTGCAGTTATTGTTAAACCGCAAAAAAAGAGGCACAAGCCTTATAAAATAAGTCCTCCTTTAATTTTTTCGTTTTCTGCTGTTTTATCAGCTTTTGTTTCAGGCGTCTTGCTTTACTGTTTCTTTAAAGAAAAGCTATATACAGGCATTTTTGAAATATTTATAAGCTTCTTTACAGATCACTCGCAAAAAAGTAGCCTTGAAATGTTATCAGGCTTGATAATTTCAGAGCTACCTTATGTTTTTATGATGCTTATATTCAGTTTTTCTGCGATTGGTTATCCATTTACACTATTACTTACCTTTATAAAATCTCTTGCTCCAACGCTGTTATTCTCGCATCTTTATAGTGAATACGCATTAAAAGGTGCAGAATATGCTTTTCTTGTGCTTTTACCCGGAGAGATAATCTGCCTTTTCGGTGTTCTTCTGATGACACAAAGCTGTTTTACTGCAAGCAAGCAGTTTACAGATAATATTAAAAGTGTAAAAGGGGAGAGTACAACTGAAATAAAATCATTTATGCTGAAATTCGCTGTAAGTACACTAATCATCATGATGAGTAAGCTTATAATGCTTTGCACAATCAGTATCTTCGGTGATTTATTTGCTTTCTGATTTTTTAAATTCTTTACTTAAAGGATTGTTTTTAGCCGCTTCACGAAGTTGTTTATTTTCAAGGTGGGTATAAATCTCTGTTGTAACAAGGTTTTCATGTCCGAGCATATCTTTGAGCACAAGAACATCAACACCGCCGTGCTGATACATAAGAGTAGCGGCAGTATGACGAAGCTTATGCACTGAATAATGCTGACCATCAAGTCCGATTTCTTTTAAATAATGATATACCATAAGCTGTACAGCTTGTCTTCCTATGCGCTTATTAAGCCTAGAAATGAATAACGCGTTTTTATCTTTCGGCTCAATTTTATCACGGGGTCTTATCGCTAGATAAGCTTTAATTGAGTCAATGCAAGCTTTATTAAGATAGACAATTCTTTCCTTGTCACCCTTACCGGTTACAATCATAGTGTTTTCATTAAAGTCAATGTCGTTAATATCGAGGCTTACAAGCTCTGCAAGACGCAGACCGCAATTGAGGAAAAGTGTGAGTATGCAATAATCTCTTTCCTTATTAGGATCTTTTACACTGTTAAGAAGCTCAATGCTTTGCTCTAAAGTAAGATATTTAGGTAGTTTTTTCTTTGACGGAGCAACCTGAAGCTGAGTTGCAGGATTATGATCAATATACTGCATTTTATCGGCAATATATTTAAAAAATCCGCGTATTGATGAAGCTTTTCTTGCTCGGGTATTTGCTGAATTAGAACGGTCACTTCCGCAATATGTTAAGAAATTGTTAATATCTTTTAATGTGATTTTTCCGACATATTCAGTGTCAATATATGACATATCAAAGTCATCAGGCAATTTATCAGGGGAGTCGAGGCCTTTTTCAACAGAAATAAGGTACCTGAAAAATAATCTTAAGTCAGAAAGATATTCATCAACTGTAAGCTTAGAGCTTGCTTTAATTACAAGTAGCTCATTAATATATTCAACAACCAGCGGCGGAAGCAGATTTTTATTTATCAGGTTAGCCATAATAAACCTCCATATTTTAGCTGCAAATTTTAAAAGACACAAACTGCATCAACTATACAAAACTTTTAACTATATCAACTATACAAAATATTTCAGATTTGTCAATAGCTAATCAGAATTTTTTTAAAAAGTGTGTTAATTGACATTCATCAGCACTCATCAAGGATACTATGAGTAAATAAGCGTTTAATGGAAATTTTCAGAATGATACTGTGTATGTCTCAGAAAAACTGATCAAATGGCTTATCACTGAATTTACCATTATCAATATTAACTAACATAAATAAAGCACAGAAAACCTTATTAAATAGAAATATTTCAAACGATGCAATGCTCATTTAAGAAAAACTGATTAAATGCCATTTGATAGAAATTTTTAAAACGAAGCAACTATCATTAAAGTTATTTCTATTAAATGGCACATTTGATATTTAGGTTGAATTTTAAATTTTCAGCAGCTACTGATATAAACATAAAATCAATTCATTCATATTAAATGATTCGTGCTTAACAATATTATTTAAAAATGTGAATTAATGGCTTTAAACATAAAAGTAAAGACCAATAACGACTTACTAATCATTGTATAGATAATATGCAAACCATTTATAAAGCATTCTATTTAATCAGTTACATGAGTTAACTCTAAAATTTGCGTTGTTACTATTAACTAAAAACCTCCCCCTATACTATAGAAAATATACATTTTGTATAGTACGTAATA
>JBGVFK010000116.1:0-7617 GCA_045121075.1 Acutalibacteraceae bacterium | reverse complement strand
CTTCGCAAGCACCGGGAGCACCCATTGAGTCAGCGTGCTGGCTGATAAGTACGCAATCTCTTGCGATAAGAGCTTCAGCAGCGTTCTTTTCTTCTGTTGCATCATACCATGAGCCTGTGAACTGAACGTC
This sequence comes from Acutalibacteraceae bacterium, assembly GCA_045121075.1. Taxonomy (GTDB): domain Bacteria; phylum Bacillota; class Clostridia; order Oscillospirales; family Acutalibacteraceae; genus UBA6857. The sequence goes on along the minus strand of JBGVFK010000116.1, from coordinate 7,487 downwards.
CATTGTAACTGACGGACATACGCTCTTAGCGCCGAGATAGAATGATGTATAACCTGAAATAACTTCAGCATATGTGAAAGCGCCTACATAGCCCATCTTAGCCTGTTCAGCTGTGATAGTGCCGGCTTCAATCATTTCGTTGATCTTAAGACCTGCAGCAACACCTGCAAGGAAACGGCCTTCATAAATTGAAGCAAATGCGTTGTGGTAGTTGTCAAGGCCTTCTGTGTGAGCCTTTGTACCTGTTGCATGGCAGAATTCAACTTCGGGGAATTCCTTAGCAGCCTTGATAAGGAAATCTTCGTGGCCAAAGGAGTTAGCGAAGATAATGTTACAGCCTTCTGCTACAAGGTCCTTAGCAGCAACATAGCATTCGTCACCTTCGGGAATGTTTACTCTGATAATAACCTGCTCGTCTGTAAGTCCGAGAGTTTCCTGAATCTTGTAAACAGCATTAAGGAAGTTGAGGTCGTATGTTGAGTTTTCGTCGTGAAGGCAGATAAAGCCGATTTTGAAGTCTGCGGGAACTTCGTAGTCAACGTTAAGTGCAACTTCTGCGATGGGTGATTCACTCATGCCGAGTGCTTCGGGTTCTTCACTGCCTGTGCCGCCACATGCTGCAAGAGCAAAAACGAGAACTGCTGCAAGAAGAACTGCAAGTAATTTTTTCATTGGTGTTTCCTCCGTTTTGAATTTTATTTTACCGACTTCTGCCGGCTAATTCCATTTTCATCTTACAAAGGTAAGAGAGTCGTCGCTCATAGACTCAACTCTAGCGAGAGATTCCACTCTTATTCCAAGATCTCTCACTCTTTTTCCGCCCTGCTGAAAAGCCTTTTCAACGGCAATTGCACAGCCTGCAACCTCAGCACCTGCCTGGTTGCAAAGGTCAATAAGACCTAAAAGTGCATTTCCCTCAGCAAGGAAATCGTCAATAATAAGCACCTTATCCCCTTCACCGATAAAGTCCTTTGAAACAATTACATCGTAGGTTTTTCCGTGGGTAAAGGATTCAACCTGGGTTTTATAAACTGTTGATGCAATGTTTTTTGTCTTACTCTTTTTAGCAAAAAGAACAGGACAGCCGAAATACTGAGCCACTATGCAGGCAATACCTATACCTGACGCTTCAATGGTAAGAATTTTATTTACACCTGCGCCGTCATAAAGACGCTTGATTTCCTTGCCCATTTCATTAAGCAGCTCAACATCAATCTGATGATTGAGAAAGGAGTCAACCTTAAGAATGTTACCCGGAAAAACCTTTCCGTCTTTAAGAATTCGTTTTTCAAGAAGCTCCATTTACCGTTTTTCTCCTTTTCGACCTATTTTAATATATTTTAACAAAAAGTGACAGATTTTTCAATAGAAACTGTAATAAAATATGCAGATTTAATTTGGTTAATATATACAAAATCTCTTTATCTATAAAAACAAAACCTCTCCTCAAAGGGAGAGGTAATCATTCAGTTTTTTTCGCTCAGCAAAAGCAGCTCTTCGGCAGTGATTTCTCTGCACTGACCTTCTTCAAGGCTTTCATCAAGCTGAAGACCGCCCATTCTTACGCGCTTAAGATAAAGCACCTTGTTTCCGAGGGCAGCAAACATTCTTTTTACCTGATGGTATTTACCTTCGCAGATTTTCACCTCTGCTATTGGCTCATCTGTTTTTTCAAGCATTCTGACCTCTGCTTCAAGGCAGAGTGTTCCGTCAGAAAGCTCAATTCCGTTTTTGAAAGCAGAAATGTCCTCTTCGGTAAGCGGTGACCTGAGAGTTGCGTGATAGGTTTTCATTATATGGTTTTTCGGCGAGAGTATTCTGTGGGCAAAATCTCCGTCGTCAGTAATAAGCACAAAGCCAACTGTATCACCATCAAGTCTGCCTGCCGGAAAAAGTCCGTCACGGTAAAGCTCAGGCGGTACAAGGTCAACAACTGTTTTCTGTGTCTTATCGTTTGACGCAGAAATCACACCCTGGGGCTTATTGAGCATAATATAGATGTTCTTTTTATAGTTGAGAGCTTTGCCGTCAACAGAAATCACCGATTTATCTGCATCAACCTTTATGTCAGCAGATTTTACAACTGCTCCGTCAACAGTAACTCTTCCGCTTTTTACCATTTTCTTTACATCGCTTCGGGAAAGCTTACCCTGAGAAGCGATGAGCTTATCAAGTCTTTCTGTCATTTTATCTGTGTAATCTTGTGACCCTTAACCCAGAAAACTCTTTTTGCATAAGGGAAAAGGAATTCATCGTGAAGTGAGTCAGTATAGAAATCGTCAATTACACCGTCGGGATAAGCCTCACGGAAAAAGTCAATTTTAACCTCACGGAAGCAGCCGCGGTTGAATGCACCTGTTTTCGGGTCAAGCTCTGTGCCCAACCAGTGCTTTACTCCGATTTTAGGGCAGATGATGTTCATTGAAACTGTAGGTGACGCTGTAATAATAAGGTCGTCTTCCTTCTGCACATGCTTATAGAAGGGCTTGATATTTTTCTCGTGGGTAGCCCAGAATTCCTCATAAAGTGCAGGAATATCAATGTTATGCTTTTCAACATAATCTGTAATTACGTGGCCGTACTTTGCAATTACATCATCAAAACGGAGAGTTGTCTTTCTGTAATCGTCAATAATTTTAAGGACCGCTGGGGTGAAGGCAAGAATTTTCGGATCCTTCTTTATGAAAAACTTAAAGAAGTCGAGAGAGCTGTCGCCCTTATAAATTGTACCGTCAAAATCGTATGCGTTCATAGTGCCTCCTTTAAATTTTATTCAGCATTATTAAGCTTTAAATATTCGTCTTTAACAAGTCCTATTTTCTTGAAAATAAGATGGAAAAGCAACGAGAGAAGTGCCGGAGCTAAAACGTGCATTATTACAATAAGCACTATGCTTTCTGTGCCGCCGAAAGAGTCAGCCATGGCTGAATATGCACCGAACTGTCCCACAAGACCGCTTGTACCCATACCGGCACCTGTTGGTGTGTTTGTCATTTTAAGCACACAGGTTGAAATGGGTCCGAGAACTGCACCTGCAAGAGTAGGAGCAAGTATAATCTGAGGGTGGCGCATTATGTTGCCGAACTGAAGCATACTTGTGCCTACACCCTGAGAAACAAGACCGCCTACACCGTTAGCTTTGAATGAGGTTACCGCAAAGCCCACCATCTGTGCTGCACAGCCTACGGCAGCAGCACCGGCCGCAATTCCGTCAATACCGAGCATAATACAAAGGGCAGCTGAGCTTATGGGTGCTGTAAGAGCAAGACCTACAAGCACCGAAACTGTAATTCCCATAGGGAAGGGATGAAGCTGAGTTGCCGCATTTATAAGCTCACCGAGTCCGCTCATAAGCTCTGAAAGATAAGGGCCTACGAATGTACTTACAAATCCGCCTGCAATAATGGTTACAAGAGGAGTTACAACTATATCAATTTTTGTTTTTCCGCTTACAAGTCTTGAAATCTCGTTGGCAACAAGTGCGGCTACATAAGCACCCACAGGGCCACCAAGCTCATAGCCGAAGGCACCAACTGCAATACATGAAAAAACAACAAGGGGCTTGCTTTTAAGTCCGTAAGCAATTGCGGCACCGATTGCACCGCCAACAACAGGCGAAGATGCGGCAAGAACACCGCTGAAGCTTGAAAGCACAGCAAGTCCCGGTATTTTAGCCAGCTGACTGATAATAAGTCCTACAATAAGTGAAGAAAAAAGGCCGAGAGCCATAAAGCTCATAGCATCAACGAAATAACGTTTAAGATAATTTTTTATTATCTTCAATTTTATCATTCCTTTGACTTTATTTTTGAATTGATATATATTATAATTGAAACTAAACTAATAATCAATATAATAAGCAGAAACTTTTAAGCTTTTTTAAACTAAAAAACTATAATTGTATTAAACCAAGGAGGATTCATATGAACGGAATAATGGAAAAAATCAGACAATTTATGCTTGGCCGTTACGGAAACGACCTTTTGAACACAGTGCTTTTTATCTTCGGTGCAGTGATTTCTGTAATCTGCTCCCTTTTCAGAATACCCTACGGCAGTCTTATCAGCCTTATACCCTACGGCTTTGCCATTTACAGAATGATGTCCAAAAACTACACAAAAAGAAGCGAGGAAAACCGAAAATTTCTCGAGATATCTGCACCATGGAGAGCTTTTATTATGAAAAAGCTTCAGCAGTTTCAGGACAAAGACCACAGATACTACAACTGTCCTAAGTGCCACAACACACTGCGTGTACCGAGATACAGAGGCAAAATAAAAATCAGCTGTCCTCACTGTGGAAAGGAATTTATAAAAAAGACATAAAGCAAAGCTGTCTGAGAAGTCAGACAGCTTTAATTGTAGTAAAATTGTAACCTTTTTGTAATTTTCTCCCATTGCCACTCATTTCCGGAAATGGTATAATTAAAGCAGAAAGGATGTGATATTATGTTAAAGAAAGTAGCTTCATTTTTATCAAAGCTCAACATTTTCTGCATTATTGTTTTTATTCTTTGCTTTGTAATTGTCCGCCTTGATATTATGCCTGATGACTTTTACACCGTATTATTATGGACAGGATATATTTCAGCCGGAGTCACTTTGCTTTTCATAATTTCTGTCCTGTTACTCACCTTAAAGGAGAAAAAGCTTCAGACAGATAACTTAGGGTTTGTTGTAGCCTATCTTCTTGATTCAGTTTTTATAAGCTTTGCAGGATATTTGGTTTACGATATTCTTGCTCATGGAATTTTCTGAAATTAAAGGATGTGATTTTATGAAGAAAAACAAGCCCGTATTTTTGCCCACACTGAACATTCTTGCTTCTTTTATTCATCTTGTCCTCTTTGTGCTTACATACACCGATGTAAAGTCCTTCGGTGAACCCTATCCCATTCTATTGGCGTGGGCTATCCCCTTTGTGGGTGCAATTGCTTTACTTTTTATTATTCAGACAGTTATAATTGCCATCAGAACAAAAAAGCTTCCCGATTCATTTTTGTATGTGGTAAGCTATTTCTTTACTGTAATATATCTGTGCGTTTCAGGATACTACATTTATGACTTTCTTGATGCGTGGTTTAATTTTTAGTAACTGAATAAAAAAGGAAACCGTGTCTTGCTTAATTGCAAAACACGGTTTTTTATGCTTTAAGCTGCTGTTTTAACGATTTCTTCACCGAAGAGCTTGACAATAAGTGCTACAAAATTTCTGATGAAATTAATGTATACGCTGAGAGCTTCGCTGAAGCTGTCTTTTTCTGCATCAGGAGCTAAAACAGGTGAAATTGTGCCTGTTTCCTTATCATAATCAACAAACTGAGGATACTCGGGATCTGAGAAAACAGTCATACCGTCAGTGTTCATAAACTTAACAATAAGCTGATCCATTGCTTCAGGAAAATCGTTGTGATAACAATTTTTGATAAACCAGGTTGTTTCGGGCAAGAGACAGGTTGAAGCATCAATCATATTGTCGGGTGAAAGATACTTCTTGGCTTCTTCGCTCATACCTGCGATGTAATCATCTGTAAGTGTGCTTTCATAATCTGCACATACTGCACCGAATGATGTTGCTGAAGTAAGGGCTGTACCGTCTGTCTGTGCATAAGCATCCTTTGAAAGAGGATAGTTAGGATAGTTATACTTTGAAATAACCATAATATCGTGACCCTTTGCCTTGAACTCTTTCATAGTTTCTCTTGCATTAAGCTGAACGTTATCGTGGAATGAATTTATTTTTTCAATAAGACCTGCATATTCAGATTTGATTTCGTCTGTGGGGAAAATAAAGTTAACTGCATCTTCAAAGTATTCATCTGATACCATTGACCAGAAAGAAGGACATGAACCGAAGGATTCACGCACAACTCTTACAAGAACATTATCCTTTACCTTATCAAGGATAGTCTGAACAAAATCAATACCGAGACCAAGAACCTTAAGCTCATTTATAAGACTTACAAGGCTTGTTACAAAAGCATTCATTTCAGGGTCAGTAATAAGACCTTCTGCTGAAAGGAAATAGTTTGCCCAGTTTTCAACTGCGTCTGTATTGAGAAGAATCTGACCTGAGAAAAGTGCACTGATAAAGTCAACGCCCTCTGTTGAAGCAATAAGCATTACAACATCGTTTACCTTTTCGTGATTCTTGCCGTTCTGAAGATAAGCTGAAATAACATTGCCGCCAAGGCATCTGCCTAAAAGGTTAACCTTTTCAACGTCCTGTTCTTCGCACACTCTGTCAATAAATTTTTCAAGAATACCCGCATTATACTCTACTGAAAGTCGCCAGTCATATTCAAAGAGGATTTTGCCGTCGGGATATATGCTTCTGTCGATTGTATATTCCTTTGTGAGCATATCGCCACCAAAGCCTGAGCCGTCTGAAGCTTCACCGTTTTTATCAAGTGCAATAGCAGAGAACATAGGTGAGAAGGTGTCGTAAAGACCGTTGCCGTATTCGGTGTAATCACCGGTTACCATAGCCTTGGCAAGGTTTACTGAGTCCTTACCGAAGCCATCTAAAATAGGACTGAAAATGTCGCCTGTGGGGAAAATCTGATTTTCTGCTGAAGGGTTTTCATTGTCAGCATAAAGAGCATGACCGTAGCCCTCAATATAAATTGTAAGATAACCGTCATCTGCAGCGGCAACACTCATAGCCGGAACCATAACCATCGCCACCATAATGATGCTCATTAAAACTGATACAATTTTTTTCATAGTTTGTTCCTCCGTTTTTTATTTATAATAAACTTAATTATTATACCTTATCTGTCCTTATACATTTTTTCGTAGTATTTTGTATATTCACCGCTGGTGATTTCCTGCCACCAGTCTTCATTCTGAAGATACCACTCTACAGTTTTCTTTATGCCCTCATTAAAGGTTGTTTCAGGATACCAGCCAAGCTCATTTTTAATCTTTGTAGGATCAATTGCATAGCGCATATCGTGACCGGGTCTGTCCTTTACATAGGTAATAAGGCTTTCGTCCTTGCCGAGAATTGAAAGAACAGTTTTTACAACATCAATGTTTGCCTTTTCGTTGTGTCCGCCGATATTGTAAACCTCACCGATTCTGCCGCCGTGGAGAATCATATCAATAGCCTTACAGTGGTCTTCAACATAAAGCCAGTCTCTTACATTAAGACCGTCACCGTAAACGGGAAGCTTCTTTCCGTGAAGGGCGTTGATAATCATAAGAGGTATAAGCTTCTCAGGGAAGTGATAGGGGCCGTAGTTGTTACTGCAACGGCTGATTGTAACAGGCAGACCGTAGGTACGGTAGTATGCCATTACAAGAAGGTCAGCCGAAGCCTTGCTTGCCGAATAGGGCGAGGAGGTGTGAATGGGTGTTTCCTCGGTGAAGAAAAGGTCGGGGCGATCAAGAGGAAGGTCGCCGTAAACCTCGTCCGTTGAAACCTGATGGTAGCGGATATTACCGTACTTTTTAGCCGCATCAAGAAGCACCTGTGTACCGAGG
>JBGVFK010000115.1:0-14072 GCA_045121075.1 Acutalibacteraceae bacterium | reverse complement strand
AGGTTGGTTGGTAATGCGTACGGTAGGGACACGGCTTGCCGTGTCCGTTTCACCGTTTTGGGTTAATTGGATTGTGTTGGTTTTTAGCCCCTTTCGTCTTCGTCAGTGACGAATCCACCTTCCCCTAAAGGGGAAGGCAGTGTGTCCCTTCGGTAGCATTTTTGTTTTGGTTGTATCTGTTGGGGGTGGTCACGGCAAGCCGTGTCCCTACTGTAGCACATTTTTATTTAGTTGTATCGGTCAGGCGGACGGCCAATGGCCGCCCCTACGAAGATGTATTTTACAGTTTCGTCAGTATATAAATCGGAGCGTAGTGACCCAAAACTCCACACTTCACTCTTCACACTCCACACTAAAAAAAGCTCCCGTGTGGGAGCTTTTTTATTATTTATTTTTCTTAGCGAGCTTTTCAGCTTCCTTTTCTGCCTTGAGCTGTCTTGCCTTTTCAGCCTTTTCAGCTTCAAGTCTCTTCTGCTCTTCAATCTTAGCAGCTCTGTCAGCTTCATATCTTGATTTTGATTCTTCATATTTTGAATCAAGCTCGTCAAGGTGAGTGTAATTTTCCTTTTCCTTAACAACCTTTTCAGCATCAAGGAAAGCCTTAGCAGCTCTGCCGAAGTAAGCGTGCTTATCCATTTCAGCCTTAGCGTCGTCCTGAGCCTTGCTCTTCTGCTTCTTAATTTCCTTGATTTCAGTTGTGATATCCTTAAGCTTAAATGAATCCTTAGCCTTCTTAGCTTCAGCCTGCTGGAGATAAAGATCCTTGAGCTTTGAGTCACATTCGTCTTCAATTGCAAAGAGACCTTCAAGAGCCTTGAAATCGGGCTGTACAAAGCTTTCAGCTGTCTTGTAGTATTTCTTAACTGCCTTTGCTGATGAAAGAAGATTCTTAGCGATATCAAGCTTGAATTCACGAAGCTGCTTTTCTTCTGCTGTGGTCTTGGGAAGAGCTCTTGCTGCTGCAATATCTTCCATAATCTTTGTCATATCAGCGTTGTAGATGCCTTCAAGACCTGCCTTGTAGATTCTGTAGCTTGCTTCATACTTAGCAGCATAAGCCTTTGATGAGAACTTGTCGAGTTCGCCGCAAACCATCTTAGCAATTTCGATTTCTTCGTTGTAACGAAGAGCTTCCTTGTAAGCCTTTCTGCCCTTTGACTTGTCAGCAGCCTTAGCTTCTGCGGTAGCAAGCTCTTTAGCTTCTCTGATGATGTCAATAGCCTCAACAAGAGTCTGGTCGTTTGTGATGCCGTTGCCGTAGTCTTCAAACATAGCACGGATTTTAAGAATCTTAACGATACCCTTCTGATCCTTTTCCTTAAGGTCATAGAAGAAGTAGGGAACCATATTGAGGAAAGCACCTGCAGCAGCCATAATGATAAGAGCTGTGAACATCTTATCAAGAAGACCGGGCTCACCTGTTGTTACGTCAAGAATATCATAGGGACTTTCGTAACCGTTACCTTCGAAGATACCCATTTTTTCATATACGAAGGGAAGAACTGAAGAAGTAACAAGAGTTACCATATCACCGATTGTCTTTACTGTTGCGAACATACCGTCAACGCGTTCACCTGTTTTGTACTGGTGGAAGTCACGGATGTCAGCCTGAATAGCGGGAGTTGTAATCTGCTCAAAAGCACCGAAGAGCCAGTTGAAGTATACGCACACTGCAAGCCAGAGAATGCTCTTTGTGTTAAGACCCATTGCAAGGATGCAGACGATGTTCATAAAGTTGATTCCGAGAAGAACCTTCTTCTTGCCGAAAGCACGAACACAGAAGGGAGCAATAATCATACCCCACATTGATGCGTTACCTACAATTGCCTGAATAAGTGAGTATGTACCGCCGCTGCATGCATGGCCGTAGTTGTATGCCCAACCGAGAACGTTGCCGTAAGCACCTTCAAGGAAGCCGAGCCAGCCTGCAAGAGAGATAATCCAGAAATACTTGTTCTTTGCAACAGACTTGAATGCATCTGTGAAACGAACCTGAATAACTCTTGTCTTAGCCTGAACGATTTTTTCCTTTGTGTTACCGAATACAACAACTGTAAGGCTCATACCGATAACAGCGAATACAGGGTAAGCAATTCTGTAAAGCTTGATGTCGTACATATTGTTGTTTGTTGCATACTGAGCAACGATGGGAAGAACAATATTTACGATTGAGGGAGCGAGTGAGTAAACAACGCTCTTGATTGCAAGAACATCTGTACGTTCCTGTGTGTTGGGTGAAAGTACGTGAATAAGATTGGTGTAAGCATCGTTAAAGAAGTTAAAGAAGAATTGAAGAAGCAGATTGAAAACGAGCACGAGACCGCATTTTGCAATGTAACCGCCATCAAATCCGAACAACTGCATGGGTAAGAAATCATAAAGCACATTATACGGGAAGTATACGTAGCTAAGTACAATAAGTACTGTGGGTATACCCATAGAGATAAGGTAAGGTCTGTACTTACCGGCTTTATTTCTTGTGTTGTCAATCATATTCGCTCTTACTGCTGTGAGAGGAATATTTGCGATTGTTGAAATTATGTAAAGAAGATACATATGTGTGGGTGAAATACCGATACTTGCACCGACAATCATATTGTTGGTGTTTACAATAAGGGCGTTACCCATTGTGATAAGGAAATATGCACCGATACCGCCGCCGGCATAGGCTGCAATTTCTTTGAAGGTCATATAACGACCGGGCATAGGAATGTTCCAGTAAGTTCTGAAATCACCTAAAAATGCTTTTGCTTTCTGAACCAAGTGAGTTCCTCCTCCTGATTTTAAATTTAAATAATGCTTAGAGACCGAATCTGTATTCAATCATTGTGATATTATAACATAAGAGCAAAAATTTTACTACCTTTTGAGAGAAAGTCGACGTTTTTCGTTGTTTTGTATATTTTAAGGTATACATTTTGTTGGTTTCGCACAAAGGAACAAAAAGAAAACCGTTCCGGTTTTTCCGGAACGGTAGGGTTAATTGAGTTATCAGTCTTCTCTGCCTACAAGCCAGTTGAGAGATACGCCGAGAACATCAGCGATTGCTACGAGCTCATAGTCGTTTACGCTTCTGATCTGACCTTCAAGTTTTGAAAGGCCTGATGCTGTAAGCTCTACACCCTTGATCTGGAGCTGAGTAAGGAGGTCAATCTGTTTGATACCCAGTTCCTTTCTTTTTGCCTCAATTCTTGCACCTACGATGTTGCGATCGCCAAGAGGCTGTTTACGAATTCTCATAAATTTCACACCTTAAATAAATTTTGGATTAATCCACTACTATAGTATGATATCATTAAACCAGTAGGTTGTCAAGTAGAAGTTTATTGCAGGAGGTATAATAATAGTGCTATAAAGTGTTATAAATTAGTCGTTTTATACATAAAATAAAGCTGTTTTGGAATATAACCAAGAAATTTGTCAACCTTGTTAAAAAATTAAGAAAAAACTTTAAATTGCGTTCAAAAGGTGATATAATATACTTTAACTATAAAGGAAAGGTAGTGTACATAGGATGAGTAACACCCTTGAATCAAGAAATCTTACAATGCTGATGGACTTTTATGAGCTGTCAATGGCCAACGGTTATTTTACCAACGGTCTTCAGGATAAAATTGCACATTTTGATATGTTCTTCAGAAAGGTGCCTGATAATGGTGGTTTTGCTATTATGGCAGGTCTCAGACAGCTTGTGGATTACCTTAAAAACCTTAAGTTTACACAAAAGGACCTTGAGCTTTTCAGAAGAAAAGGCTTCAATGAAGACTTTATAGAATATCTCAGAGATTTTAAATTCAGCTGTGATGTATGGGCTATTCCCGAGGGTACACCTATTTTTCCCGGTGAACCTATTATTACCGTAAAGGGCCCGATTATTGAAGCTCAGCTTATTGAAACAATGATTCTTCTTACAATAAACCACCAGAGTCTCATTGCAACCAAGGCAAACCGCCTTAAAAGAGCCTCAGGTGACAGAATGGTTATGGAATTCGGTTCAAGACGTGCTCAGGGCTTTGATGCTGCAATTTACGGTGCAAGAGCTGCTTATATCGGTGGCTGTGATGCAACTGCATGCACAATTGATGAAAGAGATTTCGGTATTCCTGCTGTTGGCACAATGGCTCATTCCTGGATTCAGCTTTTCGGTGACGAGCTTGAAGCCTTCTGTGCTTATGCAAGACAGTATCCCCACGATTGCACCTTGCTTGTTGACACATACAATGTAATAAAAAGCGGTATCCCCAACGCAATTGAAGCCTTTAAGCGTGAGGTGCTTCCAAGAGGCTTCAGACCCAAGGGTATCAGACTTGACAGCGGTGACATTACCTACCTTTCAAAAAAAGCAAGAAAAATGCTTGACGATGCAGGCTTCCCTGACTGTAAAATTGTTGCAAGTAACTCACTTGACGAAAACATCATCCGTGATATGATTGGTCAGGGCGCTCAGATTGACTCCTTCGGTGTTGGTGAAAGACTTATTACTGCTTCATCAAATCCCGTTTTCGGCGGTGTATATAAAATTGTTGCCGTTGAGGACGAAAACGGTGTACCCGTACCCAGAATCAAGATTTCAGAAAACGTGCAGAAGATTACAACTCCCTGTGCAAAAAAGGTTTACCGTCTTTTCGATAAGGAAAGCGGAAAGGCAATTTCTGACGTTATCACTCTTATTGATGAAGAAATTGACGACAGCAAGCCCTATGAGCTCTTTGACCCCAACTTCACATGGAAGCGTAAGGTTGTTGAAAATTATGTTGCGAAGCCACTTCTTGTGCAGATTTTTGACAAAGGTGATCCCTGCTACATCTGTCCCGACATCAAGGACATAAAGAAATACTGTAACGAGCAGGTTGACACACTCTGGGACGAGGTTAAGCGCTTTGAAAACCCCCATACCTATTACGTTGACCTTTCACAGAAGCTCTGGGAAGAAAAGAAAAAGCTTCTTGACGATTTTGCAGAAACAATGAAATGAAGAACAAACTGTAATAGTTGACATAGAAAAATATATATGTTAGAATTTCAGGGTAGCTTCGGCTACCCTGAGGTGTTATCAAAGACATTAAGGCGGTTATGCTCTCTTTAACGGAGGGCAAGTCCCTCCGAATAAATGTAGGAGGGTGATGCTCATGGAGTTCCTTGCAATGACATTTTTAATTCTTGTCGCAGCAACTGCTTACATAAGTATAACAAAAAACTAACCGCCCCACGTTCAAATAAAGGCGATTAGTTTTTTACTAATTAATTTTTAGAGCGTAACCGTCTTGTCGGTAACACCTTTTGTACTTATATTATACACATAAGTATGGTTTATGTCAACAATAAATTCTGAAGGAGTAGATTTTGAGAACGATAACTTATGTTGTGCCGGAAGAGTATGACGGTGCAAAGGTATATACATTTTTAAAAACACATATGAAAATATCCCTTACACTTCTTCGCTCTCTCAAGAGGGTGGATGACGGTCTGCTGCTTAACGGCGAGCACACAAGAACGGTGGATATTATTCATACAGGCGACATCGTAACGGTGAATATGCCCTCAAAGGAGCCGAAAATTATTCCGCTTGATATCCCTCTTGACATTGTCTATGAGGACGAGGATTTGCTTGTTATCAACAAGCCGGGTAATCTTGCAATGCACGAATCACACAACCATCAGGGTGATGCTCTTTCCAATGCGGTTGCCTCATACCTTATGAAAAAAGGTAAAAGTGCCGTTTTCAGATGTGTGGGTAGACTTGACAAAGGTACATCGGGACTTGTAATCTGTGCCCTCAATGCTCACGCTGCAGCAAGGCTTTCAGGCAACTTTGAAAAGCGATACCTTGCAATTTCAACGGGTAAGTTTACCGAAGACGGTGAAATCATAAAGCCTATTTACCGACCTGATCCCATCAAGACCTACCGAACAGTTGATGAAAGAGGGGATTATGCCGAAACCCATTATAAGGTGCTTGAGTACGGCGAAGCTTATACTCTTCTGAGAATCCGCCTTGAAACAGGCAGAACACATCAGATAAGGGTGCATTTTGCTTCTCTCGGTGCTCCGCTTTACGGTGATACAATGTACGGCACTGCAGATGAGGACTGCTTCCGTCAGGCTCTGCACTGCGAAAGTGTCAGGTTTATTCATCCTGTAACAGGTGAGAAATTACATCTGAAGGCAGAGATGCCAGAGGAAATGCAAAGGCTTATGAAAAGGCTTAGAAATGAAAAAACTCCCGTTTGACGGAAGTTGACAAAAAATAACAAAGGATATATAATACTGCCTGAGCAATAGCTCTCTGGAGCTGACCCTAAACGGTAGGCGGTTGCCCTTTTGCCAGAGTACTGAGAACTCTGTTTATATATGCCCTATGAGGGACATACATAGCGAAAGGGTGAGTTTGATATGGAATTAACAGTTTTGTATCTTACTTTGATTCTTTTGATTATAATAGCTATAAAGCTTTAAACCAAAGATAAAACCGCCCATAAGCTGCAACTTAGGCGGTTTATCTTATTTACCATTTAAGTCGGGCAACCGTCTATCGGTCAGCTCCTTGTCTTTACAGTTACATTATATACCACCTGACTTTTTATGTCAAGTGGTATTTTTTTATGCCGTTATGTCATAAACCGACGGTGTGCTTTCACCGATCTTATAGCTTTCATCCTGATTTTTGAAAGCGTCGATATATTTTTCCAATGTTTCCTTTACCTGTTTTCTTTCTCTGAATCCGGAGTAATCTTCTGCGTTGCTGAGGTTTCCGAGTAATACTGCTCCGCTTTCTGCAGATACATAAAGCTCACCGTCAGTATCGGTGTTCATAAGAAAGATTCGCACATCATTCTCTTTCATAATTTCACCTGCGGTAATTTCCATCTGCTTTCCGTTTGCAGAAGGGCCGCTTCCTTGATTGATGGTGATATCCCTTTTAAGCTCGCCCTTGATGTTTTCCAGAACGGTAACCTTGTAGCCCGTAATGGGAAAAGCAGTTATTCTTGCCACGGGAAAATCCATATATAAAAGCTCTGCATCGGTGTAGGTGACCCCTGTCACCTCTTCAACCCTGCCCACAAAGATGTAATCAACAAAGCCTGCGTGGGCGTTCAGGTCATTGGGGTTGAAGGCATAATCAACAATTATATCTGCTATGGGAAGCTCCTCGTAGTTTTCGGGCAGCTCATAAACCGTTTCTGAAAGTGTTTTAACCTGCCACTGCTGATAAGCTCTGATGCCTAAAAGCACGCTGCCCAGAATGAGAATAACAAGAAATAAAATCTTAAAAAACTTTTTCATTTTGTCAGCCTCCCTCAGAAGATTTTACTCTTTTCAACGATTTCAGCCTCAACTGCAATTTCGGTATCGGGCACCTTGTACGGCTCGGTTACTGAACTCTGTGTGGTTGCAGCTGATGAGCTTTGTGTGGTTGCTGCACCGGGTGCTCTTGTTGTTGCAACAACAGTGGTGGTATTGTAATTGACGGCTGCTGTCTGAGTTGTCTGAGTGTTCTCGTCATAGTCACCGAGAATATCAACTGTTCTAAGCTTTTCGCCTGATGTAAGGCTGTGCTCTGCAACCATATTAAGGTTAACCGTGTAAAGCTTTTCGCCGATGTAAGTGCCTCTGAAAAGCTGATATCCGTATTTCGGCATATCATTGGGGTGAGTAAAGCCACGGTGAGAGGTTATCTTTCCGTTTTCAATTTTTATAATCTTGTAGCTTAACACATATTCATAGTCAGGATTACTGTCGTAATGCCTTACGGGAATACCGATAAAGCCCATAGCTTTGCTGCTGATGAATGCCTTGGGGTTATCGTTTACATCAGTTTCGGCATTCTCTATTACAAAGGTATCAGTTTCCTTAGGATTGTTAAGGTCTGTTACATCAAACACAGAAATTTTAACTGTGCCCCATTTCACATTCTCTTCGTCACCGTCATAGCCGATGCCAACCATATAACCGTCACCTATGGGATGAAGGTAAGCAGAATAGCCGGGTAATTTAACCTCACCAAGCACCTTGGGGGCTGTGGGGTCAGAAAGGTCTAGAGTGAAAAGCGGGTCAGTGTTACGGAAGGTTACAACATAGCCTGTGTCGCCCATAAAGCGCACTGACTTAATCTGCTCATCAAAGGCAAGGTCTTCAAGCTTGCCGATAAGCTGAAGCTCTTTGTTGAGAATGTAAATACTGCTTACATCCTGGTCGGTGGTGTAATCGTAATAGTTTGTGGCAATTCTGAGAGCGTCTTTGTGCTCATCAAAGCAGAACTGATTTAGAAATTCGCCCTTTACTGCTCCGCTTGCCTTGTAGGCAACCTTCACTCCGTCAAGTGAGAAGGAGAAGATGTTGGTCTTTCTTTCATCATAATTGCGGTCAATCATACCAACATAAAGGGTGTCTGCTGTGCAGTAAACCTCAGCGCCTGAGCCCAGAACGGAGACCTTTCCGATTTCACCGTCCTTTTCCTTTGTGTCAACTGCAGTAAGCACGGTGTATGAGGTTGCGTTTTCATCATAGATATATACGCAGTCGCAGCCGATAAAAGCATCGTTTACCTTTGGCATATAGGTTTCGTCAAGGTTTTCACTACTTACACTGTAAGAGGTAACTGTGTAAAGCACAGAGCCGTTCATTCTTGTGCTGATAATTCTGCCATCCTGCTTGATGCGGCGGATTTCCTTGGGATTTTCTCTGTCAGTTATATCGTAGATAACATTAACAGTGTTGGCCTTGTAAGGGTTGTAGCCGTAGGTGATTGTATCAACCATAACGTACTTGCTGTTGTCGTAGCTTGATTCAACACAGGTTGCAACGAGGGTGTCACCGTTCACATAAATTTCGCTGATACCTAAAACGCTGTCATTTTCGCCCTTGATGTATTCATCATAAAGAAGGGTCATTGACTCGGTGTCCACAATTTTAAGTCTTGTATCTGTTCTGAGACCTGATGAAACAATGTAGAGATATCTGCCGTCATTTTTGATTATGTCGGCTTCGTCAATACCCTCAACCTGAATATTTGTCTGTCCGTATTCAGGTGAAGTGCTGTCTTTGAGAGTGTCCTCAAAGGTGTCATAGGATTCCTCACCCTTAAGCTCATCAACAGTGCTGTTGATAGCGGGCTGAGTTGTGCCTGTAGCACTTTCGGGATTTATCTGTGCCTGAGGTGCCATTGTGGGGGCATTACCGCTGATTTCATGAAAATCCTCAGCCACAACATCATCGGTAGCTTTGTTAAAGAAAACATCGGAAACATAATAATATTTATCTTTTCCAAAAATGCTTTTCAGGTGCTTTTTAAGCTCAGCATCACTGCTTGCCTTCTGTAGAGTGTGAGGCTTAACTGAGTTTTCAATTACGGGATAGCTTGGGTTAGGGTATTCGGTTTTCATCTGCGGCTCTGCTGCCTCAAGGCTTACGGGTATCATCTGATATACATTCATACAGATAAGAGTTACCACAAGCATCGCAGCAACAGAAGCTATTTTAGGAAGTATTTTGATTCTTTTCTTCGGCTTTATTTCTTTGTCTTTCAGCATTTTTACCATCCTTTCCTTGGAGAGGCTTTCGGGTAAATCGGGTGAATGGCTGAAGGCGTCCTTCAGAATGTAGTTGTTTTCATCGTTTCTGATCAATTTCTATCACCGTCCTCATATAACATTTCACGAAGCTTACCGGTGGCTCTTCTGATTTTTGAGCGTACCGTACTGTCCTTAAGAGAGAGTATTTTACCGATTTCCTTACTGCTGTACCCTTCGGAGTAATAGAGAATCATAATATCTCTCTCCTCAGCTGAAAGCCTTTTAAGAGCGTTCATAAGGCTTATGCTTTCTGCAATATCCTTGCTTTCAGCTAAGATGCTTGCCGCTTCAGAAAGCTCCACATCATTTTTGTGAAGGTGCTTTATCTTCTGAGCGTTCTTGCAGCAGTTGTGCAGAATTTTAAACATCCAGGACTTGAAGGCTTCATCCTTTTTTAAATCGGGTATGCTTTCAAAAGCGAGACAGACAGCCTCACTTACGCAGTCCTCAGCCACACTGACAGAGCCTACAGAGTAGTAGGCAAAGCGGAATAAGTCCTTGGCATAAAGACCGTAAAGCTCACCGAAGGCATCGGCAGAGCCGTTTTTAGCTTTTTTAACAAGATTTGAAACATTTTCTGAGCTCATAAATTTATCACATCCGTTTCACCTTATTAGATGGAAAAATGAGGTAAAGTGTTGCACCATTAATAAAAATATTTTTTCGGGGAAAAATGTGAATAAATGCGAAAGCATTTATTCAGTGTGGAGTGTGAAGAGTGGAGTGTGGAGTTAAGGTCGCAGATTTATATTTCTGCAAACTATCAGATATAGTCTGCGAAATTAATTAAGTTGTATAGGGTAAAGAGACGATTTTATCCGCCTTTACAGTTCTTAATTAAGAAAACTCTACCCACCGGATTTATATTTCTGCTTTGGCGGTATGCGTATGAAAAGCTTGGAAATAAGTTCACACGGCTACAATCGGAACGAAGTGACCCTTAACTTCACACTCCACTCTTCACACTTCACATTTACTACAGGGGTGATTATAATGGAAAACAAGGATAAAAGCAAGAAACAAAAAAAGACATTTAAGTTCAAGGGAAAGAAAGAGGAGATTATCTCTGACGTAAACGGCTCATACACAGGCGTACCAACTGACCCTATGGATATAAGACCTGTTCAGGACGCAGACGATTTGTAAAGGCTCCATCACGGAGCTTTTACAATGAATAATTGTGGTCGCATCTTTATATTCTGCAAACGGATATAATCGGAGCGAAGCGACCCTTAACTCCACACTCCACACTCCACTCTCCACACTTTAAAAGTTTGTGTCGGTCAGGCGGACGGCCAATGGCCGCCCCTACGAATCATTTTCAGATTTCGTCAGTATAAAAATCGGAGCGAAGCGACCCGCAATTATTCATTATTCATTATTAATTAAAAAAGCACTTCCGAAGAAGTGCTTTTTGCTTACGCTTTTGTTCCCTTTGCACCCTTTGTGCCGCCACCGAGGTTTACACCCTGAAGCACGTTTGAGTCAAAGGTATATGTGATGCTGCTGTTTTCACGTTCTCTCTTGAGAGCAAGAGAAATCATTCTGTCAAGAAGCTCAGTGTACTTAACACCGAGAGGCTCCCAGAGGTAGAATGAAAGTGAACCGGGAATTGTGTTGATTTCGTTAAGCCAGATGTTGCCTGTCTTTGTGTCCATCATAAAGTCAATTCTTGAAACACCGCCGCAACCGAGCACCTTGAATGCCTTAACTGCATAATCTCTGATAAGTGTTCTCTGCTCATCTGTGATGTCAGCAGGAATTTTTCTCTTAAGTGTAGCCATACCCTTGCTGCCGCCTGAGCCTTTTATACCGCCCTTAGTGCCTTTTGCACCCTTTGAGCTGCCGTCACCGATGTACTTTTCAGCGAAGGTGAGAATCTTATCTGATGAAACGGGCTCTTCACATTCTGAAGCTTCAGCCTCTTCATAGTCACCGAGAACTGAGCAGTTGATTTCCTTAAGGTTCTGAACTGCAGTTTCAATAAGCACCTTTGAAGCGTATCTGAAGGCTGTGTCGAGTGAATCGTAAAGCTCGTCACGGTTTTCAGCCTTTGAAATACCGATTGATGAACCGAGGTTTACGGGCTTTACAATAACGGGATAGCCGATTTTTTCTTCAACTGTTGCAATAACTGCATCAACATCGTCGTCATACTGCTTTGCAGTGAAGCACTTGCAGTCAAGAACGGGAATGCCGTTATCTTTGAGAACAGTTTTCATTACATATTTATCCATACCTACAGCTGATGAAAGAACATCACAGCCAACGTAGGGGATATTGAACATCTGAAGATAACCCTGAAGTGTGCCGTCTTCAACGTTTGTGCCGTGAACAACGGGGAAAGCGATATCAATATAGTCAAGCTCGTTTTTGCCGAACTTCTTCATAGGATAACGGATAAGCTTTACCTTGCCGTCTTCGTTGAGCATAATTACTCTCTGGCTTTCCTTAAGAAGAGAATTGATGTCAGTGTATGACTTGATGTCGCCGATTTTTTCGCCGATGTAAAATTCATTATTCTTTGTTATGTAAATGGGAATTACATCGTACTTTTCCTTGTTGAGATGGCCGATTGCCTGAATTGCTGAAATGATTGAAATTTCGTGTTCAACAGTCTTGCCGCCGAACATTACACCAACTTTGATTTTCATTGTGTCACCTGTCCTTTATTAATAGTTGTCGGGAAGGTCGTTTTCAAGAAGAACGATTTTCTTTTTACCCTCTGATGAAAGCGCATAAACAAAGTTAATTGCTTCATTTATATTATCGGCAACGAAGATTTTTTCTTCGCTGTACTTTTCGTCAAGAAGACCTGCCTTGATGGGCACAGCTTGTTTTTCGCCAACGAGAACAACAAAGTCGCAAACCTTTGAAGCGTTTCTGCCGAATTCTCTGTTGAGCTCATCCTGCTTTGAGCCAAGCTCAACCATACCGGGAGTAACGAGGATTTTGTAGTCGTCAAAAAGGCTGAGAGCTTCAAGAGCTGCCTTTGTACCGCTGGGGTTTGAGTTGTATGCGTCGTCGATAATTGTAACTGCACCGTTTTCCTTAAGCTCAAGACGGTGAGGTACACCTTCAAGCTTTCTTACAGCACCCTTGAGGTCCTTGAGAGCGATACCCATTTTGTGGCTGATTGCAATTGAGCCTACAATGTTGAGCACGTTGTGTCTGCCGATAAGCTTTGTTGTGTACTGCTCAGTTTCGCCGTTCGGTGCCTTAACTGAGAAGGAAGTACCTCTTTGTGAAACTGAAATATCAAAAGCCTTGTAGTCTGCATCGCTTTCGATAGCATATGAAATATAAGGTCTGTTGCTGCCGTGATCTTTTATGTTCTGATCGTCAGCGTTAAGGAAGAGCATACCGCCTTCGGGGAGTGAATCGGAAAGCTCAAACTTTGTGCTCTTTACTGCATCGAGAGTCTTGAATGATTCAAGGTGCTGAGGGCCGATTGAAGTGATTACACCGTGGTGGGGATGAACGATATCGCAGAGCTCTTTGATATCGCCGACCCATTTTGCACCCATTTCACAAACAAAAATTTCGTGGGTAGCCTTAAGAGAGCCTCTGATTGTTTTTACAACACCCATAGGTGTGTTGTAGCTTTCGGGAGTCATAAGCACATTGTATTTTGACTTAAGAAGAGTTGTAAGGTAATATTTTACACTTGTTTTACCGTAGGAGCCTGTGATACCGATAATCTTAAGGTCGGGACAGCTCTTGAGTATTCTTTTTGCGTCTTTTGTGTAGCCGTTGTTGATTGAAAGCTCCATTGGCTTATTTATAAGGTTTGCAAGGAGCACAAGAACGGGAGCAAGAGCATAAATAAGAGTTGCTACAAGAAGAATAACGCTTTCGTGGTGATTCTTAAGCATACAAGCACATGTAGCAAGAAGAGCCACAGTTGAAACAACAATAATTGTAACAAGCATTCTCTTTACTCTCGGAGTGTAAACGAGGGGCTTCTTTGCCTTCTTGGGCTTTTCCTTGATGCAGGCAACAGCACAAAGAAGAATAAGCACACCTGCTTTGATATTGATAGAAATTTCAAGGAAAAGGCAGATAAGCATAAGCACAGAGAGAATTGAGTGAGAAAGGAATCTTCTGCTGTTTTCTCTCATCCACTTGGTGTGGGTGTCAAATCTGTATGAGTTAAGCTGAAAAAAGTGCATTGAGTCAACAGTTGAAAGGGCAGTTGCCACAGCAAAAGCCACAATTGAAAGCGACATAAGAATGTTTGTTATCATAAGTTTATCCTTTCAGATTTTTTTAGAGTTAAGAGTTGAGAGTTAAGAGTTAAGATAAGGTCGCAGATTTATGTATCTTAAATTATATCAGATACAGTCTGCGGAGTTAATTGAGTTAAAGAGGGCAGAGAGTTGATTTTATCCGCCTTTGCAGTTCTTAATTAAGAAAACTCTACCCGCCGAATTTATGCTTTTGCTTTGGCGGTATGAATATAAAGGTTTAGCTGTAAACTGAAACGGATGTAATCGGAGC
>JBGVFK010000114.1:0-5537 GCA_045121075.1 Acutalibacteraceae bacterium | reverse complement strand
TACCTGATGAGTGTGCATTCTTGCAATACCTACATTAAGGTCTGAATGATGGTCAAATGTGGGCTTCATTGTAAGATTGAATCTCTTATCCTCTGAAATGAACTTCCAATCATCCATAAACTTGTCAGGCTTCGGGAAGGTTTCAACATCAACTGCACCGAATTTGTGTACCTTGCCGTCGTAGAAAATAGCTGTTTCGGTTGCGTTGCTTTCGTCACCGATTGCCCATGTGATTTCAAAACCGAAGAGGTGCTTTTCGCCCTTTTCGTCGGTAAGATAGGTTGAACCGTTACCCCAATACCATACCATCTTGTGAGGTGTGTTTACACGGCCCCAGTCAAGAGTACAGAAGGAATCCTCCTTCTTGAAGTTGTAAACATAATCGTCGCCCCACTTGAAGGTGCCTTCGCAAGGCATACAGTTCTGCTTTGTGGTCATAAAGTACTTTGTGTTGTCGCCTTCAAATGGAAGAACTGTTGTGATGTTTTCAAGCTCGGGAGCGATATCCATTGTGAAATCGCATTCAACCATTTTGCCCTTGAGAGGCATTTTGAATTTAAGAGTTCTGTATGTAACCTTTGTGTCAAAGTCAAATTCAGCCTTGCCGATTTTGTCCTTGTATCTGTTGGGTACATCGCCCTTTGGTGGCGGAACATGCTTTTTGCCGCCAAGGAAGAGCTGAGTTGCGTCTGCAATAACTTCACCCTCAGCAACATTAATAAGCTTTGCAGCAACATAACCGCCGATGCCGATATTTGCAAATGAAAGCTGAAGCATATACTTGCCGTCATCAATCTGATAGAAGTCCCATTCCTTTTTGCTCATAGGTGAGCCCTTTTTAACGAGATTTCTGTCATACTCAAAAACGTTGTGTCTTGCCCAACCCTTAGCGTTGAGAGTACCGTCCTTGTTGAGAAGGGGAGTAGCCTCAGTATATTCTGTCTGCTTTGATTTTTCCTTCCAGTCCCAGAAGGGAACATAGGTGCGAGGTGTTTCCATATTCATATTTCTCCTTTATTTATAATGTTGGTTATATTGTAATGCTTTTTAAATTTAAATGCAACACTTTTTATAAATTTTGATGGATTAGTAAAGGAATTATGTTGCGAACATTGAAAAAATATGCTATACTACAGAAAAATGTAAAAGGGGAAATTAAAATGTCAAAACAGACAAAGGCTGAAGCTCTTAAAAGACAGCAAGAAACTCTCAGCACCTTCAGAAAGCTTGATAATAATATCTGGCTTATGGAATATAAATGCTCATACGGTCTTGATGCACTCCTTGAAAAGGGTGTAAGTAATATTATGGACGCAGTAGTTTTTCTGCAGAAGGAAATTCGTCTGCCTCACCTTTATGCCAATGTTTTTCATCCCGGTGCAGGATGCTCAACCTTTAATGCAAGAACTGAAGAGGGTCAGTTTCTTATGGGCAGAAACTTCGACTACAAGGAAGCTCCCTGTGTAGTATGCTGGACAGCTCCCGAAAACGGTTACCGCAGTATGGCTGTTATTGATGCAACCTTTGGTGTTTACGGTACAAAATATCTCAGCTTTAAAAATAAAGATAAGCCTATGCGCTTTATGGGTGCACCCTATATCGGTATGGATGGCATCAATGAAAAGGGCTTTTCATGTGCTGTTCTTGAAATCAAAAGTAAGGCAACAAAGCAGAACACAGGTAAAAAGCCTATTATCACAACAGTAGCTATCCGTGCTGCTCTTGATAAATGTGCAACCGTTGACGAAGCAATTAATCTTTTTGCTTCCTTTGATATGCACGATTCACTTTTCATAAACTACCATTATCAGCTTGCTGATGCAAGCGGTAAGAGTGCAATTATCGAGTATGTTGACAACAAGATGCATGTAATTGAGCAGAAAAAGGAAAACGACAACCTTATTCTTACTAACTACTTCCTTACTCCCGGTGGTGACAACCACGACGGCAGAGGCTATGACAGATATGAAAAAATTGAAAAAAGACTTCAGCTTACTGACGGTAAAATCAGCGAAGAGGATGCAATGAAGCTTCTTTCAGAATGTGTTCTTCACTACCGTCATCCGGCACTTAAGCATATGGTTATTACTCTCTGGAGTGCGGTGTATAACTGCAACGAAAAATCAATGCTTCTTTCAGCAGGTATGGACTACAGCAAGCAGTACAAGTTCTATGTGGACAAGCCCTGTCAGGTATTCTGATAAAAATAAAAAAACTGCCCTTGTGATTTTTCACTCAGGGCAGTTCATTTTTGTACAATCATATAGTGGCTGTTAGTGAATTACATAGTCTTAACAGTGTTAAGTAATTCAATAAGCTTTGTGATAACAGTCATTAAAACGTTGATTAATTCCATGTAGTCGAATGATTCTTCCTCGCTACCTGCGAATGCATTGATGAGAGTCACGATTGTGTTGATATCAAGATTCATGATCTTATCCTCCCTTCTTTAATTTCTATTGTGTACATTATATAATATTTGCTTTGAGAATTTTTTAATAAACTTTTAAAATTGGGAACAAAAATTAATATTAATGGATGTTTTTGGTAACAAGTTAACACCTCTTAAACTTTTGAAGTCTGATGTTGACTTTATTTTTTGTGGGCTGTATAATCTAAGGTGATATAAATTCATAATGGAGGAAACATTAATGGACAATTTTGCAAAACGCTTTAAAATTGACTGTTCACCCGTTGCGAAGGAAGAAAGTGTTATTGTTCGAGGCAACACACGCTTCACTGTGCTTACACCCTGCCTTCTCCGTGTTGAGAATCAGCGTGACGGAGCCTTCTGCGACGAGCCTACACAGAGTGTATGGTTCCGTGATTTTGCTGCGCCTAAGTTTGAAGTGACAGATAACGGTGACACAATTACAATCAGAACAACAAAGGCAAACTTCCTTTACTGTCTCAAAACTCAGAAGATGCTCCGCATCAAGCTTATTGACGGCAGAACAGTAACCGATTACAAGGCAGGCAACCTTAAGGGTACATGCCGTACACTTGACATCACTGCAGGTATTATTACTCTTACCGACGGTGTATGCTCACGCGGCGGTGTTGCAATTCTTGATGATAGCGAAACACTTGCTATTAAGGAGGACGGTTCAATTCTTCCGAGAGACAACAAGGAAAGCGACAAGTATTTCTTTGCTTACGGCAACGATTATATTGGTGCAACAACCGACCTTTATAAGCTTACAGGTAAGGTGCCTCTTATTCCCAGATACGCACTTTCAAACTGGTGGAGCCGCTACAAGGCATACACTCAGGAGGAATATCTCAGCCTTATGGACAGATTTAAGGAAGAGGAAGTGCCCATTACTGTTGCAACAGTAGACATGGACTGGCATTGGGTTGACATCAAGTCAAAGTTTGGTAAGGACAGCCACAAGGTTTCAATGCATAAGAACTTTATGGAATATGTTTATGATGTATGGTCAACAGGCTGGACAGGCTACAGCTTCAACACAGATCTTTTCCCTGATCCCGAAGGCTTCCTTAAAAAGCTCAAGGACGACAATTACAAGGTAACCTTCAATATTCATCCCTCAATGGGTGTGCGTTGGTTTGAAGACCAGTATGAAGAAATGTGCCGAGCAATGGGTCAGAATCCTGAAGAGAAAAAGCCCGTTAAGTTTGATATCACAGACAAGAAGTTTACTGAAAATTACTTTGATATTCTTCATCATCCCTTTGAAAAAATGGGTGTAGACTTCTGGTGGATTGACTGGCAGCAGGGTACAAGAACAAACACTCCCGGTCTTGATCCTCTCTGGGCGCTTAACCATTATCACTTCCTTGATAACGCAAAGGACAACCACAGACCTCTTATCCTTTCCCGATTCTGCGGTGCAGGCAGTCAGCGTTATCCTCTCGGCTTCTCAGGTGACACAACTCAGACATGGGCAAGCCTTGATTTCCAGCCCGGCTTTACAGCAACAGCTTCAAATATCGCTTATCCCTGGTGGAGCCATGATATCGGCGGTCACTGTATGGGCAAAAAGGACGACGAGCTTTATCTCCGTTGGGTACAGCTTGGTGTGTTCAGCCCCGTTATGCGACTTCATTCAACAAACAACGAGTTTGCAGGTAAGGAGCCCTGGAACTACAGCGGTCCTGTTGAAAGAATTGCAAAAGATGCTCTTCGTCTTCGTCATAAGCTTCTTCCATATATTTACACAATGAACTACCGTACTCATATGGACTGCAGAGCTATCTGTGAGCCAATGTACTACGCATATCCCGAGGATGAAAACGCATACAACTGCAAAAACGAATTCTTTTTCGGCACAGAAATGATTGTTGCTCCCATTACAGAGCACACCTCAGCTGATACAAACCTCGCTTCTGTAAATGTATGGATTCCCGAGGGAAGATATACCGACATTTTCAGCGACAGAATCTATGAGGGCAACCAGTTTGTTAAGATGTACCGCGACATTGAAACAATTCCCGTTCTTGCAAAAGAGGGCGCAATCATTCCGATGAGTGTAAACGACAGAACAAACGATTGCAGTAACCCCGAAGCACTCGAAATTCTCGCTTACAGAGGTAAGGGCAAATTCACTCTTTACGAGGATGACGGCGAAACACTTTCATATAAGGACGGTAAGTTCCTCAAGACAGCCTTTGAAATCAACGAAAACGGTTCAGCTGTTGACTTTACAATCAGCAAGGAAGAGGGCGACAGCAGTGTTGCTCCCGCAAAGAGAACATATATTATCAAGTTCAAGGATATTGTAAAGGCTGACGTAAGCGTTACAATCGGCGGTAAAGAAGCAAAGGCTGAAGTCAAGAAGTGCGGAAAGGCCCTTCAGGTTACAGTTTCTGCAAAGAATACAGCTACTGTTGAAATTAAGCTTGCAAATTGCACTTTCCTTGAAAACGAGGATAAAAAGCAGGCACTTACAAGAGTTATTTCAAAATTCCAGATGTCAACTGACTATAAGGGAATGCTCTTCAACGGCTTTATCCAGGGCAAAAAGGGTATACCCGATGTTCAGGATGATTTCAAGGGCCCCATTGAAGAAATCCTTAAAATGAAATAAAAGCTGTCAGACTGTTGAGAAATGTGCAAGATGAGCTTTTCTTTACCCCGAAGGCATAAGCTGACAATAGATAGATATAACAAGTCTTAAATGTCCGATTTGCAGCACCTTTGAAATTTTTTCTCCTTGTAATACGCAAGTATTACTTCGTCGAAGAAAATCCCAAATGCACCACAACTCGAACATTTAAGATTCTTTGAAGTTTAATGGGTGGAGATTTTTATTGTAGCAAGGCGAAAAGATGTAGGAAGGCTTGCGCCTTTCAAGTCTTTTCAACGAAGCTACGGTGAAAATATGCCCCATTAAACCTTGTCATATCTATCTGTTGTCAGCTTGAGGTACTCCGAGAGGGTAAAAAAAGGTCAAAACAATGTTAAAATCGAACAAAGCTCGATGCTTTGTTCGATTTTCTTATCCTTAATATCAATTTGAATTTATTGTACGATTTACATATAAAATTCAACATTGTTGTTCTTGTGCGTTTAT
>JBGVFK010000113.1:0-7279 GCA_045121075.1 Acutalibacteraceae bacterium | reverse complement strand
CAGCACTTTATTATGGCAGGTGTTGTGCAGAATCTTATTACAAAGCTCAGAAGAAGCCTCAACCTTAAGCTTTCAAAGCTTCCGCTTTCTTATTTTGACACTCATACAAAGGGCGATATCCTCAGCCGTATGACTAACGATATTGACAATGTGAACGATACACTTCAGCACAATATGATTCAGATTATCACCTCAATTGTTACCTTTGCAGGTGTGTTCGGAATTATGCTTAAAAACAGTGTAATGCTTTCTCTTACAAGCCTTTCACCCTTCCCAATCTGTCTTATTATCGCTCTTACAATCCTCAACATTTCAAAGGGCTGGTTCCGTAAGCAGTGGAAAACAACGGGCGACATCAACGGTCACATTGAAGAGATGTTCACAGGTCACGCAATTGTAAAGGCCTTCAGCTATGAAAAAAGAGCCACCGATGAGTTTGACCTTATCAATGAGGCTCTTGCAACCTCAGCAAAGAATGCACAGTTTTATTCAGGTGTTCTCGGTCCGCTGATTAACCTTGCAAACAATGCAGGCTATGTTGTAATCTGTGTGCTTGGCGGTTATCTTATTATCAAGGGCGAGCAGAGTGTAGGTGCAATTACAACCTTTATGATGTACACAAAGCTTCTTATGCAGCCCATTATTGACCTTTCAAATATTGCAAACAATATGCAGTCCTCTCTTGCAAGTGCTGAACGAGTGTTCAACGTGCTTTCAGAAAAAGAGGAGAGCGCTGAGAAAAACGAAAAAGAGCTTACAAAGGGCGAAAATGTTACCTTTGAGGATGTATACTTCTCATACCTTCCCGAAAAGCCACTTATTGAAAGCTTCAACTTAGAGGTTAAAAAGGGCGAGCTTACTGCAATTGTAGGCCCCACAGGTGCAGGTAAAACAACAATAGTAAATCTTCTTATGCGCTTTTATGATATTGATAAGGGTGCTATTAAAATTGACGGAACAGATATCAGAGATATTTCAAGAAAGAATCTCCGCAATCTTATTTCAATGGTTCTTCAGGATACATGGCTTTTCGCAGGTACAATCAGAGATAATATTATGTACTCAAATGAAAATGCTACTGAGGAAGAGTTTATGGCTGCTGTAAAGGCTGCAAGAGTTGACAGCTTTGTCAACACCTTCTCCGCAGGCTATGATACAGAGCTTGAAGAAGACGGAGCAAACCTTTCAGCAGGTCAGCGACAGCTCATTACAATTGCCAGAGCAATTCTTTCTGACCCGCAGATTCTTATTCTTGACGAAGCAACCTCATCGGTTGACACAAGAACAGAGCTTCAGATTCAGGAGGCTATGAATAATCTTATGAAGGGCAGAACAAACTTTGTAATTGCCCACAGACTTTCCACAATTGTCAATGCCGATAACATAATTGTTATGAATGAGGGCAAGATAATCGAAACAGGCAGACATACCGAGCTTCTCAGTGAGGACGGTTTTTATGCAAACTTATATAATTCACAGTTCAGTAACGAAGCGTAAGGCAAAAGCTTTTCTGCCTTGCGGAAAGGACAGAAAATGGAGCTTATTACTCTTTCTAATTCACTTAGAATTTTTCTCAATCATACAGACACTCTCCGTTCAGCTACGGTAGGTGTCTGGATTGCAAGCGGTTCAAGATTTGAAAAAGAAAAGAATAACGGCATTTCCCATTTTATTGAGCATATTGTTTTCAAGGGCTCAGAAAAGCGAAGTGGCTTTGAAATCGCTGAGGGAATGGACGAAATCGGTGCTTATGTAAACGCATATACCACCAAGGAATATACCTTTTTCTACACAAAGGCTCTTGATTATCAGATTCTTAAGGCTGCTGACATTCTCTTTGATATGATTGCGAATCCTCGTCTTTTTAAAGAGGATATTGAAACTGAAAAGGGTGTAATTACTGAAGAAATTTCAATGTGTGAGGATGACCCTGCAGATGTATGCAGTGAGCTTAATGAAAGAAGTATTTTCAAGGGCTCAGGTCTTGAAAAAGACATTCTCGGCACAAGGGAATCGGTAAGCTCCTTTGACGAAAGCAATTTCAAGGAGCATCTTAAGGAATTTTATGTTCCTGAAAGAATTGTTATCGGCATCAACGGTAACTTCGACAAAGAAGAGATGCTGAAGAAAATCGAAGAATACTTCGGCTCTATGGTGGATACAGGTAATCCACTTAAGGGTGACGATGTGCCATTCAGAAGGGTAATGAGTCTTAAGAAAATGGACACGGAGCAGACACATATTACGCTTTCCTTCAAGGGCATACCCATAAGCCACGATGACCTTTATCCGCTTCAGGTGTGTATGTTTATTCTCGGAACGGGCACATCTTCAATGCTTAACCAGAGGATAAGAGAGCAGCTGGGACTTGTTTACAGCATTGATTCCTGGCTTGTGCGTTATCTCGGCGGAGGATATATTGCAATCGGTATGAGTCTCGGCTCAAAAAGTGAGGAAAAGGCTCTTAAGGAAACACTCAGCATTATCCGCAGCTTTTCTTCGGTTGTAACTGAGCGTCAGGTGGAAATTGCAAAGGAAAAGCTTATTTCAAGTCTTATAATGTCCCGTGAGCAACCGCAGAGCAAGCTTTCAGCTATGGGCTACAGTCTGCTTTTTACAGGCCGTTTTGCTGACGACGATGAAATTATAAAAAGAATCAAGGCTGTAAATCTCGATGATGTAAAGAGTGCAGCTGAGAGATATCTTAACACTGAAGAAATGTCCTTTACTGCTGTTGGCAGAGTAAAGACAGAGGATGAATATAAAAGGATAATCAAAGAATAAGGTGAAACAGAAATGAAGGAAATTAAAAACGCAAAAAGAATTGTTGTCAAGGTGGGTACATCAACCCTTACCTATGACACGGGTAAAATTAATATAAGAAGAATGGTTAAGCTTTGCAGTGTTCTTGCTGACCTTCACAACTCAGGCAGAGAGGTTGTGCTTGTAACCTCAGGCGCAATCGGTGTAGGCGTAGGCAAGCTTGGCCTTAAAGAAAGACCCAAGGATATTCCCGGCAGACAGGCTGCTGCAACCGTTGGTCAGTGCGAGCTTATGTTTATGTATGATAAATACTTCGGTGAACACGGAGTTAAAACGGGTCAGCTGCTTATTACAAAAAGCGATATTGAAAACGAGCAGAGAAGAACCAATCTTGAAAACACATTTGAAAAGCTTTTTGAATACGATGCAGTGCCCGTAATCAACGAAAACGACAGCGTTGCAACTGAAGAAATTGTTTACGGTGATAATGACAGTCTTTCAGCAATTGTTGCAAGACTTATTCACGCAGATGCACTTATTATTCTTTCAGATATTGACGGACTCTTTGATGAAAACCCCAACGAAAATCCCGATGCAAGACTTATTCCGGTTGTAAAGGAAATAAACGATGAAATCAAGGCTCTCTGCGGTGCTGCAGGCACAGAAAGAGGCACAGGCGGAATGATTACAAAAATCCACGCAGCCGAAATTGCAGTTGGTGCAAAAATACCTACTGTAATAATGAACGGTGAAGCTCCTCAGGATATTTATAAGCTTATTGACGGACACAGTATAGGTACAATTTTTCTTTGTGAATGAGGTGAAGACAATGCTTGAAAATATAGGCAAGAAAGCAAAAACAGCTGAAAGAGTGCTTATGACAGCATCAACAGGTGTAAAGAATCAGGCACTCAGCAATATTGCAAAGGCACTTATTGAAAACAGCGATTACATAATTGAGCAGAATAAAATTGATATAGAAAACGCAAGGGCAAACGGTATGAGCGAAAGTATGATTGACCGTCTTACCCTCACTCCCGACAGAATTGACGGCATCAGCAAGGCTGTGCTTCAGATTGTTTCTTATGATGACCCTTGCGGAAAAGTAATCAGCGGCACAGAAAGACCAAACGGTCTTCTTATTGAAAAGGTTGCAGTGCCCATGGGCGTTATTGCTGTAATTTTTGAAGCAAGACCCAACGTTACCGTTGATGCCGCTGCACTCTGCCTTAAGTCGGGCAACAGTGTTATTCTTCGTGGCGGTAAGGAAGCAATTAACTCCAACAAGGCAACTGCAAGGGTTATGAGAGAAGCAATCAGCAAGGCAGGTCTTCCTGAGGATTGCATTCAGCTTGTTGAAGACACAAGCAGAGAAAGCTCTCTTGCTCTTATGAAAATGAACGGCTATGTTGATGTGCTTATTCCTCGTGGCGGTGCAGGACTTATCAGAGCTTGCGTTGAAAACTCAACTGTTCCTGTAATTGAAACAGGCACAGGCAACTGCCATATCTATATCGACAAAGATGCAGACCTTACAATGGCTGCTGAAATTGTGTTCAACGCAAAAACATCAAGAGTTTCAGTTTGCAACGCTTGTGAAAGCCTTGTTATTCATAAGGCTGTTGCCGAAAAGGTTATTCCTCTTCTTAAAGAAAAGCTTGACAGCAAAAATGTCAAGTGGCACGGTGATGAAGAAACTTGCAGACTTAATCCCGACTGTATTCCCGCAACTGAAGAGGATTACGGCAAGGAATATCTTGACTACGAAATCAGCGTAAAAATTGTGTCTGATATTGACGAAGCAATCAGCCACATTATGAAATACTCAACAGGTCACAGTGAATGTATTGTAACCGAAAGCTACAGTGCTTCAAGAAAATTCACCGCAGAGGTTGACGCCGCAGCAGTATATGTAAATGCATCAACAAGATTTACTGACGGTGGTGAATTCGGCTTCGGTGCAGAGATAGGAATTTCCACACAAAAGCTTCATGCAAGAGGTCCTCTTGGTCTGCCTGAGCTTACAACCTTTAAGTATATTGTTTACGGAAACGGTCAGGTAAGATAATAATTTTTAATAGCCTTTCAATCTTTGTAAACTTTTATGAAATTTGGGTGATTTTTCAATTAATATTGGATTTTCCCATTGACATTTAAAGAAAAAAATTATAAACTATTACTAATAATGGGTTCATTGTATAATAATGTTATTTATTATATATTATGAAGTTAAACTCAAGGAGGTAAGCTTATGAAAAAGCGATTATTATTTATGCTCACCATGATGGTGATTATGTGTGCAATCTGCTTCAGCGCAAGCGCAGTAGACTGTAACAATTTAAGTCCGGCAATTTCCCATACATACAGAGTTACTCAGGTTGTTAAGGCTACTTGTGAATATGATGGTTACAAGGTATATACTTGTGCAAATGGTAGTTGTACCAGTAGTTACAAAGTATACACTGATACTGCTTTAGGTCATGATTGGAAAGAAGAACTTGTTTTTGAAGGTCAATGTTCATGCAGTTGTCCAGCACCTTTGGTAGAAAAAAAGGACGGAACACTTGTTTGTAAGTATAAAAATGAAGGCAAAACAGGCTGTGATTGTACAGAGGCTATATATTACTATAAGAGCCAAACATGTGAACGTAAAGATTGCGGAGCAGTGGAATACGAAAGAATAGATCCCAAAAATGATAAATCAGCTCCTGCGAAGTACTTCAAGGTTGAATTCCTCAACGGTCAGGCTTTTGACAAGAGAGACGAATATGTAACAGTTACAAGTTATGGTAAGACCTATGAAATTCCCGTTAAGTACACTGTGCTTGCTGAAGTTCCCGTTTATGATGCAACTACAAAGACATATACAGGTACAAAGACTGAGGCTCTTCAGACAAGCTATGTAAAAGAAGGCGAAACAGCTACTTATGTAAGCAAGAAGCCTATCAGAACAAAGGATATGAGATACGGTGAATTCAGATTCATCGGTTGGATGCTCAACAAGAACCTTGATCTTGCTACAACTGCAGACATAATCAAGGATTCAGACAAGAACTATAAGATTACAACAGAGGCTGTTCATGCAAATGCTAAGTACTATGCAGCATGGGAAGGCGTAAATGTAACCTATAAGACAATTGTTTACAACAGTGACGGACAGCAGCTCCTCATTGCTCAGAATGTTAAGCACGGTGACTCAATTGACTATCCCTTCAGCTACCCCACAAGAGAATCAGAAACTTCAGTTGATTATACATTCGCAGGTTGGGAAATCGGCACAAAGACAGCTGCAGGCGACAAGTACGATTTCTATCCCGTAAACGAAGCACACATCAAGGATATCCCCATTTTCTCAGGTGATGCTATCAAGGCAGCACACAGCACAACAGCAAGAAAATACAGGATTGAATTCTGTGATGCACAGTGGAATAAGCAGGGCGTTGTAGATGTTGCTTATAATAGTGATGTAACAAATAAAATGGAAGGTATCGAATACGGTAACTACAGCGACGAAACATACCTCTACGAATATAAGGGCTATTGGGAAACAGAAAAGGGCCAGAAGGTTTATCTTGAAAACTTTACAGTACCCAAGGGCAGCATCGACTATAACGACCCCATCTACCTCAAGGATGATAAGGGTAATTACTTCCTTACAACCGGCGGTGACAAGCTTGAGGTCGAAGAGCTTCACAGTTACTACTATAACAACGCAGGTTATTTCAACAAGGATGTTATTACATATGTATTCCCTGTAAATGAAAAGGGCGATTACATTGTTAACTCAAGCGGTAATGCAGTTTGCATTCTTGTATATGACAAGGGCATTCAGCAGATTGACCTTAACGGTAACAGAACAAGCTTCAGCGAAGCAGATGCAAGAAACCTCAGAAATATCAAGGTTAAGCCTGCATATGTTCAGAGAGTTAGAAAATACAAAGCTACAATCGTAACAAACATTCCTTCAACAGAGCTTGTTCCTGAAGATTACAAGAGCGGTCTTATTGTTCAGGTAACAAACGAAAACGGTCAGCTTCTTGCTTCAGGTATAACAAAGAACAATAAGTGTGAGATTGTTGTTCCCAAGGCTGAAATGTATAACATTACAGTTGTTTCACCTAACGAAAAGTACTACGCTGAAAAGGGCATCGTTTGGAGCATATTCAAGGATATGTATGATAAAACAGACATCATTATGGACCTCAGCCTCAACAAGGATTATTCCGAAGAGCATCAGTCAAGATGCCGTTGTATCTGCCACAATACATTCTTCAGAGGTGTATGGGTAAGAGTTCTCAACATTCTTTACAGCCTCTTCAAGGTTAAGTATGTATGCTGCTATGATATGTATGCAACAATCGGCGACCTTCTTGCTTATACAAAATAAGAAATAAAGCTTAAAGCTGCTGTATTCTTTACAGCAGCTTTTTTATTATTTATGAACAAAACAAAAAACCTCAGCCTTAAGGCTGAGGATAATTTATAGGATAACTTTAGTTAATATCTGCAGGGGGTT
>JBGVFK010000112.1:0-3022 GCA_045121075.1 Acutalibacteraceae bacterium | reverse complement strand
GAAAAGAAGAGTTTTCATATCTTCAGTATAAATTACACCCTCAACATCACAGATGTAAGGATTAGCTTCATCAACTTCAAAAGCTGTGATTTTTTTGCTGTTACCAAATGCCCAGTCGGATATTTCTTTTACATTCTTGCCGATTGTAATTTTTGTAACATATTCAAGGTTAACAGCAGCAAAATCAGCAATTGCAGTAACAGGCACACCCTCGTATTCATCAGGAATTACAATTTCTGTTACTGTTGACTTGTTAGGCACCTTTGTTACAGTTGCTTCGCCGTTTTCAATTTCACAGGTAATATCTGTGTTACCTGAAAGAAACTGAAGGTCTGAGCTACCGCATGAAGCAAAAGAGAAGCATAAAACTGTAAGGAGCAGTAAAACTGTAATAATTCTTTTCATAATTATGCCTCCTCACTCATTTCAATAGGTTGGTTTTCTGTCTTAGCCTCTTCAAGTCTTTCTTTAAGCTCTCTTACACACATATCGTGCTTTTCCTTTGTAAGATTGTAGAAGATAAACGGAACAGTTGCAAGGAAGAGACTGATAATTGTAAACCATACGTGCACACTGAAAACATCTGCACAAATTTCTGTATCATAAAGAACGTCCCAGTCAGATGTAAAGCCTATAAGCTCAAGCACCCACGGGCTGAAGTATCCGAGCGCAAGGTTAAGCGGATTTGTAAACCAGGTAAACACGCCTGAAATTGAGTCGCAACGCTCACCAAATCTCCACTGATGATAAATCTGTACATCAGCACCAAGACCGGTTGAAACACCGCTATCGATAGTCTGAAGGAAATTACGGATAAACAGACTGACAAGGAAGATAATTATGTTTTCTGTTTTAATTGCGAAAAGCATACCGAAAATTGCAATAATTGAGGCCGCTCTTGCGCCGATAAGCAAGTCTCTCTTCTGAAATTTCTTGGTAAGCCATACACAAAGAAGATTGCCCGGTGTCATACCGATTACAACAATACTTGCTGCAACACCGTAAAGAGTTTCCTCTCTGAGTGAATATATGAACCACCACTGAAGCAGATTACCTATTAACCACTGCCACTGACCCAAAACATTTGAAACATTTATCATCCAGAGATATTTGTTTTTTAATGCGTTCT
Organism: Acutalibacteraceae bacterium; assembly: GCA_045121075.1. Lineage (GTDB taxonomy): Bacteria > Bacillota > Clostridia > Oscillospirales > Acutalibacteraceae > UBA6857. The sequence goes on along the minus strand of JBGVFK010000112.1, from coordinate 1,893 downwards.
TTGCACCTTCAAAGAATGATACCTTTTTACGGGTTTCAATTTCTTCTTCAATAGTACGCTCCTTGCAGAACAGTGCCGCAAGTGAGAACAAAGCACCGATTATAGCAAAAATAGGAACAAAGATTTTATAGGTTTTAAGACTTGTGTAACCACCTGTTGAAGCAATAAGCATCGGGAAGAAAATATTGATTACAGACGGAGCAAAGCCTGTAATAATCGGCACAATTGAATAAAGCTTCTGGCGTTCCTGAGAGTTGGGTGTCATAAATGCAACGAGGCTGTTTACAACACTGAAGTTGTTATAGAAGAAAGCCATAAGAGTAAAAGCAAAATGAAGAATTGTAAGCTTTGTAACATAAGGCACATCCTGCACCGGAAGGTACGGGATTATTGAAAGAATAATCGCTGAGGGCAAAGCACAAGAAACAATAAAAGGCTTTACTCTGCCGTACTTTGCACAGAAGAAACGACGGATAAACCATGTGATATAGCCTGTCAGACCGTTACACACAAGTATATTACCCGCAATTTGTGGAGCACCCATCATGAATCCCTCAAAGGTATTAGCCGGCACAAAATAACACAGTGCGCCGAGTAAAATCTGACCGAAATATGTAGCGTGAGCAAACACCTTCATTTTAGGTGTAAGTCTGCCGTGGTTTTCATAAAGCAGCATACCTACAGGATTTGTAAACATAAGTACATAACCTATGATTGTTGATATAAGGTTAATAAGATAGAAATCCATAGCAGGAATTTCCATAATAGCTCCGCAGAAAACGGAAGCTGAAAATGTAACAATGCCCGAAGCTGTCATATAGATGTATGTACCGGCTTGCGACATTGTGTATGCAGCCATTTCTTTAAGAGTGAGATATTCACCCTCATTTGGTGTGTTCCAATGACTTTTTACATAGCTCGGAACAGTTTTAACTTTTGAAACAATTTCTGAAACTTGCATATTTTCTCCTCCAATCTTTTTAGATTATACATTATAATCAGTGCAAAATCAACATCAAAATCATTTTAGTAATAATAAATAAAGAAAAAGACTGCTCTTTCGAACAATCTCATTTAAGTATATGTATCAAAATCGGCCGCATATAAAAAGAAAAAGACTACTCTTTCGAATAGTCTTTCTTTAACTGGTGCGGATGTTCATAACACAAGTAGTTCTCCGGCAATACATATTCTATACTTCGTACTCTAATATATTTCCTCAGATATGGAGGAATACATATGTCAAATATTATTGAAGATTTCTACTATGGCAACCTTGAACCACAGGAGGTCAATTCAGAATTAACACCCAAGCTCAAGAAGAAACTGAGCAACCTTGCCGAGAAGGAAGAACAGTTTACTGCAAGATTGAACGGTGAAGATAAGGAGCTGTTTCAAAACTATGTCAGTGCTTACATTGAATTTTCAACAACAAGTAATGCTGACAGCTTTATATCCGGCTTCAGACTTGGGTCAAGATTTACATACGACACATTTGTTAAGAATGCGAAAGGATGAACACGACTATGAATAATAAAAATATTCAATATAGACAGGTTGGAGATTTCAATATACCTAATCTTATATTACCGCCCGAAGAAGCAAATATCACTCTCGGCAAATGGGGAATGTTGCATAAGGATTACCTGCTTAACCACAAGAAAGTGTTATTTACTACGCTACTTACCCAAGGTAAACTATATCAGCACTGTGCCGATGTTGAAAATCAGGCTCGTGAGATGTTCGTTACTCTTGTTGAGCAAATAAAAGAAGCTGAAGGTATCACCGAGAAACTGAAAGAAGAAAATCAAATGGAATGGGTATGCCGTATACAAAATATTGAAGCGAGAATTAGTGAGCTAATATGTGAGGAGCTGATATACAAGTAATGAA
>JBGVFK010000111.1:0-2590 GCA_045121075.1 Acutalibacteraceae bacterium | reverse complement strand
CTCTTGCGTATAGTTCAATTCTTTTCTTTGCCTTGCAATTTTTTCACCAAGTGTCATAATAATTTACTCCTTTATGTTTTTGTTGACCTTATTATAAAATATTCAACAAAAACATACTACCAATTCAGTGTTTCTAAATGTAAACTTCAGGTTGCGGAACTTATTTTTCATGTATTATTTTCATTCCAGCAAATTCTTGTTTGTCGAAATGATTATATCACACATAATAGGAAATTACAATCGGGTGCGAGGTGCAAAAATCAAGGCGTAAGCCTTGTATATCATCAATTCCGCAGGAATTGCATATCATCAAAACGAAGTTTTGTATATCATCATTGCGAAAGCTTTATGATACGCGCTATGCGTGATGATATACAGTCCTATGGACTGATGAGATACAACAATGGCAAAATTGCCATTGTTGATGATATACCATTGCTTTCGCAATGGATAAAAAACTCCAAGTCCGAAGACTTGGAGTTTTTTGGCCTTACTACCCAGATCTGAACCATGGTTTGTTAATCAAAAACAACTCAACATGTTGGTCAAACTGCTATTAAAACCAAAGAAGTTATTGATAGTGCAATGGGCGGAATCTTATTTATTGATGAAGCCTATGCATTAACACACGGTAAAGGTGAAAATGATTTTGGACAAGAAGCAGTAGATACCATACTCAAAGCTATGGAAGACCACCGAGATGACTTTATTGTTATTGTTGCAGGTTACACGAATCTTATGAAAGAGTTTATAGCTTCAAACCCTGGTCTTAAATCAAGATTTAATCAGTATATAAGTTTCGAAGATTATAAACCCGATGAACTTAAAAACATTTTCTATTTGCTTTGTAAAAATAAATATACTCTTTCTGATGACTGCGACGAATTTTTGCAATCACATTTTGAGGATATGTATAATAATCGTTCAGATGATTACGCAAACGGCAGAGATGTAAGAAACTTTTTTGAAAAAGTTTATCGTGCTCAAGCAAACAGAATTTCAACAATTCTCGACAAAATAACTCCTGATGATTTTTCAACTATTCTTCTTTGCGACTTACAAACTGCTGCAAAAAATAAAGAATATAATTAACTTCACATGTTCACAAGAAAAGAAGCCACCCAATATGGGTGGCTTTCGCTTAATTCTACTCTTTCTTCTATGAAGTGAGCTTATAATTTTAATACAATTTTTAAATCGGTCACCTTTTAAGAAGCCTCGGTCACTTTTTTTGAGGGTCGGTCACCTTTTTTGGGTATCGGTCACCATTCTGTTTCAACCACGACGGACGAAATCTCTTTTATAATAGCAAACAACACCGCCGAGGATTTTACTCCCCGGCGGTAAGTTATTTATTCAGTTTTATTAATAATGAGCTGCACCGCATTCACATACGGGATTGATTTTGAAGAGCTTTGAGAAGAATTTAACTATCTTCCAGAAGAATCCTAAGATACCTGACTTGTGGCAAAGGTGGTCACAGTTGTCTGTGGGTTCATCAGGTGTTACGGGCTTTTCGAATTCGTGTCCGCAACCGTTATCACACTTATAGTCACCGTCAACATCCTTGTGTTCGAGAGCGGGAACAATTTCCTGTTCAACCTTATAGTCGCATCTTGTACAATGTTCACCCTGTATAAGACCTGTTTCGCCGCACTTGGGAGCAACTGCTTCATCGATAACTATATCGTGCTTAAGTGCTTCAATAGCCTTTTCGTCTGTCTCGCCACAACCGTGGTCACAGTAAGCAACTTCCTTACCTTCTACGCCGCACTTGGGTGCTTCAGTCTCTTCGTACTTTGTGAAGGAGTGAGTGAGGGCTGAATTTTCAACCTCTCTTGTTACTGTTTCGCCGCAAAGAGTACATGTTGCTGATTCAACTGCGTTTTCACCGCACTTTGCAGGTGAGATTTCTTTGTACTGGCTTACATTATGTATACCGTAAATGCATTTTTTAAGCTGACCAAAAAACTCGTCAAGATCAGCTTCAATCTTTGCAATGTTTTCGGCATTTTCAGCAACATTACCTTCAAGTGAAAGAGCAAAATCATAAATCTCATCCATCTTTGCTTTTACCTCGGTTGAGTTAAGAATAAGCTCTCTTGCTTTTTCAAAAATTCCCTCATCTGCAAACTTTAATAACCATTCTCTACCTCTTTCAGTGTAAACTGTAAAGCCGTCAACCTTAACTGCTGTGCCGTCTGCAATGCCTGCATCAAGCTCTGTCTCGTAGTCCTCGAGTGCCTTTTCAAGCTCTGCAAGGTCAGCTGCAGATGTATTTCCGTCAGCCTTCATCTCTTCAAGCTCTGCCTTGATTTCTTCAAGACCTGCCTTTGCTTCGTCAGTAAGGTTTTCGTCAGCGAGCTTTTCGTCAAGCTCTGCGATAGCTTCGTCAATAGCTGTGTAGTCAGCCTTGAGCATTGTGCCGTCCTTGATACCTGCAAGGATTTCTTCAATCTGACCTTCCCAATTATTACCTGCCATATTCTGGTCATAATCAAACTGACTGTGATTACCGTTATTCTTGCAGCTCATATAGTAGCCGTAATAGATACCCTGGAATCTTCCGCTTTCGCTGGGGATGAGCTTG
>JBGVFK010000110.1:0-15290 GCA_045121075.1 Acutalibacteraceae bacterium | reverse complement strand
GTAGAACTGAGGTCTATAGTTGTTGAAGAAAGGAGTATGACGTCCACCTTCATCCTTTGTTAAAACGTAAACCTGAGCTGTAAATTTCTTGTGGCATGTTACACTACCTGGTTTTGCAAGAACCTGTCCTCTTTCGATTTCTGATCTCTGAACACCACGAAGAAGAGCACCGATGTTGTCACCTGCTTCAGCATAGTCGAGGATCTTTCTGAACATTTCGATACCGGTTACAACAACCTTTCTCTTTTCTTCTGTAAGACCAACGATTTCAACTTCTTCACCTGTCTTGAGCTGACCTCTTTCAACTCTACCTGTAGCAACTGTACCACGACCTGTGATTGTGAATACGTCTTCTACGGGCATGATGAAGGGAAGGTCTGCCTTACGGTCAGGAGTAGGAATGTAGTTGTCTACAGCGTCCATGAGCTCAAGGATGGGAGCAAGTTCGGGAGCGTTGAGATCTGAGCCAGCATATTCAAGAGCCTTGAGAGCTGAACCCTTGATGATGGGTGTCTCATCGCCGGGGAATTCATACTCTGAAAGTGTTTCTCTGATTTCCATTTCAACGAGTTCAAGAAGTTCTTCGTCGTCAACCTGGTCAACCTTGTTCATGAATACGATGATGTAGGGAACGCCAACCTGACGAGCAAGAAGAAGGTGTTCTTTTGTCTGAGCCATGGGGCCGTCTGTTGCAGCGATAACAAGGATAGCACCGTCCATCTGAGCAGCACCTGTGATCATGTTCTTAATGTAGTCAGCGTGGCCCGGGCAGTCAACGTGAGCGTAGTGACGTTTGTCAGTTTCGTACTCAACGTGAGCTGTGTTGATTGTGATACCACGTTCTCTTTCTTCGGGAGCCTTGTCGATCATATCGTATGCTTCGAACTTAGCGTAACCCTTCATTGCGAGAGTCTTTGTGATAGCTGCTGTAAGTGTTGTCTTACCGTGGTCAACGTGGCCGATTGTACCAATGTTAACGTGGGGCTTGCTTCTTTCAAATTTTGCTTTTGCCATTGGAATCTCCTCCTTAATATTAGCAATAAATTATTTTTTGAGTGCAGTTCTACTGCATTGTATACATTCTATCAATTATCTGACAGAAATGCAAGTGTTTTTTGAGAAAAATTAGTCTCTCTTTGCTCTTTCTGATACAATTGCTTCAGAAATTGACTTGGGAATTTCCTTGTAACCGTCGGGTTCCATTACATACTGACCACGGCCCTGTGTTTTTGAACGGAGGTCTGTAGCGTAACCGAACATTTCTGCAAGAGGAACTCTTGCATTGATCTGCTTAACGCCTGTTCTGTCTTCGAAGCCCTGAATTTCGCCACGGCGTGAGTTAAGGTCGCCGATAACGTCGCCCATGTAATCTTCGGGAGTAATAACTACAACCTTCATGATGGGTTCGAGAAGTACGGGGTTAGCCTTCTTAGCAGCATCCTTGAATGCCATTGAACCGGCAATCTTGAACGCCATTTCTGATGAGTCAACTTCGTGGTATGAACCGTCGTAAAGAGTAACCTTAACGTCAACCATGCTGTAGCCTGCGATAACACCTGACTGCATAGCGCCCTGGATACCTGCATCAACGGGTCCGATGTATTCCTTGGGAATAGCACCACCAACGATGCTGTTAACAAATTCGTAGCCCTTGTCGGGGTTGGGTTCGATGTTGATCTTAACGTGACCGTACTGACCCTTACCACCTGACTGACGTGCATACTTTGTATCTGAAGAAGCAGCAGCACGGATTGTTTCTCTGTAAGCAACCTGAGGCTTACCTACGTTAGCTTCAACTTTGAATTCACGAAGAAGTCTGTCTACGATAATTTCAAGGTGAAGCTCACCCATACCTGCGATAATTGTCTGGCCTGTTTCTTCGTCTGTGTAGCAACGGAATGTGGGGTCTTCTTCAGCAAGCTTCTGAAGAGCAATACCCATCTTTTCCTGACCTGCCTTAGTCTTGGGTTCAATAGCAACACGGATAACCGGCTCGGGGAAGTTCATTGATTCGAGAATAATGGGGTTCTTTGCATCGCAAAGAGTATCACCTGTTGTTGTATTTCTCATACCAACTGTAGCAGCGATATCACCTGCATATACTGTGTCAATGTCTTCACGGTGGTTAGCGTGCATCTGAAGGATACGGCCGAGTCTTTCTCTGCTGTCCTTCACTGAGTTGTATACTGTTGTACCTGCGTCAACAGTACCTGAATATACACGGAAGAAGCAAAGCTTACCCATGAACGGGTCTGTTGCAATCTTGAATGCAAGAGCTGCGAAGGGTTCTTCGTCTGATGAATGTCTTACTTCCTCTTCTTCTGTTTCAGGGTTTACACCCTTGATAGCTTCGATGTCTGTGGGAGCGGGCATATAGTCAACAATGTTGTCGAGAAGGGGCTGTACACCCTTGTTGCGGTATGAAGTACCACAGCAAACGGGAACCATATCGTTAGCGATTGTAGCCTTACGGATGATTCTCTTGATGTCAGCTACTGAAGGTTCTTCGCCTTCAAAGTACTTTTCCATAAGCTCCTCATCCATTTCGCAAACTGATTCGATGAGGTTCTGGCGGTACTCTTCAGCCTTATCCTTCATATCTTCAGGAATTTCTTCCACTCTTACATCTTTACCAAGGTCATCGTAGTATACGATAGCATTGTTGTTTACAAGGTCAACAATACCCTTGAATGTGTTTTCTGAACCGATGGGGAGCTGAACGGGCACTGCGTTGCAGTTGAAACGCTCCTTGATCATTCCGAGAACACGGTAGAAGTCAGCACCCATAATATCCATCTTGTTTACATAGATCATTCTGGGAACCTTGTATTCGTCAGCCTGTCTCCAAACAGTTTCTGACTGGGGTTCAACACCGCCCTTTGCGCAAAGAACTGTTACTGAACCGTCAAGTACACGGAGTGAACGCTGAACTTCAACTGTGAAGTCAACGTGACCCGGTGTATCGATAATATTGATACGGTGCTCTTTCCAGAAGCAAGTTGTAGCAGCTGAAGTAATTGTAATACCTCTTTCCTGCTCCTGCTCCATCCAGTCCATAGTTGCTGAACCGTCGTGGGTTTCACCAATCTTATGGTTTACGCCTGTGTAGTAAAGAATACGCTCTGATGTTGTAGTCTTACCGGCGTCGATATGAGCCATAATACCAATATTTCTTGTCTTTTCAAGAGATACCTTTCTTGGCATAATTTTATCCTCCTATAAATGGTTAAGCAAATAAGATTATTACCATCTGAAATGTGCGAAAGCCTTGTTAGCTTCTGCCATCTTATGGGTATCTTCACGCTTTTTGAATGCTGAGCCTGTTTCGTTTGTAGCATCGATGATTTCGTTGGCAAGTCTTTCCTTCATTGTTCTTTCTGAACGCTGACGGCTGTAAAGAGTAATCCAACGAAGACCGAGTGTCTGTCTTCTTTCAGGACGAACATCCATGGGAACCTGGTATGTTGAACCACCTACACGGCGAGCCTTTACTTCAAGTACGGGCATTACGTTCTCCATAGCTGCTTCGAAAACTTCGAGAGGTTCCTTACCTGTCTTTTCTTTAATAATGTCAAAAGCATCGTATACGATCTTCTGAGCAACACCCTTCTTACCATCGTACATAACGTTGTTGATAAGACGAGTTACAAGCTTTGAATTGTAAAGCGGATCGGGCAAAACATCACGTTTTGCAATCTGGCCTCTTCTTGGCACTGCGCTTCCCTCCTTCATAGTAATGATATCATAGGTACTCGAGTGACAAATTCCCGTCGGCACCAGAGAGGCATATACAAAATATATATACACTCTCACATCTAGACCCTAAGGTCTGGCCTGCAAGAAGATTTGTCAATTCATAGTCGTTTTCCGCCTGACTGCGGAAGTTTTTAAAAATTTTTAGTTTTCAGTCTCAAAGTGCTGAATTACTTTTTAGCTGCCTTAGGACGCTTAGCACCGTACTTTGAACGGCTCTGCATTCTTCCGTTTACGCCCTGAGTATCAAGTGTACCGCGAACGATGTGGTAACGAACACCGGGAAGGTCCTTAACACGGCCGCCACGGATAAGAACAACGCTGTGTTCCTGAAGGTTGTGACCTACGCCGGGGATGTAAGCTGAAACTTCGATGCCGTTTGTAAGACGTACTCTTGCGATCTTACGAAGAGCTGAGTTCGGCTTTTTCGGTGTAGCTGTCTTAACTGCTGTGCAAACGCCACGCTTCTGAGGTGAGTTATGGTCTGTCATAACATTCTTCTTTGAGTTGAGGCCTTTGAGAAGAGCAGGAGCCTTAGGCTTCTTAACGAGTGTTTCTCTACCGTTACGAACTAACTGGTTAAAGGTAGGCAAATGTAGCATCTCCTTTCTTAAATATTCATATATGCATAATCGCACACTTTGAAATTATACAGCCTTATGCAATTTTTGTCAAGATTTTTTTTATTTTAGTATGGGGCTTATTGCAATATTGTATACTTGCTTATTTCTCAGGCATAAATGCACATATTTTGTAGGAAAAGTATACAAAAAGCACAAGAAACCGCCTTGTAACAAGACGGTTTCAGACTGTCGTAAATTAATATGTTACATCAAATTCTTCAACAATTGTGCCTTCAAAAGCTGCTGAGAAATCAATGCCTGCTTCAGCGTTTACTGTAACTTTATAGTTAGTTGAGGTCTTGAGGCTGAGAAGGTTGTCGTTATCGTCAATAACTGCTTCAACCTTAGTATCTGTGTAGAAGATGTTAGCATCTGTAATTGTGATACCGTCAAGCTCAAGCTTGCCTAAATTGATGGGAGTAAGCACTCTTTCATAAACGCCATTGCTTGTTGTAGTTGAGCCGTCATAATAAGCTTCTGTGTCAACAAGAGTGAATGAAATAACAACTGTGTCGTTAACCTTATTTGACTTGATTGTCTTTACATCTGCACCGCTGAGAGCTGATTCCTTGCTTGAAGGAGGAATAAGATTGCTGATTTTGCCCTGCTGGTTATATGAGAAGTTTTTGCCTGATTCAACTCTGCCTGAAATTTCTTTGATAGCAGCGTTTACCTTTTCCTGAAGTGAGCCCATTGAAGGAAGCTCAGTAGCCTTAACTGTAATATCCTTTACATAATCAATTCTGAGCTTTGTCTTGTGCATTTTGATTTTGTTGATAGCAAGGTTATACTCCTGAGCTACTTCTTCTCTGTTATAGTCACCGTCACCCTCTGCATCACCGTAGCCTGAGTGGTTATCGCAAATGGGACAGTCAGCGCCGAAGGCATTGAAGATTTTTGCAATAAGGTCGTGGAAGAAATCACCGATTCTGTCGAAAAGTGATGCTGCTGCACCGAGTTCAATTGATGAGTCTGTGCCACCTACATTACCTACCTTTGCTGAAGCAGGCACAGCCATAAAGCTGAACATAAGTGTGATTGCGAGTAAAATTGCGATTAATTTTTTCATTGTTGTGTCTCCTTTGGATTATTTGATTTTTATTGTATATGTTCTGAATTCACCATATAACATTTCAGATCCCATATTAACGTAGCCTCTTACACGGAACTGGTAAGTGCCTTTCTTAAGGTCCTTTACTTTATATGATGTTTTCTTTGTGGTGGCAATTTTTGTGAATTCGCCACCATCCTTTTTCATATATACACAGTAGCCTGTGAGCATTTTGCCTGTAAGCTTGTCCCATGAAAGTGTTACATTCTTTCCTGAGGCTTTAATGGTTACATCAATTGCTTCGGGCTTTGTTACAAAGGCTCCGTTTAAATATACCTTTGACCAGATTGTTTTTCCGTCAACCTTTGCATAGGCTTTTACAGCGTAATCATATTGGGTTGCACCCTTGAGCTTTTTAAAGGTATAGGAAGTATCTGTTGTATTTTTTACCTTTTCAAGCTTACCTGTTTTTTCGTTGCGCTTATAAACTCTGTAGCCTGTTGCACCCTTTACCTTACTCCAGGTAATTTTGCCTGAATCGGCAGTAACAACCATTGATTTTATACTCGGCTTATTGAGTCTGATTTCAAAGGTGAGATTTTTTGTACCAGAGTAATTGCCCTTGAAAACCACCTTATATGTATGCTCACCAAGAGCTTTTCTGTTTGAGGGATAAACTACATCATAATCTGTACCCTCTTTAAGAAGATGATTAGCTGTGTCTTTTACAGTAACCTTGGGAGTTTTATTTTTGCCGTTATAATAATAGGATGTTGCTGAGGGATAGAAATAATAAGGTCGGTTCAGCTCTTTTGTGTTATGAACCTCACCGCAGGTACATTCGTAAATATACTTGCCGTTTTTCTTAAGAGTTGCTTTTTCAACCCTGCTTGGCTCCTCACTTATATGAAAATGCTTCTTTGCATTCCAAAGCTGAGAAATATTATCAAAGTGGTTGCTTTTCCAAAGCTTTTCTGTGCCGCTGAAGAACACCTCTTCAATGTTATCTGTTCCTTCAAATGCCTTTGAGTACATCGAATACACTGTTGCAGGTATTGTAATTTTCTTTAAGCTTGTGCAATTACCGAAGGTTAACTCCTCAATTTTCAAAACGCCATCAGGAATAACAATTTCTTCAAGGCTTTCGCAGCCGTAAAATTCATCACTGCCTATTGCGTTTACTGTGTCGGGTATTTCTATCGCCTTTAAGGCTATGCATCGATTGAAGGTTGAGCCTCTGAGCTCTTTAAGCTCAGAAGGAAGAATCACCTTTTCAAGCGATGTGCAAATTGAAAATATACCGTATCCTAAGGAAGTAACACTGTCGGGCAGTATAACTTCTTTAAGAGATGTACAAAACGCAAACACGCTATTGCTGATAGTTTTGACGCCCTCATTGATAGTTACTTTCTTAAGTGAGGTGCAGTTTCTGAAGGCTGCCTCACCTATTTTCTTAACCTTTGAGGGAATAACAATTTCTTTGAGTCCTTTGCAGTTCTCAAACTGATTTGATGAAATAGCAGTTACATTCTCACCGATAACAAAGCTCTTTATGTTTTCACCAACAAAACCGACTATGGACTTGATTCCGCTGCCCATCACGACATTTTCTAAATACTGTGATGAAAAAGCTCCGCCATAAATTTCAGTTACACTGTCAGGTATCACAAGATTGGTTATGGGGCAGTTTGAAAATGCTTTTGTTTCAATTGTTTGGAGTCCGTCAGGAAGCTCGATTTTACTAAGAGAGCTGCATCCTTCAAAGGCACATTGACCGATTGTTATGATGCTTTTTGAAAACTCAATATTTTCAAGCTTTTCACAGTATCTGAAGGTGTAAGCTTCAAGAGCAGTAATTTTATCAGGTAGAACAACATTCTTTAAGGCTGTATAGCTGAATGCTCCCCTACCGATTTCTGAAAGAGATTCAGGAAAAGAAACCTCTTCAAGGCTTCTGCAAAGCATAAAGGCTTCTGCACCAATGCTTGTTACACCATCTTCAATTACAACTGATTTTATTAATTCGTTTTCATTGAATATATTGCCGTAATCTGCAGAATAAGCATCTGCCATTTGGCCTTCACCGCTGATTACAAGCTCACCGTCATCATAAAGCACCCAGCTGAGGTTATCACCGTCAGTTCCACAGTATCCGCTGTCAACAACAGCCTTCTCTGCACTTGCAAAAGCAGCCGTAAGAACCATCAAAAAGCTTATAGCAATTGTAAGTAAGCTATAGTTTTTTAGCTTCATATTATGCACTTCTTTCAGTAAGGTAGTGTTTTATTTAACCTTAACGCTGAAGGTTTTATATCCACCGTAAATGTTCTTTCCGTCAACTGTTTTATAGGCTCTTAAACGGAACTTATATGTAACACCTGACTTAAGACCTGTTACGGTATACTTTGTGCTGCTTGTTGTTTTGATTCTTTCAAAATCTTCACCTGGAGCCTGCATATAAACCTGATAGCCTGTTGCTCCGTTTACCTTGCTCCATGAAAGACTTACCTTCTTTGAAGCAGCAGTTGATTTTACTTTAAGTGTGTCGGGCTTTGTTGCAGTTGTAATTGTACGGTATGAAGCAGCCCAGATTGTTTCGTCATACTCGTTCTTGCTGTAAGCCTTTACAGCAAATTTATATGTAGTGCCTGATTTGAGCTTTTTAAGAGTATATTCAGTACCCTTGAGAGTTTTGATTTTTTCAAACTTACCGCTTTCGCTGTTATAAAGGAAAACTCTGTAGCCGTCTGCACCCTTAACCTTATTCCAGCTGAGTGTAATTGAATCGGTTGTCTGAGTTACATTGATCTTACTTGTTTTATCGGGACAAACCTTAAAGGTAAGTGTCTTTTTGCCCTCATAATTGCCCTTGAAGGTAACCACAACATTATAGTTGTCGGGATTCTTTCTTCCGCTGTCGTACTTTACTGTATAATCCTTGTCAGCCTTAAGAGCCTTGCCGTTTGCATCCTTTACGATTACAACAGGAGTTTTCACCTTGCCGTCATAAGCATAGCTTGTTTTTTCAAGCTTGATGGTCTTGGGTCTGTAAATTGTGCCTGTTGAGAAAACCTCATCACAGTTTACGCAGGTTTCAAGATAGAAGCCGTTTTCTTCAAGAGTTGCAGGGTCAGTTGAAGAGCTTATTACATGCTCAACCTTGGCAATGGGCTTACTTTCTACAAATGTAGTGTTACAAAGTGAACAGTACATACCGCTTGTTCTGCCCTCTTCCTTACAGGTAGGTTCAACTGCCGGTCTTAATACCCAGTTGTGACCCTCTGTTTTGATTACTCTGCTCTGATCAGAATTACAACGAAGGCAGGTGCTGGTTTCAAGTCCGTCAGCCTTACATGTAGCTTCGGTAACTACTTTCCATTCACCGTAATAGTGACCGAGCACTGAGCCTGTATCAACAACTGTATCCTTAACACCGCATCTTGAACAGCTTGCAGTTTTTGTGCCGTCTGCTGTGCAGGTTGCGTTACTGTCTGATGCATAAAAGCCGAAATCGTGACCGAGTGAACTGCTTTCAGCTACACGGGTTGTCTGATCACCGCACATTGAGCAGATGCCTGTTTCTGTGCCGTCGCGACCGCAGGTTGCATCACCGTTTGATATAAAGTTCTGATAGTTATGAGGCTTCTTGCTGTTTTCATCCTTAACGGTCTTTTCAGCACCGCAAAGTGTACAGATGCCTGTTTTTGTGCCGTCAGCCTTGCAGGTTGCATCACCGTTTGAATAGTATGAAAGCACCAGATGAGCAGCTGAGCCTGCATCCTTTACAACACTTGTTTCGCTGCAGTATTTGCATTTTGCAGTTTTTGTGCCGTCCTCGCAGATACCGTTATTATCGGGAAGGAATTCACCGTATGAATGCACACGGCAGTCAACAAAAATCTTAACTGTCTGAATGAGAGTATCACCGCTATAGGTATAAAGCATACCCTCGCCTTCTCTTTCAGCCTTGATGTTTGCATAGTAAACGGCATCTAACAGCACACCATCCATACCGTTATTTTCAATGGTAAAAGGTGCGTTATCTGAGGTTTTCCATGTAACCTCAAGAAATCGCAGACCCTTATCCTCCAATCTGACCTTTTTTGTTGTCAGATTTTCCATATAAATTGTACCGCATTCGCACACACCTGATTCAAAAATGTGGGCGTGCTCAGCAGCAAGAGAATCTGCACTGATTACACTGAAAGCAAAAAGTATTATGAGAAAAGAACAAAGAACCTTGGTTATCTTTTTAGTCATGGCTTTTCCTCCTGAAAAAGTAGTTTAAATATTTTATCATACAGAGGTGGAAAAATCAATATTACTACTGCAATATTTAATATTTTCAAAAGAATTATACTTAAACAATGTGAAATTGCTGTTAAAAAGGAGCTGCGTAAAACAGCTCCCTTAAACAATTATTTAATTTTTACCTTAACTGTTTTATATCCGCCGTAGATATTCTTACCGTCAAGTGTCTTATATGCTCTTACACGGAAGTAATAGGTCTTGCCCTTTTTAAGGCTCTTCTTTGTGTAAGATGTGCTCTTGGTTGAGCCGAGCTTTTCATATTCGCCCTCAGAATTCTGCATATAAACAACATAGCCTGTTGCACCTGTTACCTTGCTCCATTTGATTGTTGCCTTGCCGCTACCTGCAGTTGCAGTGGGAGCAGGAGTTGCAGGCTTTGTGCAGGTTTTAAAGGATACTGATGAGGAAGCCCAGATAGTTGAGCCGTCATCCTTTGTATAAGCCTTAACTGCAAACTTATAGGTTGTTCCTGCCTTAAGCTTCTTCACTGTGTAGGATGTGCCTGTAAGAGTTTTTATGCTCTCGTACTTGCCTGTTTTTGAATTATACTGATAAACTCTGTAGCCTGTTGCACCTGTTACCTTTTTCCAGCTGAGCTTAATTGAATCAGTTGTCTGTGTAGCAGTAATCTTTGATGTTTTTCCGGGAAGAATTGAAAGGGTAAGCTTCTTTTCGCCTTCATAGTTGCCCATAAGAATAACAGTAACGGTATATTTACCGGGATAAAATCTGCCCTCTTCATACTCAAAGGTATAATCAACACCTTCAGTTAAATCATAGCCTCTTACATCTTCAATAAGAACCTCAGGGTATTTTACCTTGCCGTCGTAAACAAATTTATCAGTAATAAGCTTAACTGTATCTACCTTGTAAATTACGGTTTCACTCATAAGGTTATCACAGTTTTCGCAAACCTTTTTATTCATACCGTCTGATTCAAAATCTGCCTTGATAATCTTTTCAATATAGTTGTGTGCAGTTCTTGGAATTGCTGAAGTATAGGAATCGCCGCAAGCACAAACAAAGGTTGTTATGCCCTCTTCATTACAGGTTGCTTCTTTGGTTACTGCTGAGGTGTAGCTATGTGTGTGTGATGCATCTTCAACATAGTTATAATGCACCTTAGCCCTCTGAAGGTCATAATTATATGCACCTAATCTGATAGCATTCCACTGCTCCTCAGTGCCCTTGTAATACACATCGGTAAGCTTTTCGCAGTCTACGAAGCACACATCACCGATAGATGTAAGGCTTACGGGTACAGTGATTTTTTTAAGGTTATCGCAGCTACCGAAGGTGTTGTTACCGATTGTTGTAAGTCCACCGGGTAAAATAACCTCTGTAAGACTGTCACAGCCATAAAAGGCTGCATCACCGATAATTTCAAGACCCGCTGAAAGAACAATGCTCTTAAGATTGCTGCACTCTAAAAATGCATAATTGCCTATGCTTCTTACCTTTGAAGGCACAATCATAGTAGCCAGACCTTTACAGCCTGCGAAGGCCTGATCGCAGATAGCTTCAACTGTTGCGGGAATAGTATAGGTTGCATCTGTTTTAGCAACGGGATACTGAATAAGCTCGGTCTTTTTCTTGTTATAAAGAACACCGCTGCTATCATTTGCGTATTCAGTATTTTTTGAGTCAACGGTTATTTCCTTAAGGCTTGTGCATTCATAAAAAACAGCCTCACCTATTTCCTCAACCCCTGCAGGGATATTGATTTTTTCAAGACTTGCGCAGCCCTGAAAAGCATTTGCGCCGATTGTTGTAACTGTTTCGGGAATTACTACATCCTTAAGCTTTTTACAATCAGAGAAGGCGTGAGTGTCAATAGCTTCAATGCTGCTTCCGAAGGTAACCTTTTTAAGGTTATCGCAGCCGGTGAAAGCAAATTTAAGAGATTTAACACCGTTACCAATTTTTACCTCTGTAAGGCCGTCGCATTCCTGAAAGGCATACTCATCAATAAAGGTAACCTTATCAGGAATTGTAAGCTTTGTAAGACCATCACAGCTATCGAAAGCGAGAGCGCCAATTGAAGTAATTCCCTTGCCGAGCTTCAGGTCTTTCAGAGTAATACAATTTGCAAAGCTGCAGATACCCAATGATTTTACGCTGTCGGGAATAGTAACAGCAGTAAGACTTCTGCAGAAGGTGAAGGTATAGTCACCCACAGATGTAACACCGTCTTTAATTACAACGGATTTGACATCAGTTTTACTCATAAACGGTGAGAAGGAATCCTCAAGATTGTAATTCTCCATCTCACCTGTACCACTGATTACCAACTCACCGGTTGACTCGTTAAATTTCCAGTTGACATTATCACCGCAGCTGCCTGTTGCATCAATAGCGCTTACAGACACAGCAAAGAATAAAGTCATCAGTAATGTCGCGAATAAAATTCCAAGCTTCTTCATAGTTTTTACCTCCGTTATTTTATGGTTTAAATATAACATTAAACTTACAAAAAATCAACACTTTTCACTTTCTTATCAAAAAAGGAACCTCACCGAAATGAAGCTCCTTTAAGTTTATATTATTTCACTTTGACTTTAACGGTTTTGTATCCACCATAGATATTCTTACCGTCAACAGTTTTATAAGCTCTTACACGGAAGTAATATGTCTCGCCCTTCTGAAGGCTCTTCTTTGTGTAGGATGTTTTCTTTGTTGTACCGATTTTCTCGTAATCACCGAACTCATCCTGCATATAAATCACATAACCTGTTGCGCCTGTAACCTTGCTCCACTTGAGTGTAACCTTGTTACCGCTTGCTGTTGCCTTAACTGTGGGATTTGCGGGCTTTGTGCAGGTTTTGATTGTCTTTGATGAAGACGCCCAGAGTGTTTCACCGTCAGCCTTGCTGTAAGCCTTGACTGCAAATTTATATGTAGTGCCTGCCTTAAGCTTTTTCACGGTGTATGAAGTACCTGTGAGGGTCTTGATTTTCTCATATTTACCGGTTTTTGAGTTGTACTGATAAACTCTGTAGCCGTCAGCACCGGTTACTTTTTTCCAGGTGAGCTTGATTGAATCGGTTGATTGCGTTGCAGAAACTGATGTGGTTTTGCCGGGAAGGATTGAGAAGTATAGTGTTTTTTCACCTTCATAGTTGCCTATGAATGTGATTTTTACGGCATATTTGCCGGGAAGTTTTCTGCCGGTGTCATATTCAACAGTATAGTCAACTCTTTCTTTCAACGTTACCTTTTTTGAATCCTTTACAACTACTGTTGGTGAAAATGCATTTCCGTTGTAATCATATTTTGATTTAGAAAGTTCCACTGTATTAATACCATATATATTCTCCTTGTATGAATTTTTTATTCCACAAGTCATACATACATGTTCTATTTTACCGTTTTTTCCTATTGTTGCCGGAGTTACTGCAATGTCATATCCATGTTCTGCTTTTCTTGAATGACCTATACAGGTACTGCCACATTCGCAACTGTAAAAAACCTTACCTGCTTTTGTGCATGTAGCTTCTTCTCTTCTCTCTACTACAAATAAATGCTCATGATCTTCTACAAGATCAGCTTCAAATCTTATTTTAGTTATATTTGATATTTCATCGTATGGATATTCATTTCGCCCAGAATACTCGTCAAAACTATCTTCAAAATAAACATATTCTATTAATGGATTTAAAAATGGGAAAGCCGTCGAATTATCATGTGTGTCAATAAACTTAACACCCTTACCAACATATACTTCAGTCAGATTTACGCATAATTCAAAAGCATTACTGTATATTTCCGCATTCTTACCCTTTATGTAAACCTCAGTAAGACCAGTGCAACGTGAGTAAGCACAAGCACCGATACAAGTCACACTTTCCGGTAATACAACTTTCTCAACTGCAGTGTAAGCAAATGCCGAACCATCAATCTTTTTAACACCATTAGGTATGACGATATTTTTTAGATTTACACAATCCATAAACGCTGCCGTGCCGATTTTCTCAACACTTTCAGGTAAAATCACGCTCTCAAGTTTTTCTGAAAAAGCAAATGTCCATGCTTCAATTGCAGTAATACCGTTGGGAATATCGACACTCTTTAAACCAGTGGAATAAAACGCACGTTCACCAATAGTTTTTAAAGTATCAGGAAAAGTAATATTGGTCAATGAAAAACAACTTTCAAAAGCATTATCACCAATAGAAATGAGATTTTTAGGCAAAACCAAGTTTTCAAGATGGTTACAACTTGAAAATGAACTGCTACCTATATATGTAACAGTATCTGCAATAGTAATATCAGTAACATATTGTAAATTAGAAAATGCACCATTACCAATTCCGGTTATTCCATCATTTATAACAATTGATTTAATCTGAACTTTATCCGGGTCATTATAAGAATACTGAATCCAATAAATCTTATTACCCATATCGCCATCACCACTGATTATCAACTCACCGTCATCATACAGTACCCAAGTAACATTATCACCCTGAGCACCACATTCGCCGCTGTCAACAACTTCTTTAGCACTTACCGACACAGCAAACAGCACAATCATAATAACCGTTGCAAATAAAATTCCAAGTTTTTTCATAATGCTTACCTCCAAAATAAAAAAGTGTGTCTGCAAATGAGACACACTATGTGAAATGGTTCTCATTTGCTACCACACAAATCAACTTAACTATCTCATAATAAAGAATAAGCCAAATTAAGAGAACACATCCTCACCGATGTTTTCTCCTTATTATGAGCAAATATAAAGTTGTTGATTAGTGTGGTACTTTTAATATAACACCATTTTAAGAAAAAATCAATATAATATTGAAAAAAGCCGTGCTCAACTGAACACGGCAAACTTTATTTAATAAACAAATTAATCTTATCAATCTCTCTGCTTGTTTCATAAAGAAACTTTCTGCATTCATCATCTTGCTTCAGAAATCTGCCAAGCTTACTCACTCTGCGAATGAACGCCTTGTTGAACATAACCTCATCCTGAAGCGAAACCAATGGGCAAACGCCTGCACCTCTTGAATCAAGCACGGCCTTAACCTTTCCGTTTTCATCGATATACGGAAAGAACGGAAAAATCATACAAGATAAAGGTCGGTTAGCTCTGTTACATTCACCACCGCAGACACAAAGACGGTTGCCGTTTTCCTCAATAACTTTCAGTGTGCTCTCTTCATTAGGAAAAAGCAACATGCCTGTTTTGTCATCGCCCTTGCAGCAAGCCTTGTCACACACAAGACCGCAATCCTTAAAAAGCGGCGTTTTGTCACCGATGATTTCTTTTGCAGTTTCATAGAAATCCTTATTGAACTTTCGCGTATACATATTATCACCCTTACTGAAAATGAAAAAATCCACTCGATTGAGTGGATTCATAGGTCTGCACCCTCAAAACTGAACAAAGGTTTTAGTAACTGTAATTTTGAGTCACATTGTAGAACCAAGATCTATGGTCAAGCCCTCGACCTATTAGTATTGCCTAGCTGAATGCATCACTGCACTTACACTTGCAACCTATCAACCTCATAGTCCTTGAGGGGTCTTACTAGCTTGTGCTATGG
>JBGVFK010000109.1:0-10044 GCA_045121075.1 Acutalibacteraceae bacterium | reverse complement strand
ACTTCTGGACATAAAAATTCCTCCTATGGTAGTTTCTTTAATTCTACCATAGGAGGTCTCTTTTTTCCATTGTCCGTTTTTAACGGACTTGTTCACAACGCAGTCTCTTTTTTGTTGCTTTTTTAGTATGTTTATGATATTCTAATATAAACGAAAGGGGAGAGAATAATGGAATTTTCACTCAGAGAGAAAGCTAAAGAGAACATTATTATAACTGCTCACAGAGGTGCAGCAGGAGGTAACATACCCTGCAACACAATGGCAGCCTATGAAATTGCCCTTAAGCAGGGTGCAGATATGCTTGAGGTTGACCTCAACTGCAGCCTGGACGGAAAGCTTTTTCTGTTTCACCCTATGATGGAAAGTGCACACCTTAATATGCCGATTCTTCTCAACGCTCTGCCTATGAGCCTTATTAAAAAGTGCCGCTATGTAAACTACGACAATGCACCCACACAGTTCGGTATAACAACCTTTGATGACTTTCTCGAAGCCTTCAAGGGCAGATGCTTTATCAATATAGATAAGTTCTGGTCTAACCCGAAGAAAATCTATGAAGCTGTTAAAAGACATGGTATGACCGATCAGATTTTAGTTAAGAGCAGCTATAACAAAAAAGTAGTGGATATTCTTACGGAAATCGCCCCTGAGCTGCCTTTTATGCCTATAGTCAGTGATGTACATACCGAGCACGAAAGCCTTCTCAGAAGCGATTTAAACTATGTTGGCGTTGAGGTGCTTTTCAAGGACGACACTGCCGAGGTTGCAGGTGAGGAGTTTATTGAAAGAATGCACCGTGACAATATTCTTGTGTGGGCAAACTCCATAATTTATAATCACAAGCAGCAGCTTTCAGGCGGCCACAGTGACGACACTGCCCTTACCGTAAGTGAGGATGAAGGCTGGGGCTGGCTTGCTGACCGAGGCTACGATATTATCCAGACCGACTGGCCTATGATGCTTATTGATTATCTTAAGAGAACGGACAGGTATTACAGATAAAACGGCAGTGCCGTTAATAAAGTTGAAAGTGGAAAGTTGAAAGTTAAAATGTGGGGAGCAAAGCTCCGATTTTATATTGACGAATTTTTAAAGTATTGCTGAACAAAAAACAAGCTCCCCGATTGGGGAGCTTTTGCTATATTATTTAACCGGATTCATAAAGTAAAGCTTATAGATATTAAGTGCTACCTTAATAACCTTTGTGAGAACCTCAACAACCTTTTTGATTGTTTCAATAACCTTGTTTGCTTCTTCCTCTGCGGGTTCTTCGGGCTCTGTGTAGCCTTCTGCAACGTCGCCCTGAGTTGTGTCCTTCTGAATTGCAAACTTGTCTGCAATTGCTGCACCGTTTTTGTCTACAGTGTAAGCTGTGAAGTAGAGAACACCGTCTTCAATTTCAATTGCTGAGAACATGGGTGCGTCAACGCCAAGCATCTTTTCGCCTCTGGGGAAGAATTCGTCGGTTACGCTATTGTCGTTTGTGATGTAAGTCTTAACGCCTGATGTGCCTGAAATTACATAGGTTGTGCCTGTGGGCTCAATCTGTGTTTTGTAAACCTCGCCGTTGTGGTTGAGGTAGGTTCTTTCATAAGCTGTGTTTGCATTGCCTACAAGTGAACCTGTTCTCATATAAACGTGGTCGTGTCCCTGGAATACCATATCGATTCCGAGAGCAGGCATAAGATTCTGAAGCTGATCTCTTATCTGACAAACGTCATCATCTTCGTAGTGTGAGCCGTGTGAGTAGGGTGCCTTGTGAAGAGCAACGAACTTCCAATCAGCATCGCTTTCCTGCATATCCTTTGTAAGCCATTCAATCTGCTTTGCAGTAATAGCTTCATTTTCATCAAGGTCATTTGTGTTAAGCACTGCAACGTGAACATTGTTGTAGTCGAATGAGTAATAAGTACCTGTTGCAAAATCCTGATCCTCAGGTGCGTAGGGGAGAGCGAAGTTGTTGTAAAGTGCAAATTCACCGTGAGTTTCGTGGTTACCTGCAGTGGGCATCATAAAGGTGCTCATTATTTCGGTTGAAGCTGTGTCGAACATCCACTGCCACTGCTTTGTGTTGTCTGCGTTGTCAACGTGGTCGCCTGTGTTGATGATGAAATCAGCATCAGGATAAAGATTGAAAGCAGTTTCGGTGATTGTAGCCCATGCTCTTTCGTACTGAGCTTCTGACTGTGACTGAGGGTCAGTCATATGGAAGAAGGTTGTGTTCTTGCTTCCGTCAGCGGTTGTAATCTTGCCTGTTTCGCTCCACCAGCCCTTTTCAGCATCACCTACACGGTAGTAGTAGGTTGCACCGGGCTCGAGATTTGTAAGTGAAACTGTGTGACGGTTCATCTTGAAAATGTATGTGATGAAGCCGATGATACCGATATCGATACCGGGGAAGGTGCGTTCAACCTGCTTTGAGTCAAGCTTGATGCCGAAATCAGCATTTTCTGTGGGTACACCCTTGAAGGAGGGCTCTTTGTCAGCCTTGTAAATTTCAATGTCGCCGCCAACTGAGAACTTTGAGAACCAGTTGATATATGCGCTTGTTTCGCTGTCTTCACCCATTGTAACGCTTACCATAGTGGGAAGGCGGTAGTTTGCTCTTGTTGCTTCAACCTCGCATTTTTCTGATGAATATGTAACTCCGTAGTCACCCTTTTGTTTGGGATTTTCGTCGCTTGTAAAGTCGTTGATAATGTAAGCTACAAATGTTCCTGTACCTTCAAACTGGCTGTCTGTAAGATATTTGCTGATGAGAAGGTCGTCGAGTACATCGTAAATGCTTGTCCAGGGAAGAATTTCAAGAGCGAAAACTGTATCAACAAGGTTCATATATGTGGGGTCGCCATGAAGAACAACATCCATAAGGTAGTCGATACCGTCACCCATTGACTTGCCGATTACATCGTCGTTCATAAGCTTGCCGAGACGGATTTCAAGCTTTGAAAGAAGGGCTTCATCAAGAACATCATTGAGGATGATGTCAACAAGAGTGTTGAAGAGCTTTTCAAGAAGCTCACCGCTTCTGAATCTTTCAATTGCATCCTGAATGAATTTATCGTCAGATGCATCCTCGTTACCGCTGTACCAGTAAGCCATAACTGTAAGAATAAGCATACCGAAGTCGCCCTTTGTTCCTTCGCCACCGAAGCCGAGTGAATCAACAAAAGCAGTTGAGGGATATTCTGAAACCTCAAAGGCACCAAGTTTTTCAACGATTGAATAAATAAGGTCGTAAAGCTTCTGAGGCTCTTTTATGTAAAGGTCATAAATCTGGTCAAGAAGGTCGTTGATGAACCACATAATGTTATCAACAGAGAAAATGTTGTAGCCGCCAAGCTTGATTCCTTCACCGATATAAGGCTCAAGGAAGCCGCCGATAAGAGCACCAAGGTCAAGATTCAGGCTCTTAAGGAAAGCGTCAACACTGCCTGCTTCGTTAATCTGATTTACATAGCCTTCAACCAGACTGCAAGCCATATCTGCAAGGAAAACTGCTGCATCAGCCTTGCCGTCTTCTGTAATATTACCACCGAAGCCTATGTCAAACATAGCAGCACTTGCTGTGCCTTTTTCGTATGTTTTGCCACCAAAGGTGAATTCATAAGCGTTATCGAATTCAACGCTTTCTGTTTCCATTTCGCTTTCACCGTCTTCAAACACTGAAAGTGTCATTTCGCGGTATGTACAGGGATAGCCTGTGATTGAAGGAGTTTCAAAGTCATAGAGAACATCGCCCTCATCGTTGATTACACAAGCTGTATCGTTTGTATGAAGGTGACCTGTAAAGGCATAGTGAATACCCCATGAAGCAAACTGCTCAGCAACCTCCATATAGTTGTCAAGAGGAAAGGCGAAGGTGATTGAGGGCTCAGTTTCCATATGAGCTGAAAGACCGTGATGGATCATTACCATAGTAGCTTTGCCGTTTTCTTTTGCATCCTTAGCGAGGCCTTCAATCCATTTCATTGTTTCTTCTGAAACGTTTCCGGCAGTATGCTGCTTTTCAGGTGCACCGAAGGAGTAAACACAGCTGTCGATTACAATAAGACGGGTGTAATCATCAAGGTCAACAACGTATGAAAGCTTGTTTCTTACATCTGTGCCTTCACCGGGATAGGTCTTTTTGTAGTAATCCTCGTATGTTTCAAAGGCAAGGTCGTAACCGAGCTCAGCATAAACCTCTTTGAATTCATCAGATGTGATGCATCTGCCCTGTTCCTTTTTACCGTTTTCAAAGGTGGAAGCATCGGTAGTGTTTATGTCGTGGTTACCGTTGGTTACGATAAATTCAAGACCGTACTTTTCTTCGTATTCAAGAAAGATTTCTGCAAGACCTGTGTGAGCCGCATATTCACTGTCCTTGGTAAGGTCACCGGGAACAAGAACATACTTAAGCTCAGGGTTTCTCTTAACCATTGTTTCAATGGCTGTTCTGATAATGGACTCACTCTGGGCATAAAGCTTTGAGTTGCCCTTGCAGTAATCCTGATATGCCGCACAGTTATCACCTGTAAGTGAATCGGGGAAATAGTGCGGGTCGGAAAGTGTTGTGAATGAAAGAGAAGAAATCTCTTTTGATTTCCATAATCCTGCACTTGCCGCAAGGCTTACTGTTCCGAGAAGGAGAGTAAGGGTGAGGAGAACAGAAATAAACTTTTTAATGCTTTTCATTTTTTAGGTTCCTCCCTAAAGTTTATTTTAACTAAAATATTATACCATATTAAAGCGGAAAATCATATAGAATAAGCGCTAAAAAATCTTTTTTACCCTTTGAACAAATTTAACTTTTCTGTTTTCAGCAAACTGACTAAAGCATTAGAAAAGTTGCACAAAAAACAAAGACTCAATAGAGACAAAATCAACAATGATTTTTGCAGAAAAATGTAGATTTAAATTATATTAAATGGTATAATAAAGTGTATTTTATAATTCAGGAGGTCCTTTATGCAGAAGGAAAACAAAATGGGCATTATGCCCGTAAAAAGACTTGTGATTTCAATGAGTCTTCCTATGATGGTGTCAATGCTTGTTCAGGCGCTTTACAACATCGTTGACAGTATTTTCGTAGCTCAGGTGTGCGAAGACGCACTTACCGCAGTTTCACTTTCATTTGCTGCACAGAATATGATGATTGGTGTGGCTACAGGTACAGGCGTTGGTGTTAACGCACTGCTTTCAAGATATCTCGGTGCAAGAGAATTTGACAAGGCTAACAAGGTTGCAGGTCAGGGTGTATTCCTTGCAGTAGTAAGTGCCTTTGTGTTTATGCTTTTCGGCTTTTTCGGCACAGAGCTTTTCTTCGGTGCTCAGGTTGAAGAAAGCGATCCCATTTTCAAATACGGTGTAGATTATCTTTCAGTCTGCTGTATTGCTTCACTTGGCATTTTCGGTCAGGTTATAATGGAAAGACTTGCTCAGGCAACGGGCAAGACAACTCTTTCAATGTTTATGCAGCTTTCAGGTGCAATTACAAACATCATTCTCGACCCCTTACTTATCCTCGGCATCGGTCCCTTCCCCAGAATGGAAGCAAAGGGTGCTGCTGTGGCAACCGTTGTCGGTCAGTTTGTGGCTTTCGGTGTAGGTATTCTTCTCAACCTCTGGAAGAATAAGGAAATCAAGCTTCATGTGAAGGATATGGTTCCCGACCTCAGATTCATCGGTGAAATCTACAAAATCGGTGTACCGTCAATCATTATGGTTGGCATCGGTTCAGTAATGAACTTCCTTTTCAACAAGATTCTTCTTGGCTTCACACCCACTGCAGCAGCAGTTTTCGGTGTATACTTCAAGCTTCAGTCCTTTATCTTTATGCCGATTTTCGGTCTGAACAACGGTGTTATTCCTATAGTTGCCTTCAACTACGGTGCAAGAAACCGCAAGCGTATTCTCGACACAGTAAAATTCAGCAGCGTAATCGCTCTTTCAATTATGGCATTCGGCACAATTCTTATGTGGATTATACCTGAAGAGATGCTTATGCTCTTCAAGGCAAGCGAGGATATGCTTTCAATTGGTGTGCCTGCTCTTAAAACAATTTCACTCAGCTTTGTTTTTGCCGGTGTGTGCATCACTCTCGGTTCAACCTTCCAGGCTCTCGGCAGAAGCTACTTCTCAATGATTACCTCATTTGCAAGACAGATAGTTGTGCTTCTTCCCGTTGCATATCTCTTTGCAAAAACAGGCGATCTTAACAAGGTTTGGTATGCATTCCCAATTGCGGAGATTATGTCACTTACAGTAACTCTTATATTCTTTGCTTTTCTTTATAAAACTCTGATTTCAAAAATCGGCAGAGAAGAGAAATAAAATCCATTTTCGGGCAGCCTTTAAAGCTGTCCGATTTTTTCTGTTTTGCACAAAAAGAAGGACATAAATTTGTGCAGTAAGTTTTTAAAAATCTATTGATGGAGTAGGAGATTTTTTGTATAATCAAAGCATAGAAAAAATGAAGAAACGGACGGTATAAATTATGACTAAGCTTAAAAACGCTATTGTATGGATTGCGGCAATTGTTGTGCTTGTTTTCGGTGGCTTTTCACTGCTCACCTCTGACCTTGAGCATATTGAGGACACCAACGGCCCTGATAATTACAGGCTTCAGCAAATCAACGATTACAACATTATAAATAAGGACATCGGTGCTCTTAACCTTAACGAAAGCGATCAGCTTCTTTCGAGCCTGCCGCTTATTTCATCAAAAAAATTCACAGGTGTTGCCGATGTTTACACAACAAACGTGTGGGGCAACCGCTTTGACATTACCCTTTATACTACTGAGGTAAGGTCAGGCAACCTGAGAATAGTGCTTATACATAACGACGAAATTGTGCACGAGTTCAAGCTCAACGAGCTTTCAGAAAGCTACACCCTCGAAAATCCGAGTGGTTTTGTTGCTCTGAGAGTTGCAGGGGAGAGTGCCAACTTTGAGTTCAGTTATGATTTGATTTGATCTGAATAAAAGGAAAAGGAACGGTGTTAACCGTTCCTTTGTTGTTGTTTGACCCTTCCACCGCTACCGCGGTCCCCCTTCCCTTTCAGGGCAGGCAAGACTGACGAATTATAAAAGTGAGAGAAAAACTCTTGTCGCCCCTGAAAGGGGAGATGTCAAAATTCCCTGAAGAATTTTGACAGAGGGGTTGCACACAAAAAAATCCCACCGAGGTGTGTCGGTGGGATAAAGTGTTTAATAGTGATTTACTCCGCAAGAGCAGGTTTGGTTTGTTTTGAAAAGCTTGTTAAAAAAGTTGATTATCGACCAGATGAAGCCCATGAAGCCTGATTCGTGGCAGTTGCAAGAACAGTTTTCTATTTTGTTTTTGCCACAGTTCTTACAAATATTATAGTCATAAGTATGGCCTGTTGGCGCTTTCTTATCACCGTTGTATATGTTACCACATTCGCACTTATAAATTGTGTAACCTTCGGTTTCACAATTTGGCTCAACAACATTCAGAACAAAATATGAATGCTCTTTTGTTTTTGCTATTGTTTCTGTATATGAATCGCCACAAGTGATGCAAATATAAGTTCTTATACCTTCAGAATGATGAGTTGCTGGAGTAGTAATATTTGATAAATAATCGTGTCCACTTGATGGAATTTCAGTTTGAACTGTAATCATTCTATTGCAGTATAAACACTTTACTCCATCTGAAATGCCGGATTTAGTACATGTTGGAAGCGTACCTTTATAAATCTCTTGATTGGAATGGTCACAATAATGAATATTTGCTTCAAATAAACTAGCTTTATCTACAATTTAATTTATTGGAATTTGTTTAAAAACACAATTGTTCTTTAAATCTACAAAAAACACAAAAAGCGATGCACCTGCACCGCTTTAAATTTTACCCATCATCTCCCTCAATTAACTTCTTCCAGATTTCGCAACAATGCTCTTCATTATCCAATACACTAAGAGCATATTCGTTGCAGTCATCCTCATTATATCCGACATTGATAAGAGTACTGATAACAATCTCATCGGGTGTTTTGTTATCTTCAAGTATTACATCTACCCGAATTCCATCAACAGTGGATGCCATGCGGATAATACCGTGAAACTTGTCTGTGTAATCTAAATCTACAATTTTACATGTATGCCAATGCACAACTCTCATTTTTGATTCTCCTTATTTAAAAATTCTTCCTTGTGTTTTTTCCATTGCATCCGAATGCGTAATTCATTTTCTAGCATTTCACAAATATCAATCCACCCGTTGATATTGCTCATGTCAGATGAGGTGTTTGAGTATAAATGAAGCTCCGGAACTTCAACATAACGCTCAAACACACTAAGATCGATGCGGCTAGAATCCCAAAAGTGCCTTATTCTTACATTTGCAACAAGACCATTCTCTAGCTCATATTCTTCAGTGGTTCTTTTTTCTACAAATCTCATTTTGTTTTCCTTTCTTTGTGTTTATATTGAGAAAGACGATAGGTTCTGCTCCTACCGTCTTTCGTAAAAAATGTTGTGATACCTATCCAACGAAGGTATCATAGATTAATTTTGCTCCGCACTTAAAGCCACCGATAAAACTGTCTAGACAGCTAAGACATGAAAACTCATTATATATATCAGTGTATTCCTTAAATGCCTTTAGCGATTCGTCGCTTAAGGTATTCCTTAAGTATTCTTCTTTTTCACTCAGGACTTTGAGCTTTTGCTTAAGTTTTGGTGTTATGTGTGTCTGTAATGCCTGAGCTTCAATATTGCCATAGTACAGATCTTCAATAAGGTTTAACATTGTTCCTCCTACATATCAATCATTTTCTTCGATATAATCATTCCAACAGTCAAGACAATAGTCTTTGTTCAATAGCAAATTTTTGGCGTAATATTTGCAGCCATCAAATGCATCACCATCACTGGTTATTCTTCCGATGATTAGCTTTTCTCTGTCCTGATTTATCAGGTCCTCAAGACTTTTACAGAAAGATGTTAGGTAAAAAATATATCAAGTACTACTATACCAAAACAACTGCACCTGTTAAATCATCTGATTTCAGAAGCTTTAATGAAAGAAAAGCGGTTGATGATTATGAAAACGGTATTGTAAATACACTTGGCATAGGCTATAACATTGATTTTCTTAATCGCAGACCCGACGGAGAACTTATAACAGATTCGGTAACTCAACATCTGAGCAGGGTAGTCAGAGGTATGGAAAAAGAAGAAGCAATATATGAAGATTTTAATATTCATTCTTTAAGACATACCTTCTCTTCTAACCTAAGAGCAGAAGGTTATCCTGAACATATAATTCAGGAGCTTATGGGTCATAAATCTTCGATAGAAACTCAAACTTATATGCATCTTACAAAAGAAGAGTTTGACACTACAATGGCAAGATTTACTAATAATGAAACAACTGATGCTTTTGCTGAATTGTTATCAAAAGTGAATCTCAGCGAAGAAAAAATAAATGCAATTAAAAATATTATTAATAATTAAAATAAAGGAGATTGAATTTTATGTATAATAAAAAGTTTAAAAAAGATTATAACAATGTAAAAAAACATATAAATAAATTGATGGAGGAATTTCCACTTATAGTTCCGATTATAGAAAAAATAGAGTTGGCAAATTTATTTGCTGAGAAAAAGAATTTAGAAGAAATAGAAAGATTAGGCTTTTTTATCGCAGTTCTAGAACCGCATTTTGATCAGCTAAGTAACTTTTTGGACTATTATAAAAACTGCATTTCTTTATTTGATGAATTTTTAAAATCTTATAACGATTATAGTGATAGCCTTGTTGATGGTTGGATGGTTGTTATAGTAACAATTAAATATCGTCTAAGCACAGCGAGTGATATCATTGAGGAGATTAGAAAAAAACTCGAAATTTTGTAAAGTTTTGTAAAGTTTTTACCCTGAAAAACGCAAAAAAATCACCTTTCCGTGAATTCGGAAAGGTGATTGAAAAGTCTTGAAAAGCCCTTATTTACTTGCCTCTTCAATAGCAACTGCACATGCAACAGTCATACCAACCATGGGGTTGTTACCTGCGCCGATAAGGCCCATCATTTC
>JBGVFK010000108.1:0-2314 GCA_045121075.1 Acutalibacteraceae bacterium | reverse complement strand
GTTGAGGTCGCAGATTTATTCTTTATAAAACGGTCAGATATATTCTGCGAAACGAATTATGCCGTAAAGAGCAAACAGCTGATTATATCCGGTTTTACAGATTCAAAAAAGAAAAATTCAGTCCGCCGATTAAGCTAAGTTGCCTCGGCGGACTGTTTGCTATAGATTATTATAAATTTGAAACGGATATAATCGGAGCGAAGCGACCCACATCTTAACTCTCAACTCTTAACTCTCAACACTCTTCTTCAGCGTCTTAAGCGTAACCTCATTCATCAGCACCATCATCGCACAAACACCAATAAGCACAAAGGGTGTGATTTTAAAGGTGGTTGCAGAGGCTACGAAGCCGAAAATCATCTGCACACCAAAGCCGATTGTGTAGGCACCGCCCATATGAAAACCGGTTATGTCAGCTGAAAACTCCTTGCCGAAGCGTGCCGGCACTGAATGAAGAATACTCGGGAAAATAGGACCGAAGCCAAAGCCGATAAGAAGAAAGCCGTAAAGGGCAGCCTTACCGATAGGAAGGGCAAGGAAGATTATGCCCACAAAGGAAATAATCATACCGCTTTTAATCATCTGATTATCATTAAGCTTCATTGAAGCAAAGCCTGCAACAAATCTACCAAGCATAATTCCACCAAAGAACAGTGATACCCATTTTGCAGCATCAGCAGGGCTGAGCGCGAAAACATTTACTGCATAGGTTGCACCCCAGGTGCCCATAAGAAATTCCATACCACAGTAAAAGCCAAGTGAGAGAATGCTTGTAAGCACACCCTTCATTTTAATAACATCACGAAGAGTTTTACCGCTTTTTTCTTCTTCAGTGCTTTCCTCGTGGCTGTCGCCTTTTTCAATTGCCTCCCACTTTTTAAAGGCAACAAGGGCAATTGCACCGATAATTACCTGAAGAAGGGCAACTATTCTGTATCCGCCTCGCCATGAGCCTTCACCATCACCGAGAAAGGCAGACATAATAAGAGGGCTTACGGTAACGCCTACACCCCAGAAGCAGTGAAGCCAGTTCATGTGCGATGCCTTATAGTGAAGTGAAACGAAGTTATTAAGACCCGTATCAATTGCACCGGCACCGTAGCCGAGAATAACTGAGAAGATTATCATTACTGCCACATTAGGTGAAATACTGATACCCACAAGACCAAGAGCAGTTATAATAATAGATGCAAGGGCAACCTTTGCTGTGCCAAATTTACGAAGAAGTGCGCCTGCAACAAAGCTTACACCGCTTGTGCCGAAGGAAACAATGATGCTGAAAACTGAAGCAAAGCTTTCAGGCAGACCGAATTCCTCATGAATTACCGGCCACACAACACCTAAAAGTGAGTCGGGCAGACCAAGAGCAATAAAAATTATGTAGATAACACAAAGTACAAGTAACATTATTTAACCCTTTCTTTTCAGTTCTTTCTTAAGGCGTCTTGACCAGATGCCTCTCCAGATTGCAAAATCCTCGCCTGAGTTTCTGAAACACTTAATTTCATTCACAAAGCCGTAGTAGGCAATTTTAAAGTCGCAGTCAGCTGAAAGAACAGCATACTTTTTATATGTATCATAAATGCCGAAAACATCGCCCCACATATTGCGAAGCTGATAAAGGTCGTATTCAGGGTTAGCCCACATACTGTCGCAAGGATCAATGAAGCCTGTAAGAGCAAAAGTTTTCGGGTCAGCCATTATATTCATAATGTTAAGGTCACCGTGGATAAGCACCGGGCTTTGCACCTCGTCGCCTATCTGGTCGTAAACCTCTGTAGCCCTTCTGAGAAGCTCATATTCACTTTCGGGAAGCTTCTTCTTTTCGGACATTTCCTTTGCAAACTGAAGCACACCCTCAACAACCTCGTTACGGTAGAAGTCGTACCAGCTGTCGTAGACGGGCTTTTCCAGGTCACCGAATTTTTCTCCCTTTACGCTGTGCCACTGAAGCATACCTTTAACAACGCTTTCAGCAAATGCCTGCTTTTTCTTTTTGCCGAAAAGAAGATAAACAGGACTCAGCACATTCTGACCCTCAATAAAGCTCATAGCGAGAAAGGACACATTATTGTCACTGTAGGAGCAGAGAATCTGAGGCATAGGCACATCTGTAGCCTTAGCGAGAGCCTTGAGCTGAAAAGCCTCTCTTTCGTTAAGGCCTTTTCTTCTGTATGCCTTAAGGGCAAAAATTCTGCCGTCCTCGGTTTCTGTTTTAAAAACCTTGCCGTAGCTTCCGCCGCCGATGAATTTCATCTTTTTTATTTTAATCCCCATTTCTCTTTCAACGAGAGAAGGAAGGGTCTTTTTAAGG
>JBGVFK010000107.1:0-3725 GCA_045121075.1 Acutalibacteraceae bacterium | reverse complement strand
GTGCCTGAGGATGTAACGTAGCAAATGTCACTGCTTGTCTTTTGCGTTGACTCAGAAACTGTTGAGGGAGCTTCTGTTTCCGTCGGCGTTGTTTCAGGTGCCCCAGTTTTCTTTTCAGTTGTACTTACAGCTTCTGTTTCTACTGCTTCTTCTGTCGTTGTGGCAGACTCAGTGGTTGTTTCTTTATTCCTGAAGGTCATTGTCTCTTTTTCTGTTGTTGTGGTTTTGTATTCCTCAATAACAACGGGCGGTGCATTTTCAAGCTGATTTATTCGCTTTGAATTGGTAACACCGAGAAAGAGATTTGCCGCTGAAAGAACAATCAGCACACAAAGAAGAAAGCTTATTAATTTGTTTGATTTACCCATAATTCTCTCCTTTTAAAATACAAACTGAACAAGGAGCATATAGCAGATTGTTCCGCCTGAAATTGAAATAATCATCTGCTTTTTCCAAAGGTGCAAGGCCGCAGTAACAGCAATTGCAATAAGCTCAGGGATACCGTGACTGCCCGAAAGAATGGTTACATCCTTAAGAGCATAAACAATCAGAAGACCGAAAACTGCACCGGGAAGATATTTACCGAGATACTGAATAAACTTTGGTGTGGGCTTGTTTTCAGGAAAGGCAACAAAGGGAAGAAAACGCATAATTACCGTTGCAAGAAATATGAGGGCAATGGTTATTATTTTTTCATTAAAGCTCATTTTCTGCACCTTCCTTTCTCTGCAGATAGCCTTTTGAAAGGGCAAGAGCAATAAGAATTGCAATCATTGAGGGGATAATGAAGTTATCCTTGCCGAAAACTATAAGGCAGATTGCCGACAGAATAAGCCCTGAAAGGCTGCTCAGGTGATTCTTATCCTTCTTCCACTGACCGATGAAAATTATAACAAACATAGCGGTCATAACAAACTCAATACCCTCAGTGCTGAAGCTTATGAGTGTGCCGAAAACTGCACCGACGGTTGAGCCGATTATCCAGTAAATATGATCAAAAAGGGTTACAAAGAACATAAACCAGCCCCGGTCAACATCGCTTGGAGGCTCAGCAGAATAGTTGATTGAAAAGGTTTCGTCAACCATACCGAAAATCATATAAAGCTTTTTAAAGCCAAGTCCACGGAATTTTTCGAGCATAGAGATGCCGTAGAAAATGTGCCTTGCACAAAGAACAAGGTTAACCGCAAAGGTGTTGAGAGGGTCAAAGCCTGAGGTCAGCAGACTTATTGCAACAATCTGTGTGCTGCCGCCAAAGATAAAAATACACATCAGAAATGTGTAAAGAGGATGAAAGCCGTGCACACTCATAGAAATGCCGTAGGCAAGCCCAAGAAAGCCGTAGCCTGCAAAAATCGGCAGCGAGTGAGGAAAGGCAACATAGGCGGCACGCTTTATTTTATTAAGCTTTTTGTCCGTTTTATTTTTTTCCATAATTTCACTTCTTTAAGATTATTCTCAGCTTATTATAATACCGTAAGGTTGGCAGTAATTTACAAAATAGAAATTTATAACCTTTTTTACAGCAGTTGGCGAAAACCGATTTACTTTAGAAAAAAATTGTGATAAAATTCATTCAGGTGATAATTATGAAAGATAAAAAAAGAACAGCCTTCAGCATAATTGCGGCACTTACGGGAGTAGCTATGATGGCATTCGGTGTATATCGCGGTGAAACGGATGTAGTGCTTATCAAGGCAATAAAAATATGTCTGGAGTGTATAGGAATTGGATAAGAAAAAGAAGCTCTCTTGTGAGGGCAGACGCAATATATTTCAGCTTATCTGGGGCATAATAACCAACAGCTTTGCTTACGGCTTTGCTCAGGGAAAAATCTACACTGGAAAGCTTAAGAATCTTTGCCTTCCCGGTCTTAACTGCTATTCCTGTCCCGGTGCAGTGGCTTCCTGTCCAATAGGCTCACTGCAAGCTGTAATCGGCTCGAGAAATTTCAAGTTCAGCTTTTATGTGGTGGGCTTTATGGTGCTTGTTGGTGCCGTTTTCGGCAGATTTGTCTGCGGCTGGCTTTGTCCCTTCGGTCTTGTTCAGGATTTGCTTCATAAAATACCCTTTCCTAAGAAGCTTAAGACCTTTAAGGGTGACAAGCTTTTAAGAAAGCTTAAATATGTAATTCTTGCCGTTTTTGTAATAATTCTTCCTATGTGTGTGGCTGATATAACAGGTCTTGGCGATCCCTGGTTCTGCAAATATATCTGTCCTGCAGGCACTCTTGAGGGTGGCATTCCTCTTGTTACCCTAAACGAAGGCCTGAGAAATGCTCTCGGTTTTCTCTGGGTGTGGAAGTTTTTTATTCTCACTGTTACGGTCATTCTTTCCGTGATAATCTACAGACCCTTCTGTAAATATCTCTGTCCTCTCGGTGGAATTTACTCTCTCTTCAACGGTATATCTGTATTCAGGCTGAGATTCGATGAGAGCAAATGTGTGTCATGTGGCAAGTGCAGTAAGGTGTGCAAAATGAACGTTGACCCCACGAAAAATCCCGACCATACAGAGTGTATCCGCTGCGGTCTTTGTGTTGAGTCTTGTCCCACAGATGCGCTGAGTACAAATTTTTCACTTCATAAAAATTCAGAAAAAGCTGAAGAAAAGTAAAAAAAGTCAAAAAAACTATAAAAAACAGGAAAAAACTTTATAAAAAAATCAAAAATATCATTGAGTTATCACAAAAAATGTTATATAATAAGTCGTATAGTATTTTAAAGATATAAATTTACATTGATTGGAGGGTCACTTTATGAGCGACAAAACCATACAGTTCAAACTTACAACCAGTTCACCTGAAGAAATGAAAGAGGTTCTTACAACCGTATATGAGGCTTTGGTTGAAAAGGGATACAATCCCATAAATCAGATAGTTGGTTACATTCTTTCAGAGGACCCGACTTATATCACCACGCATAAAAATGCTCGCAGTCTCATCAGAAGAGTTGACAGAGATGAGCTTTTGCAGGAGATTGTAAAGAATTATCTTAAGTAAAAACACGGAGGTATAAGATGGCTGCTAAAAAGAAGAACGAGTTTCTCACATATAAAGATAAGCCCCTTGTAAGAAAAGGTAACACAATTTATTACGGTAACATGAGCGACAAGTTTGTTGTTATGTTCCAGATTCTCAGCACAAAGGATGTTGACGGTCTACCGGTTGCTGACAGAGTTTCTGTTCAGCTTATCAACACTGACCCTGATGTAAGACCTCACGACAGAATTGCACAGAAGACAGAAAAGAAGGGTCTTTACAGTGCGATGGATATCGGCAAGATCTGGTTAGAGCGTGCACTTGCTGAATAAAAATTAAGTACAGAACAAATTGATAACATAGTGCGACGGCTTGACCGTCGCTTTGTTATAGTTTCCGCTCGTGGCGCAGCTGGATAACGCAGCAGATTACGATTCTGAAGAACGGGGGTTCAAATACCTTCGGGCGGGCCAAACGAAAATCCGTTCACGAAAGTGGGCGGATTTTTCGTTTGTATTATTCATGAAACTTGTCAAGATTAGTGGACAGATAAAAGAGTGAAAAACTGATTTGGAATATAGTATCCGATAACTGAATGCAATCGTGATGAATTGTAATAGAGCTCAATATAATCTACAATTGTTCGTGAGGCTTCATCGAATTTGAGATGTGAAATATCTTCCATTTCGCACTCAAGGGTTTTCCAAAAGCTTTCGATAGGCTGATTATCACTTGGAGTTCCAGG
>JBGVFK010000106.1:0-13878 GCA_045121075.1 Acutalibacteraceae bacterium | reverse complement strand
TAATATCTGATGCGAGGAAAAGACTTCCACCGGATATAAGACAAATACCGAATGCTAAATTTCCTGCAGCTATAGCAGTAATACTTTTTACAAGAGCACAGGCAAAAGCAAAAATCAAAACAGGCGCATAAATGAGAAGCAGATTTTTTTTACCCTTCAGTTCGAGCTTTGTTTTTGCAAAAATCAAAACAAACACAGACAGAATTAAGGTTATTACTGCCACTGCAATTATATCTGACGCAAGGCTTTGAGCATCAAGGCACAGAAAAGTATAGCTGTAGGCTATATGCCCAAGGGCAAAGAATACTGCACCTAAAGGGAAAAGCTTTTTAGATTTATACTCAAGAAAAAAGTCACCGAGAAAGCCTGAAATGAGTGCACCAAGTATCAGAAGAGAATAAGCTGTAACTGTACCGAATGATAAAGCTGCAAGCGTACCCGTCAGCAGATACATAAAAGCGCACAGCATTTTCATTCTGAAGCCGTATTTATCCGAAAGACCGCTTCTTTGCGATATTACAGGAAGACTCACAGATACAGCCGCAATTAATAAAGTCAGATATTTCATAATTAATCGAGATTATAGTCAGTAAGATATGTCTTGGTATTGTTTACCATCTTATTGAAAAGCTCTTTTGCATCGCTGAGTGAGCAGGTAACAAGAGGATCGTTTGCAAACACCTCAAAAATTCTGTCAAGGCTTCTTTCAGCAATCGCATCTGAAAGAACCTCCTGCTGAGTGCAGATGCGTGAAATAAGAGGATAGATTTCCTTGGGAATTTCGCCTGCAACAACGGGAGTTACAGTACCTGATGTAAATGAAGCATTGGTTTCAACAACAGCACCGAGAGGAAGATTGGGAATCTGTCCACGGTTGGGAAGGTTTACGTTAGTAACAAAGTCACCGAGACCGAGAATAGCTCTCATCTGCTTAACGCCCTCTTCACCTGTAAGCTTAAGCTTGATTTCTTCTTCACCACTTAAAAGTCGCTTGCTCTTAGCAAGTCTTTCCTTAAGCTCGTCCTTTCTTGACCATACGGGAGTAAGGTGGAAAAGCATATCCTCAACTCTGTCGTTATTTTCA
Organism: Acutalibacteraceae bacterium; assembly: GCA_045121075.1. Taxonomy (GTDB): domain Bacteria; phylum Bacillota; class Clostridia; order Oscillospirales; family Acutalibacteraceae; genus UBA6857. The sequence goes on along the minus strand of JBGVFK010000106.1, from coordinate 12,794 downwards.
AGATACCATTTGCCCTCGCAGAATTCTGCAAGATGTCTGTCACCTGCAGCGGCAATATAACCGAAGCGACGGAAAAGGTCAATTTTTACCTTGTGGGCATTACCGTGGAAGCTCTTGAGCCATTCGGGATCAACATATTCCTTACAGCCGTCTTTATATTTTTCGCAGAATTCCTTGTAATACGGAAAAAGGTCAACATTTCTGTATGTAGCCTTTGTAAGCCATGTGAAGTGGTTTACACCGATGGGATTTACCTTAATTTCCTTTCTCTTTACATCCTCGCCGAAAAGAACACTTGCCATTTTTGCAAGAACGTCCTGAGTGCCGAAAACCTCGTGGCAGCAGCCGAAAGCCTTGATTTCAGGGAAAACTCTGTAAAGAGTTTTAACGCAGAGAGTCATAGGATTAGTGTAGTTGATAACCCATGCGTCGGGTGAATATTTCTTGATATTCTCTGCGATTTCTTCGAACATAGGAAGCGTTCTCATTGCACGCACAACACCACCCGGACCTGTTGTGTCGCCTACAGACTGATAAATGCCGTACTCCTCGGGAGCATGAACATCGCTTTCCATTTCGTCAAAGGTGCCGGGAAGAATTGAGATAATTACAAAGTCTGCACCGGTAAGAGCCTCACCGATTGTTTCAACTGCCTTGTATTCCCACTTTGATGTTGCATCGGGAAGGTCGTTATATTTATTGCCGATAACTTCGTTAGCTTTAGCTGCTTCAAAGTCGATATCGTAAAGCTCAACTCTACCGCTCATATCACCTGCAGTTGCAAGGTCACTCATAAGACCCCACGCCCAACCTCTTGAGCCGCCGCCGATATAAGCTATTTTTACATCTTCTGCTTTGTTGTCAATATATTTCATAAGATACTCCTTTTACTGATGGTTGAAAATTCTTTCGGCATCATAAGTGCCGTCTTCTTTTATGTTAAGCACTGTGCAGCCTTGAATCCATTCTTCTTCGGGTGCATCAAATTTACTCTGCATATTATATGCTGAATAGCCTGAGGGCTGCATATATGAAAGAAGAATTCCGTCACACATAACGCCGAAATTGTTTACATGGTCGTGACCGAAGTAAACAGCCTGAGCGCTGCCTTTTTCCTTCATAGCATCGAAAAAGCCTGAATCAAAGCCTGATTCACATACGCCTTCTCTCTTTTCACCGTAAAGGAAATCGCCTTCAGCGTATTCCTTTTCAGCCTGATAAATGGGAATGTGCACAACTGTTACAGACTTGAACTTGCCGTATTCCGCTTCAATTGCGTCGTGCTTTTCCTTGTACCATTCAACCTGAGAGGTCTTTACACCGTCGTAAACATCATCTTTGTCTGTTATGCCGTAATCCAGCTTTGTTTCAGCATCCATATAGTCACCTGAGTCCATAAGGAAGAAAACCTCTCTCAGTGTACCGTCAGAATTGAGGATATTTATTGCAGTGTTACCGAAGCCCCAGACAAAAACGTTGTTGTTTTCTTTTACGAGGCAGTGCTCGTATGAAGAAAAGAGCTCAATTACCTTTGCTCTGTCGTAGGACATAAAGCCGTCACCCTCGTGGTTACCGAGAACAGTTGCCCAGTATACACCGAGATTTTCAAAAAGCTCAGCAAGCTCAATATTTCTCTTTTTGTTAAAGCCGTATGTAACATTATCACCGCCTAAAATAACAAGGTCGGGATTCTGAGCCTTGATATTTTCAACAAGATATGTAACAGTCATATTGTCAAGCTCTTTGTCACCCTTAAGGTGGGTATCGGTGAACATAAGAACCTTGAAGTCGCCGTCACTGTTCTTTTTGATTGTAACGCTGTCAACATCCTCAGAGACAATTTCAATATCACTCTGAAGCTTTTCAACTGAGTCGATATCGTAGCCTATTCCCTTTGAGCTCTGATAGAAGATAAAGCCGCCAAAGCCAATTGCGACTACAAGTAAAAGTGCCACGAAAATTTTAATAGCTGTTTTCATACTGATCATCCTTTTCTTTATAGTTATGTTTATTATATCATACATCTAAATTGTTAAGATTTCCTTGATTATTTTGATATCTTCCAGTGTATTTCTTGACTTTTTTGATACTAAATGCTATTATCACCTCAGGAATAAGGGAGGTGCACTATGAGCTTTATTAAATTTGACCCCGCTGATGATTTTTACTTTCATCACGGCATGAGCAAACGAGTTGCTGAAACGGGTACATCCTGGCCTCATTACCACGCTCTTTATGAGATATATTTTCTCTTAGACGGAAACTGCACCTACATTATAGACGACAAGGTTTACAATGTGCAGGCCGGAGACATTGTGGTAATTCCTGACGGAATAATCCACCACACGAAATATGATGATATCAGACATTCCCGCATACTCATCAACTGCACCGCTGAGTATATTCCTCATTCGGTGCTCAGATCCTTTTCATCAGGTACATATCTTTACAGAAACCCCAAGCTTACTGACGAAATCAAAGAGCTTTTTGAAAAAATAGAAAATGAGTATAAAGAGAAGGATCGGTTTTCCGATGAAATAATCTCCTGCCACACTTACTCCCTTTTTTATCTTCTTTTAAGAAACGCAGACTCGTGTGTTATCGTTGATGAAGGCAATAAAATAATTGAGCAGGCAGTAGCATACATCAGCGAAAACTTTGCTTCCGATATAACACTTTCGTCCCTTTCAAAAAGGTTTTCTGTAAGCCCAGAGCATTTTTCAAGGCTATTCAAAAAAGAAACGGGACTGGGCTTTTCAAAATATCTCAATTCACTGAGACTTCAGTATGCCGAACAGCTTTTGAAAAGCGACGATGGACAAAGCATAACAAAAATAGCAGAAATATGCGGTTTTGAGGACAGCAACTACTTTTCAAAGAAGTTCAAAGAGGTTTACGGCACCTCACCTAAAAAGGTGCAGAAAAAGAAAAAGGAGAAGAAAAATGCATAGTGTATTCGGCTTAGAAGAATTTTTCACTCCCCACAATAATTATTATCCCGTTTACTCCTGGATGTGGAACGGAATCCTTACAAAAGAAGAGATAAAAAAACAGCTTGATGAAATGTATGAACGAAGCATCAGAGGTGTATATGCCATTCCTCTTCCTAAGGAGTTCAGACCGAAAACAATGGTCACTGACCTTCAGCCATCATATCTCTCTGACGGCTATTTTGAAATGCTTTCTTTTGCAGCTGAATATGCCAAGGCAAAAGGAATGACCTTCTGGCTTTACGATGAAGGCGGTTGGCCGTCAGGAAACGCAAACGGACTTGTTGTAAAAAATAACAAAGCCCTGCGTCTCAGATGTATCGAAAAAGGCAAAATAAAAACAAGCAGCAAGGCAGACCTTACTAACCCTGAGGCTACAGAAAAGTTTATTTCTCTAACCCACGAAAAGCACAAAGAAAAAATGGGTGAAGGCTTTAAAAATCTCGGCCCTCTTGTTTTCACCGATGAGCCGAATATAGGCGCTCTGCCTTTTACAAAAAGCATAAGGGCTGAATATAAAAAGCGAACAGGTAAAAGACTCACTTCAAGAAAGCTCAGAAAGCACAACGACCCTGAGTTCAATATTCTTTATCACGACATCTGTGCCGATCTTTTTGCTGAAAACTACTTTGCTCCAATTAAAAAGTGGTGCAACGAAAACGGCTTACTTTCAGCAGGACATCTTGACAAGGATAACGAGTCCTACGGCTTTAAGAAAAGCTTTCATCACCCTTTAAGACAGCTTCGGCTTCTTGATGTACCGGGAGTGGATGTTATCTGGGGACAGATTATGCCTGGCAAGGAAAACGGCTTCTTTCCCCGTCTTGCTTCATCAGCATCAGAGCAGTCAGGCTCAGGACTTTCTCTTACGGAGTCTCTTTCAGTTTACGGCACACTGACCTATGAGCAGATGAGATACATTCTCGGCTATCAGCTTGTAAGAGGTATCAACGTTCTTAATTTTATGCTGATGATGTACGATGAAAAGGGTTACTACGCCATAAGACAGCGACCTGCCTTTTCAAAAAATCTGCCCGGCGCAGAATATCTTCCTGAGTTTAACCGCTATATGGCGTCCTTGCAGTATATAATGCAAAACGGCAAGCCTGACACAGACTCAGCCTTGTATCTTCCTATGCGCTCTCTCTGGGCAGATGATGAGGATACCGAAAAAGCCTTAAAAGCCTACGAAGAAACCGGCAGAAAAATTGAAGAGAGTCACGGTCAGTTTGATATTATCGACGATGACCTGATACTTGCCTGCGACAATGAAAAGCTGAAAAACGGCATCATCGCCAAGGGCAGAGCTGAATACAAAAGGATTTACATACCTGCCGACAAATATATGCCCGATGAGGTAAAGCACCGACTTGAAATTTTCTCAGAGGGTGGCGGTGAAATTTATCACGAGGATAACGCCATGTATTATCCCAAGCTTGAAATTTCAGGCGACAACGGGCAGTTACGAGTGCATAAAAGAACATATGATAATTGCAAAATTTATCTAATTTTCAATGAAGGTGCAGATAAGACCAATGCGAAAATCACACTTCCGAAGGGCACAAGGGAGCTTGATGCTCTTAATCAAAAGGTGTTTGAAACTCAAAAAAATTACTGCTTTGAAAGCGGTGAAATTAAAATTTTCATCGCTGGCAAACAAGACTTGCCCGAAGAAAGCAGACCTTATAAGGGCAGAAAAATCTGCAGCGTAACCGATTTTAAGGTTAAGCCCTTAAAGAAATTAACCCTCAACAAAAACGGCATAAGCTATAACGATGTAAGCTCTTCTGAAGCAACGACGCAAAACAGATTCTTCATTGATTTATTCGGTGAGGATTTTTCAGGTAAATGTCAATTCAGAGCAAATTTCACATATGAGGGTGAAAAGGAAAATCTGATTATATCACTTGGAAAAATCTGTTACAGCTGTGAAATCAGCCTTAACGGCACGAAAATCAAAGAGCTTTTTATGCCCCCTTATGAAGTAGTGATTGATAAGTCACTTCTAAGGGATGAAAATGAGCTGATTATAAGCGTTTCAAATACAGCTGCGAATACCTTCGTGCATTTCAATTTGCCCGAAGAATGGGAGCAGAAGCACATAGGCCCATACCACGAAAAAGCCCTGGAGTTTGAGAAAAAGCTTCTTGGTGGCGGTATTTTGGGTGAGGTTGAAATTTTTGAAGCAGGCAGATAAAGCAAAGCTGTGTGCTTCATACATAAAAGGAAAAATCCCTCTTGCTAAACGCAAAAGGGATTTTTGATTGTTATTTACTGCAATACACCATAATTGCTTCACAGATAAACGCAGCAGTACCGTCAGCGTGCTTATCGATGTTGTTCTTGAAGCGCTCATCAGCTACATACATCTGACCGAGACCTGCCAAAATCTCGTTTGTACAAAGATAGTAATTCTCGGTGATATGGTTCTGAAGTATTTTTACAAGGTTTTGTGCTTCAGTAGAATCAGGACTTATGTCCTTTCTCATGCAGAGTGCAAACTCTGCCATAATGTGATCCATTCCCTCGGCAAGGTCATTCCACTTCTGCTTGGAGTAGTTCTTAGTCCGCTCTGTATGTTCTTTGTATGCATCCGTTTTGCCCCATTTTTCTTGTGTCTCAGCCTTATATTTTTCAAATTCGCTGTTATCGAATGCTGTCATAACATTCTCTCCTTTCACGGCACTGTCAATGGCAGAAATCAGCCGCTCTAATCGTTCTTTTTTGAGGATGAGGAGTTGTTTTTGCTCGTTCAATGCCTTGCTTTTGTCATAATTCGGGGATGACAAAATTTCTCCTATGCTTTTTAAAGAAAAATCAAGTTCACGGTAAAAGAGAATCTCTTGCATACGAAGAAAAGATTTTTCGTCGTAAAAGCGATAGCCTGTAGTTTTATCAACAAAAGCCGGTATCAATAGTCCTATTTCATCGTAATAATGCAGTGTGCGCACACTTACACCCGTAAAATCAGCAAATTCTTTAATCTGCATTTTCAATTTTATCACCTCACAAAGGGAGCATACACCATGACGGAGCGTGAGAGTCAATACCCTTTTGAAAAAAATATGGATTGATATGCGAAAAATTCAAATTTATTGGGATGATTATAGCAAAATAACAATAGAAAATCAATGCAGAGCATTGTATATCATCGATTCCGTTAGGAATTGCATATGGTTTGCCGAAGGGCAACCATTATTCATTATTCATCAGCGAAGCGGCTTCATTATTAATTATTCATTTGAAAATCCGTTCTGAAGGAATGAATGATGACTATCGAATATTGAATAATGAATAATACAAACAAAAATCCGCCCACTTTCGTGAACGGATTTTCGTTTGGCAGTACATCTCATTTTAGAACCTTAATTCGCTAATTTACAAATTATATGGTTTGAATCCGATAGATTTAACCGAGCTGTAAATAAAATAATGTTAAACGCCATATTTATAAAATTTTATTTCCTTGCTGCTTTTTCAGCTCTGATTTTTGCTGCGTGTGCTTTCTTTTCTGCCTCAACACGCTCTGCTTCTATACGAGCATCTTCCATGGTCTGTTCGTGTCTTGCTTTTGCCTCTTCATAAAGGCTTTCGATTTCTTCAAGTTTTGTATAGTTTTCAGCTTGAACCAAAAGTTTCTGTGCCTTTATTACAGGACGAGCAGCACGGGCATAAAGCGAATTTTCAGTTGTTGCATTTTTGATCTCTTTTTCAATAATGCTACGTTCTTTTTTAAGTTCTTTTATTTCCGCCTTGATATGAGCAATAGCATCTTTGTCTTTTTCATCATTAGCCTCGTAAAGTCTTGCATATGCTTCTTCAATTTTTGCAGAAATATCGTCTTCACGATTGAAGAGCTTATCAAAGATACTTGAATCAAATTCAATGATATTATTATTGAACTTTTTCTTTGCAACCTTTTGAGCATCAACAAAGTCTTTTGCAACGGAAACAGCATTCTTTCTGAATTCCTTTTCTTCCGGAGTACCGGTTGGGAGTGCTTTTGCGTTTGCAAGCTCACTACTGTCAAAGTTATAAATTGCATCATAACCTAAAGAAGCCGTTTTCCTTGCCTGGTCAAGTTGAATTTTACCGAATGTTGTATCAAAACGAGCCATTTCTTCAAGAACCATCTTTGAAATTTCAATATCAACATTATACTGTTTTGCGTCATTATATTCTTTTTTTGCAACTTTCTTTGATGCCTTGTCTTTAGCTTGCTTGATTGCGAGTTTATATGCTTTGATGTCTTTTGGTTGAGCACATTCAAGTGCCTTTGCCTGTTTGATAATATCAATAGTTTCAACAAGGTCGCTGTCTTTAAGAATACCATTGCCATAGTCTTCAAACAAAGCACGAATTTTAAGAACTTTGATAATGCCCTGTTGCTTAACCTCCGTGAGGTCATAGAAGAAATAAGGAATGACATTCATTGCTGCACCTACAACAGATGCTGCGATTAAAACGCCAAAAATTGCTATAAATGTTTCCTTATGATAAAGAACATTGTAAACATTTGTCGGGTCATCCAGAGGACCTTCCTGTGCAATAATTAAAGGTAATAATTCCTGAAGTTTTTCTTCGTTAAAGCCAACCTTTTCATAGATTGCAGGCAGAACGGAGCTTGTAGCCATTGTAACAACACTACCGATAAGACCAACTGCAGCAAACATACCGTCAATTCTTTCGCCTGAAACATATTGCTGATAGTCACGGATATCACCGTTGATACTTGGCGAAAGGATATGTCCGAAAGCACCAACAAGAGCATTCATCCAAAGACAGATAAGAACAAGCCAAATCATAATGCTCATATCTGCATATTTTACTATAGGATAGATAGCACCGATGAAAACAATGTTTAATGTGTTTATGAGGAGAAGAGTTTTTCCTTTGCCTATTTTCTTAATTGAAAGCGGAGCTAAAAGCATACCCCAAAGAGATGCGTTACCATAAACGGTAGTAATAAGTGCATACTGACCTGCTGTACAAGCATGCTGGTAAGAATAGAGCCAGTTGAGAATATTGAAACAAGCACCTTCAAGGAAACCCAACCAACCTGCAAGTGATGTAATCCAAAAATACTTATTCTTTGTAACCTCACGAAGAGCATCCATAAACTTGATTTGAACAACGTGAGTTTTTGCCTGAATGATTCTCTCGTGAGTATTTGCATAAACAATAATACTGAGGAAAAGGCCCAAAATGAGAATTGGAACCCAAATATATCTGTAAATTCTGATGTCGTTAAGATTGCCTGTACCTATAAAATTCTTTGCAAAAAGTGGAATGATAATACCTGTAACTGATGGGCCAAATGATTCAACAACTGCTTTGATAGATGAAACATTTGCTCTTTCCTGGGTATTAGGTGACAGAACAACTACATAATTGTAGTAAGCTTCATAAAGGAAATTATAGAAGAATTGGAAACCAATGTTGAAGAGAAGAACAACTACACATTTTGTTATCTGACTCTCCATTTTTTCATAAGGCATCCAGAAATACCCAATTGATAAAAGTACGGTTGGAATACCCATTGAAATCAAATATGGTCTGTATTTACCTTTTTTATTTCTTGTATTATCAACGATATATGCTCTTAACATTGTAAGAGGGAAGCTGATAACAACTGCAATAAGATATATGTAATACAGATTCATCGGCTCAATACCGATAGTATTACCAACGAAAACGTTTGTTGCAGATAAAAGCACAGATGAAACGCATTGAGTAATAAATCTGATACCCATACCGCCACCTGCAAGAGCTGCAATTTCTTTAATCGGCATATAATTGCCTAATGGTGGTGTTTTCCAGTATGTCTTCACATAAGAAAAGCCATCTTTAACTTTATTACCTAATTTCATATTCCCACTCTCCTAAATTCATTTTACAAAAGTATATCATTTTATACAAAACAAATCAACAACCATTTTTCTTTTCAAAATATCAGTTTTTAGATGATAACAGGAATCACTGCGAAGCATTGTATATCATCAAGCCGACAGTTATGCACACTTCGTGTGATGATATACGCCTTCGGCGATGATATACACGCTATCACGTGATGATATACCAAGCCTGTCGGCTTGGATAAAAAAATTAAGGACTTCTTACGAAGTCCTTAATTTTTTGGCAGTACGTCTCATTTTAGAACCATAGTTCAACTAATGAGAATTTGAGCATCACATTATTTTCTCAAAAACAAACATACCTTCTCCGCCATCACCTATAAAATCTTCAGGCATATCAGGCTCGGGATTCTTTTCGTTTATGAATTTTACAATATGAAATCCGCATTTATTGACATAAAAATGAATGTTTCATTTTTCAAAATAAGGTGTACAGGTCTCCCACACTTTTGTATCGGGATACATCTTTTCAATAGCATTCCAAATAGCAAAGCCTATACCTTTAGTCTGTGCACCTCATTTGTAATGTATTATTTGAAATAAAAATCTATAATTTCATCCATTTCCTTGCTGTTATTATATGTCCTTATAAAATCAAGAACCTCTTTGGTTGTTACAGTTTTCATATAAAAAGTTTCATAATAGCTTCTTAACATATCCTTGAAAGCATCATCTCCTATCAGCAAGCGTACCTCCTGTAAAAAAGCATAGCTTCCGTTGTATTCTGCATCACCGTAGAATCTTTCTTCAGAAAAATCATGAGGCGGAGTATTCAGATAAAAGCCCTTATAACCCTCACGGGCATATTCGATAAGCTCTGTTCTGATTTGCTCTTTCTGCTCAAGATCGGGATAATCCTTCTCAAGTTCAGCTACAACTTTGTGTGCCTTACAGTCAGCAAGACCAAAAACATCTTTTTCCAGAAGTGTAGCAAAGCCCTCGTCAATCCAAGCTTCAAGATATTCGTTGTTACCAACAACACCATAGAACCACTGATGTGCAATTTCATGTGAAATCTTCTCTTCGTGGGATATTGCATCAAAGAAGGAATTATCATAAAAGCCTGAAGCATTTGCCATTACTAAACCGGGATACTCCATACCACCGTAACCGTAGCCTAAAAGACAAGGTGCGATATCTAATTCCTTATAAGGGTAAGCACCGATTTCTTCACTGAAAATTCTTAAGCTGTCTTCAGCTACAGCGTTTGTTATTTTTCGGTATTCATCGGTGAATTTTCCGTCGAGATAATAACTGTTGACGGCAATGCCGTTAACATCGAAGGTATCTTTTTTCATAAAGTTGCATACAACTACCGCAAAATCACGGGCTGATTCTAACTTAACAGTTGAGGTGCCGTTTTCAGTTTGTTCGACACCTGCCATTGCTACTGTATAGCTTTCGGGAGCGTGTAATGTTACAGAGTAATCTGCCAGGTCGTAGCTTCTGTTTTCTCCATCATCAAAGTACGGATAGGTTTCCCATTTACCGTTTTCGTTATCGGCAAGATAGGGATAGCAGAATGAAAGGCAATAAATCTTCCCTTCTTCGGTTTTTCTGAAGCCGAAACGGTCACCTCTGTGCGGAATATCGGTTTCCATAGAGACAGTTATTGTCTGTCTCTGTCCCACTTCTATTTTGTCATCTTCACCTAAAGACACATAAATAACAGTTTTATCATCACCGAATTTATATTCAAGAGGAGTTGTACTATCCTTTAGTGTTATTGAATAGATTTGACTTTTCAGGTCTTTGTTGTCCGAAGAATAGTTTTCTTCCGCAAACTTAAGGGCAGAGGGTGTCATATCACGCAGACACAGCTCGGTGAGAGGTGCATCGGTTTTGTTTTCAATTTCTATATGTACTTTTTCGTTGAGGGTATTCTTTTTGGTATCAAGAGTAAGCTCCATATCATATGAAATTGCATCTACAAACTTTTTCTCGTTTTCAGCAGTAATGCTCTTGTATCCCTCAAGCAGCTCATCGTTTTCCATTATGAACGGAGCTGCTGTCGGCTGGTCAAAAGCCACATCGTATTTTGTCATAAGATAGTCATTAAGCTGACTGCGGTTTTCAAACTCTGTTAACTGATAAGGCTCCTGAAATGCAAGCTTCTCTAAAAAATAAAGCTTATCGTTATAGTCAAAAAGAACACCCGTATGACCGATAAAAAGATAGCTGTCATTTTCGTCAATAGCTTCGTGAAATACAACGCTGATAAGACTTGCTCTTTCGTTATCAAGGAATTTTATACCTCTTTCATTCCAATCCTTCTGAAGAGATTTAATATGGATTTCTGTATCTTTTGTAAGAATAGTGGGTACTGTTGAGTAAAGTACAGAGAAAGCCTTTTCATCATCTGGCTTGATAAATGCTGATGAATCTTCGCTTAATGCATACAAATCAAGAACAATCATTTCATCTCTGATTTCACTGTCCGTAGAAATATCGAGAAACTCTCTGAAAAGGCTAAAGGCTGTAATACGGCAGTTGTACCCCATAAAGTCAGGTGACTTCTCATTCCACTCGTCCTGCAAATCAAAAGGGTCATATTTAGCTTTTTCAGGATTATACTCTTCAAATTCCGCGGCAAGACTATCGGGGCTTACAATCGAGTTAAATTGCTTTATATGCTCAAGCAAAATATTCTGACGATTATCTGATATATCTGCATAAGTCATCATTTCAGTCAGTTTATCCAGCACCTGCTGTGATGCAAGGTTAGAATACATAATCTTTCTATTAACTTCTGATTTATCACAGCCGGCAAAAGCACTTAGTATAATAATTGCGGTCATAATTAATGATATCATTTTTATGAATAACTTTTTCATTTCCATTCTTCCTCCTGTATTAAATACTATCGATTTTCTCAGTTCCTTGTTTAAGTGCAATATTAATTTTTGTTATAACATCAAGATAAGTCAATAACTCGCTTTCAGTAACCGTGCTATAAGCATTTTCTTCTGCTTTCATTAAAGGTATAACAGTTTTTTCTGTAAGCTCCCTCCCTTTATCTGTAAGCAATATACCTTTACTGTTTTTTACACCTGCAATCGGTTCAAGAGTAATATAGTTGTTTTTGACAAGAGCAGAAATTGCCGAATTGACAGTCTGCTTGGCAAAACGGCTTATGCGGCAAATATCCTGCTGAGTATATGCCTTTTCACTGTCAGCTAAAATGTAAAGGACACACATTGCTGAATCTGATAATCCGAATTCAACTGCAGTCCTGTGATATATTGCATCCTGTTCTTTTATTTGTTCTTCTATAAGACCTATAACATCTTTAATTTCCATAAAACCACCTGCAAAAATGATATATATATAAATATTAGTCTGAATTCGGACTAATGTCAATACATTTTACTTCATTTAATGTTTTCTTAAGAAAAATCACTCGTTTTCATTACAAAGATTTTGCGGAAGAAGGCAAAAATAAACCAATTTCACAGAGAGAGCGGTAAAAAAAGACCTGTTTTATTGAAAGAGAATTTCGTTAAAACAGGTCTTATGTATGGTGTTTTTATTAAATTTACACATTGCACCAGTTCAAAGCTGGGTGGTCTTAAAAAATGACCATTTTGGGACTATTGGGAAATAGTCGATTTTTTTGGCATAAAAAAGCTGAAAACCCTTGATTTCTCAAGGGTTTTCGTGTAGAGGTTCTAAAGTGAGACCTCATCATGGAGGTACCACCCGGATTTGAACCGGGGAATAACGGTTTTGCAGACCGTGGCCTTACCACTTGGCTATGGTACCATATGGAGCGGATGACGAGGCTCGAACTCGCTACCTCCACCTTGGCAAGGTGGCGCTCTACCAGATGAGCTACATCCGCATATTGTTTGGTGCCTCCGGCCGGAATCGAACCAGCGACACGTGGATT
>JBGVFK010000105.1:0-9322 GCA_045121075.1 Acutalibacteraceae bacterium | reverse complement strand
TGTGCGTTTATCGACAGTCTGAAGCTCCCTTGAAAGAAAGGGAGCTTTGTGTTATACTTTAACTGAGGTGAAAATTATGGAGAAAAAGAAAAAATCAAAAAGTAAGGGCCGGCTTAAAGGGTTTCTACTTTCAATGAGCTTTGTGCTTCTGGGTATGGTTTGCGGAATTCTTATAACCCTTTCAGGCGGAGTTTTTGACACAGCAAAAGGTGAGGTTTCACTTTCTTCTTTTCTTGTTCTGTTTGTGGCTATGTATATTGCAATGTATATTCAGATTGCTGTTCACGAAGCGGGACATCTTATTTTCGGTCTTTTAACCGGCTATAAATTTTTGTCATACCGACTGGGAAAGCTTATGTTAATAAAACAAAGCGGAAAAATTTCTTTCAAACGCTACACCCTTGCAGGAACAGGCGGGCAGTGTCTTATGGCTCCGCCTGAAATCAAGGACGGAAAAATGCCCGTTATTCTTTATAATCTCGGCGGTTCAATAATGAATCTCTTCACTTCTGCTTTGTGCACAGTTCTTTATTTTGTTTTCAGAGATACAGATATTATTTCAACAGTTTTTCTTGTGTCTGCTGTTATCGGTGTGTTCTTTGCCGCTCTTAACGGAATTCCTATGAGGCTTGGTGCAATTGATAACGACGGCTACAACGCCGTTTCAATAAGAAAAAGTGAAAATTCAATGCGTTCATTCTATATTCAGCTGAAGCTTATATCAGAGCTTTCACAAGGCAAAAGGCTCAAGGATATGCCCTCAGAATGGTTTGCCGTGCCAACAGATGAAGAAATGAAAAACAGTATGTCAGCAACCATAGGTGTTCTTTGCTGTAACCGTCTTATGGACAGTCAGAGCTTCAATGAAGCACAAGGGCTGATGGAGCATTTTCTCAACATTGACAGCGGAATTGTGGGCATACAGAAAAACCTTCTTCTTTGCGATATTCTTTACTGCGAGCTTATGGGTGAAAACCGTAAAGAGAAAATTGATGAGCTTCTTACTAAGGATATGAAAAAAATTCTGAAGGCACGCATAAATAACCCTGCTGCACTGAGAACACAGTATGCCTATTATCTTATTTATGAAAAGAACGAAAAGAAGGCAGAAAAAATCAAAAAGCGATTTCAGAAGCTGCTTGCTTCCTATCCCTATGACGGTGAGGCAGAAAGCGAAAAAGAGCTTTTTGAAATTGTAGATTTATGTATCAGATAAAAGCAAAGGAAGACAGAAAAGCCTGTCTTCCTTTTTTGTTGTGGTGATGACCTCTCCGTCAACCTGCGGTTGCCACCTCTCCTTTCAGGCGAGGCAAGACTTACGATACTTGCAAGTTGTATATAAAAATATTCGCAGAGCATTTAAATTATCGCATAGACAAAAGCGAAAAATAAAAAAGCCTCGCCTGAAAGGTAATTCCCTGTTAGGGGAAATGTCTGCATCGCAGACAACAGGGTGCCCGTTTCTGGAAGAAAAGGTGGCACGAAGTGACGGAGAGGTCAAAAAAAGGCGGACTGCCAATGGCAGCCCCTACGCATCACCCTGGGTTTTCGTCAGTAATATAATCGGAGCTTTGCTCCCCACATTTCAACTTTCAACTTTTAACTTTCAACTTTAATTATAATCGGAGCGTAGCGACCCGCAATTATTCATTATTCACTATTCATCATTCATTATTCATTAAAAAAATAAAGCCCTCAACGAGGGCTTATATTTTTTATTTAAGAAGTCCGTGATATCTGCCCATCCAGTAAGGAAGTGTGTAGGTTGTTGAACCTTCCATGCAGTTAGGCTGATGGTCATTAAGTGAGTATGATGAACCGTTGTACTTGTGAAGTCCTCTTTCGTCTGCTGCTGCAACCTTCCACTTAAGTCTGCCGGTTGCTGCTGAAAGAACCATACCTATAAGCTTTATGATATCGTTGTCTGAATCAAAGAAGAAGGGCTTCTTGTGGTTGGGATCGTATGAAAGCACTTCTGTATCGCCGATACCTGCTTCAGCAAGGTTGAATTCATCGATATCGTCACGGTTTTCGTTTGAAGCAAGGTACTTTCTTGTGTCGATGGGATGCCGTGAAAGCTGCCATGCTGCTGTTTCAACGATGTTGTTACCGTACTGGTCCTTGATTTCCTTATCGGGATATGCAAGCTGATATACATAGTACCAGAGAGGATTTTCGCTGAAGCTCATTGAGTACCACCAATCGTTGATGCCTTCTCTGTAGAAGCTGAGAAGCTCTTCATCGTCTTCCATCTGGAAAAGAAGGTAGTAAGCAAGCATTGCCATTTCTTCGTCTGAATAGTTAAGGATAATTCTGTAAACTGTGTCAACAAGAGTTGTGTTTACAAGAGGTCTGAGAATAAAGCCGAGAATGGGTGTTACTGAGTTTGCATATTCAAGAATTGCAAACTTATATCTTTCGCGGTTCTGAGTCATAATAGTTGCATACTGATACTGCTCATCAAGTGCAGCCATTCTGTATTCGTCTGCCCATTTCTGGTCGCCTGTTACATAGTGAGCAAGCTTGAAGGCTGAAAGAATAACTGAGGTCTGAAGAGGAGCACCGCCAAGCACCTGACCGTTGTGGAGATATGTTCTGTTATACTTACCCCATGTG
The DNA here is from genome assembly GCA_045121075.1 of Acutalibacteraceae bacterium. Classification (GTDB taxonomy): domain Bacteria; phylum Bacillota; class Clostridia; order Oscillospirales; family Acutalibacteraceae; genus UBA6857. Next base: position 6,706 of record JBGVFK010000105.1, on the reverse strand, counting down.
GTAGGCTGACCTGAACCGTCTACAAGGCTGTAGCCGTTGTCAACAATGTGCTGAGCAAATTTGTCCATTGTATTTTCAATAATTGCCTTGATTTCGGGATCTTCGGGTCCGAGAATATCATAAGCAAGCTTGTAGATAAAGAGATGGCCGATAACCTCGTCAGCTGATGTGTCGCCCTTATAAACGATGTCATCAATTGTAATGCCCATATCCTTAAGCTCTGATTCTGAACCAAGAAGGTCGTCCCAGAGTCTCTGAGGAATTTCGCCTGTAGCGTCAACCTTGTAGCCTCTTAAGTTTTCGTTGTTGAGAAGGAAGTCTTCACCGTTCTTCTTTTCGGTTGACATACCTGTTGCAGTGCCGTCACCGTTGTGGCTCCAGTAAATGTAGCCGTTGTAGTCGCTGTAGCCTGCTTCCTTTTCACTCTTGAGTGTGTAGGTTCTTGCCCAGAAGCCTTCAATAAGCTTTTCTCTCTTTGCTGCGTCAGCACTGTCTGCTGCTACCCAGCTATCTGCATCGCCCACTGCAAGGTGATCGTCATTCTGTGTATATGAGGGAATACCTGTCCAAAGATACTGCTTGTTCATAACATCGAACATTTCTGCAGGGCTTTCAAAGGGAACATCCTGTGAATAGTCGCCGCCTTCCTTAAGCACCTCTGCTGAATAATACTTACCTGTGTCGTAGTCTGTAATTGAGCCGTGTCTCTGATGTCTTACAAAAGCTTCTGTTGTACCCTTACGCATTGAGATATATGTAAGCATAAGAACTGCCTCTGCTGAAAGGTAAGCAGTTTTCTTTGCTGCTTCAATTTCTTCCTTTGTAGCTGTGGGGTCATTCTTAAGTGTTGCATAGCGCATAAGCTCGCCTGCACCGTACATTGCTGTCCAGAGACCGTCGTTGTCACTTTCTGCGGGAATCCATTCACCGTTTCCGTAAAGATAAGCTTCTGAAACCATGCCGCGTCTTGAAACATATTCCTGAGTTGCCTCGCTCATCATAGCAGCCTTTTCTGTACCGCTGATGGGAAGCATTTCGATGTGTGTGAAGCCTTCCTTCATTACTGTGAAGATACCGTTTTCACCGTCAGCAAAAATTGCGAGAACCTTGCCCTCTGATGTGTCTGCTGAATAGAAATATCTGTCGCCCATAAAGCGCATTTCCTTATCTCTTGCGTCAGCGGCATTTTCATCAACACGAAGAACACCGTAGTTGGTAATTGTCCATACTGCACCGTCTTTTGTTGTAGCTGTCTGAGCTTCGGGATAATTTTCTGCATTGTAGAACTTCTTGGAAAGTGAGCCGTCTTCATAAGCGTATCTTGTAACTACCTTCTGAAGAACCTTGTTTTCCTTTACAGCTTCGCCCTGATAGTCCTTCTTTGTAAGAGTTACATCTGACTTTGTAGCTTCCTTTACTACCTTAAGAGTTACTGTGTCGGTATAACCGTCAGCATTCTGAGCAGTAATCTCGGCTGTACCCTCTTTGAGGGCTGTAACTCTGCCGTATGCGTCAACCTTTGCAACGTCGGCAGGCTCTGCTGACCATTTTACATAGTTGCTTGTGTTTTTAACTGCACAGTCAACTGTTCTGCTGTCGCCAATGTCCATTTCCCAGTTTTCGGGAACAACAAGGCGGAGAATTGCATCCTTCTTGTCAAAAAGTCCTGCTGAAGCCACGCACATGCATGAGCTCATAATCATCAGTACTGCAAGAATAAGTGCCATTGCTTTCTTCATTAAAAATCACTCCTATAAAATTTAAGGGCATAAATTCTTATGCCTTTTTATTATAATAACATTTCCGCAACAATTCCGTCAAGACTTTACCGCTTAAAATCTGTAAAAAGCTAAGGTTTATTTCATTATATTTGCTTTTTTCCTTGCATATATTTTTATTAAACCCGAAAGGAGATGCGCTATGACAGAAACAGACAACCTGGATGAGCTTATAAAGGCTTATTCCGATTCACTTATGAAAACATATCAGAAAAGAAGTCCTGAAGAAAAGGAAGAGGCTACTGCCTCGGCAGAAACGGAAAAGGAAGAGGAAAAGCCTGAGGAAATTCCCATTCAGATAAACGAAGAAAAGCCCACCACAGACACTGCAGTTTTTATGGCTTCGGTAAGTACAGGCGGCGGTGCTTTTCCTGTGCCCGATGCTAAGGTTATTTTAAGAAAAGACAACTCTATCGTTTCCTTTCTTGTAACCGACCAAAACGGAGAAACACAGAAAATCACTCTGCCCGCCTATGCAGAAAAGGATTCTCTATCAGAGGAAACTGCCAAGGCAGTAAGCTACTATGCCGACATTTTTGCTGAGGGCTTTCAGGAGAAAAGAAATCTCACTGTTGAAGCTTCAGGCGGTGCCGAAATTATTCTTAATGCTGAGCTGACACCAAACGAGGAAGGGATGGAGTAAATGGCAGTACCAACCATTCCCGAATATATAACCGTACACCTTGGTGCGCCCTCATCACCTGCCGAGGATGTAACGGTTTCCTTTCCTGACTATATCAAAAATGTGGCTTCGTCAGAGATTTATTCAACCTGGCCTGAGGAGGCAATAAAGGCTAACCTGCTCGCTCAGATTTCCTTTGCATTAAACAGAGTTTACTCCGAATGGTACCCGTCTATGGGCTATAATTTCGACATCACCAACAACACTGCCTTTGATCAGAAATTCATAAATAACCGAAGCATTTACGAAAATATCAGCCGTCTTACAGATGAGCTTTTCAACGACTATTTAAGAAAGGAGGGTACGGTAAATCCGCTTTTTGCTCAGTACTGCGACGGTAAGGCTGTAACCTGCGATGGGCTTTCTCAATGGGGCACTGTACCTCTTGCCCAGGACGGACTTTCTGCAATTGACATCATCCGTTACTACTACGGTGATGACACAGAGCTTGTGCTGAATGCACCCATTTCAGAGAATGTACCATCCTTTCCCGGCACAGTGCTTTCTCTTGGCTCACTTGGTGAAAGCGTGAGAAGGATGCAGCTTTACCTTAATCGCATTTCCAACAACTACCCTGCCATACCGAAGATACCCGTTTCAACAGGCAGATTTGACGAAAGCACCGAAAACGCAGTAAAAACCTTTCAGAAAATTTTCCGTCTCACACCCGACGGAGCAATCGGCAAGGCAACCTGGTACAGAATAATTTACATCTATGATGCAGTTACAAGGCTTTCTGAGCTTTCTGCTGAGGGTGTGGGCTACGAAAATCTGCCGAAGCAATTCAAGGGAGCATTAAAGGAAGGCTCAACAGGCGGTCAGGTTGTTACTCTGCAATATTTTATAAATCTACTATCCCCTTTTGTGGATTATTTAAAGCCCGTTGCTGCTGACGGAGTCTTCGGCAGCAGTACAAGAAATGCAGTGCTCTCTTTTCAAAGAAGCAAGGGCTTACCGCAGACCGGTGAGGTTGACGAAAAAACCTGGAACAGCCTTTACAATGCCTACAAGGGTGCAGTTGATTATCTTGCTGAAGAAAACATCCTCGAAGAGGTTGGTACTGAGCCTTATCCCGGCACTGTGCTTAAAATGGGCGATAACGGTCCGTCGGTGAGGGTACTGAAAACCTATCTCAACTATATTTCACGGTTTTTCTATGAGATTCCGCCTCTTGCAGAAAGCACCCTTTTTGACAGACGGACACAAACTGCCGTAAGTGAATTTCAGCGGATTTTTGCTCTGCCTCAGAACGGTCAGGTTAATGAAAAAACCTGGAACTCAATCGCTGAGGTTTATTCTGCTGTACGCCAGGGTCAGAACCGACTTGAGGGACAGTATCCCGGTTATGAGCTGCTGAAGGAGTGATTTTTTGACAGACAAAAGAAAGGCAATTACGGAGCTTCAACAAGCTCTTCGTGATATTGCAAAAACAGACAGTGACATTATTTCAATTATACCCGACGGCATTTTCGGTGAGGAAACCGAAGAAGCCGTTAAAAGCTTTCAGCGAAAATACGGCTTTACCGAAACGGGTGCAGTTGATTTTGAGCTTTGGGAGAAGATACAAGAGGAAAAAAGAAGGTCGCTTTTTATTTTAAGCGACCCCATTCAGGTTATAAGCATAAAAAATGAAGACCTGCCCTTAAGCCTCGGGCAGGTGGGAAAAGCAGTTCATACACTTAATTTAATGCTGTCACAGCTCGGTGAGCTTTATGACAATTTCAGTGCTGTTAATGCCGGTGATGAGTTTACTGAAGAAACCCTGAGAGAGGTTAAAAAATGGCAGCAGGTTATCGGACATGAAATAAGCGGTGAGGTTGACAAGCTTACCTGGAACAGACTATCGCAGCATTATCTGCTGCCTCTTGCCTGATCGAGAAAACAAGTTAAACCGGCTGGCACGGGCGCCGATTGAAGATTTTTCCGTCGGAAAATCTTCAGTTCTGCCTTAAGGCAGAACAACCTAATAAGAGCAGTCGCACAAACGACTGCTCTTATTAGGTTATCGGCGCCCTTCTTCCCTTTATCTGAGTTTTACAAACAGCACCGTTTTTCTGAGAAGCTCAAAAAGGCTCTTCATTTCTTCTTCAGAATAGCCCTCAACTGCTTTATCAATAACATTTTCGCTTTCTCTGTAGGTCTGAAGATACCACTGAGAAGCACCCTCAATCATATGCGAGGCTTCAAGAAGGCTCTTTTCATCGTGAAAGGTTTTGGTTACGGTTGTGCGGAATTCGTGTTCAACGCCTGAAGCTTTCAGCACCTCAATGCTTTTATAAATATCGCTGAGGTTAAACGCCTTTACCCCTACGGTTTCGGCATATTTTGCAGGTGAATTTTTTATATCCATAGCAACATAGTCCACTACTCCGCTGCTGAGAAGCTCCTTAAGATACTGTGGCTTTGTGCCGTTGGTGTCAAGCTTTGTTTTAAAGCCCATTTCCTTAACCTTACGGAAAAATTCCTCTACACCCTTCTGCAAAAGTGGTTCACCGCCTGAAAGGCACACAGCATCAAGCTTTTTCTTTCTTGATTCAAGAAATTCAAAAACAACCTCTTCTCTGAGATTGGGCTCATCAGAAAGAACAAGTGACCCGTTGTGACAAAAAGGACAGCGAAGATTACAGCCGGGAGTAAAAACTGTTGCGCAAAGAAGTCCGGGATAATCAACTGCAGAAAACTTCTGCACAGCTCTGATAATCATAAATTCACCTCCGTATTTTTCTAAAGCTATTCTAACATAAGAAAAGCATATTATCAACAGTTATCTGCATTTAAGGCTTTTTTCTGCCCATACTAAAAGCAGTACTCAAACGGAGGATTTTTTATGCGACCTTTCGGACTTCGTGATAAGCTTGGTTATATGTTCGGAGATTTCGGCAACGATTTCACCTTTATTTTTTCTAGTATGCTTCTTATGAAATTCTATTCCGATGTTATGGGAATAGACACTGCCCTCATCGGCACAATGATGATGGCTGCAAGGTTTATTGACGCCTTTACGGATATTACTATGGGGCAGCTTGCAGACAGAAGCAAAAGAAACAAAAAGGGAAAGTTTATCAAGTGGATTTTATATATGTGTCTGCCCACGGCACTTTCGTCATTTCTTATGTATGCCTCATGGTTCAGGACTTATCCGCTGTACTTTAGAATTTTCTGGATGTTCTTCACTTATATTCTCTGGGGCAGTGTTTTTTACACCTCGATAAATATCCCCTACGGCTCAATGGCTTCTGCAATTTCACCAGAGCCAAAGGATCGTGCAGAGCTTTCAAACTACCGCTCAATAGGTGCCGCCCTTGCAGGAATGATAATAGGCGTTGTGCTTCCTCTTATTGTTTTTTATAAAGACGAAAACGGTAACGAAATTCTCTCAGGCAAGAGAGTTACTCTTGCGGCACTTCTCTGCTCTGTAGGTGCGGTTATCTGCTACCTTCTTTGCTACAAGCTTGTTACGGAAAGAGTGGAGATAAAAGAAAAAAGCGAGCCCTTCAGCTTCGGCAGACTATTTTCAGACCTTTTAAAAAACAAGGCTCTCCTTGGCATTGTTGCCGCAACGGTGTGTATGCTTCTTGTTCAGCTGACTCTTTCCCAGATGGTCACCTATATTTTCCCTAACTATTTCAGAAACACTGTGGCTCAGTCTGTGGCAGGGCTTATTGGTGTTGTGATTACTCTTATTTCTGCCGCCTTCACCGTTAAGCTTTCTGAACGCTTCGGCAGAAAAAGTCTTGCAATTATGTCCTCACTTTTTGGCGGTGCGGTTTTTCTTTTCACCTTTTTCATCAGAACAGAAAACGCCTGGGTTTTCGTTTCTCTTTATGCTCTTTCCTATGTGGGTCTTGCGGTATTCTCCCTTATCTGCTGGGCTATGATTACCGACGTTATTGACGACACTGAGGTGCAGACAGGCTCAAGGGATGACGGCACAATTTATGCAGTTTACTCCTTTTCAAGAAAGCTTGGTCAGGCACTTTCCTCGGGAATTACAGGCTATCTTCTGAATTTTATCGGCTACAGCCAGGAAACCGCCTTTGACGAAGGTGTAACAAAGGGAATTTACGACATCACCTGCCTTGTACCGGCTATAGGGTATATTCTGCTTGCACTTGTGCTCTATTTTCTTTATCCGCTTACTAAAGAGAGAGTTGATGAAAATTCAAGGGCGCTGAGGGAAAGGCGGAAAAAATGATAAAAAGTGTGGAGTGTGAAGAGTGGAGTGTGGAGTTGTGGTCGCAGGTTT
>JBGVFK010000104.1:0-3311 GCA_045121075.1 Acutalibacteraceae bacterium | reverse complement strand
AAAGGAGCTGACGATATGAAAATTACAGTTATCGGCAGAAAGTGCACACCCAGAGATTCGTTTAAGGAAAGAGCTGAAAAAAGACTTCAGAAGGTTGAAAAGTTCTTTGGCAGTGAAGCTGAAGCTAAAATTACAGCCACTGTAGAAAAGAACGAGCAGATAGTGGAAGTTACAATTATCCACGACGGCATCTTTTTCCGTTCTCAGGAAAGAGCAGCCAATATGAACGATGCTCTTGACAGGTGCGCCGATTCAATTGTTCGTCAAATCCGCAAGAACAAAACCAAGGTTGAAAAGAAGCTGAAAAAGGGTGCCTTTGAATCCTTCGATGCAATTGAAGTCTTTGAGCCCGAGGATAACTACGATGTTGTCCGTTCAAAGAATATCAACCTTAAGCCACAGAGCGTTGATGAAGCAATTCTTCAGATGAACCTTCTCGACCATCAGTTCTATGTATTCCTTGACTCATCAAACGACAAGGTAAGCGTAGTTTATGCAAGAAAAGACGGTGGATACGGCTTAATTATCCCCGATACTGATTGATTTATTTTTAAATTTGTGATATAATATGAGCCGCCTTAAACGGGCGGTTCATTTACTTTTTTATAAAAAGAGGTTTACTATGAAAATAAATTTTGTAATTCCCTGCCTTTTAGGTCTTGAAAAGCTTATTGCTGATGAAATGAAAGACCTTGGTGCAGAAAACGTAATTTCCGAAAACGGCCGAGTGCTTTTCTCCGGTGACGAATACCTTCTTGCAAGAGCAAATATCTGCTCTAGATATGCTGAGAGAATTCAGATTCTCGTGGGCTCATTTGATGCACTTTCATTTGAAGATCTTTTTCAGGGCACAAAGGCTCTTCCTTGGGAAGAGTGGATCGGTGCTTACGATGCCTTCCCTGTAAAGGGTTATTCACTTAATTCAGCACTTTTCAGCGTAAGCGACTGTCAGTCCATTATCAAAAAGGCTGTTGTTGAAAGACTCAAGAGCAAGTACAATATCAGCTGGTTTGAGGAAACAGGCCCTGTTCATCAGATTCAGTTTTCAATTATGAAGAATAAGGTAAGCCTTCTTATTGATACCTCAGGCTACGGACTTCACAAGCGTGGCTACCGCCTTGAAGCAAACGGAGCACCTATCAAAGAAACTCTTGCCGCTTCGCTCTGTAACCTTACAAGGCTCAGACCTTACCACACTCTTTATGACCCCATGTGCGGCTCAGGTACACTTCTTATTGAAGGCGCTATGATGGTACATAACATCGCTCCCGGACTCAGCCGTCATTTCACTGCTGAAAGATGGGATCAGATTCCCGAAAAGGTGTGGGATGAGGAAAGAGAAAGAGCAAGGGCAGCAATCATTACCGACAGCAATTTTGTAGCATACGGCTCAGATATTGACGAAAAGGCTCTTCAGAGCGCTAAGCAGAACGCAATAAGAGCAGGTGTTGATAAATACATCACCTTTGAAAAAGCTGATATCAAGGACTTCAAGCCCAAGAGCGAAAAGGGTACAGTTATCTGTAACCCTCCCTACGGTGAAAGACTTCTCGATCTTAAGCAGGCTGAGGATTTATATAAGCTTATGGGTAAGGTTTTCCCACAGCAGAGGGGCTGGGCATATAACATAATCTGCCCCAGTGAAGACTTTGAAATCTTCTTCGGCAGAAAAGCCGACAAACGCCGTAAGCTCTATAACGGTATGATTAAGTGCCAGTTCTATATGTACTTCAAGTAATAAAAAGCCCGAAAGGGCTTTTTTATTTATGCAAAATGCAAAGTGCAAAATTACTGACGAAACATTTAAAGTGTGGAGTGTGAAGAGTGGAGTGTGAAGTTAAGGGTCGCTTCGCTCCAATTATATCCGTGTCAGCTAATTACTGAACTTTTATATTCATACCGCCAAAGCAAACAGATAAATTTGGCGGGTAGAGTTTTCTTTATTAATAATTGTAAAGACGGATAAAATCAACTCTTTGCCCTATATAACTTAATTAGTTTCGCAGACTGTATCTTACCGTTTTATGAAAAACAAACCTGCGACCACAACTTCACACTCCACTCTTAACTCTCAACACTTCAAAAAACGTTGTGCCACGCAAAGTCATCGTCTCTCACGATTTCCTGCACCATGCTTCTGCATTCTGCAATTTTTGCCATAAGGTGCTGTTCATCGTTGATGCCCACATAATGCTTCAGCATAAGAATGTCCTCATCAAGCCCGTCTGTCAGCCTGTGATTTGTGATAAGTGCAAAGAATAATTCGTTCTTCTCCCAATAGGCTTCAATGTCCGAAACAGAGTAGGTGAGGGTGGGACTTTCGTTTTCTGCAAGGGTGTAAAGTGCTTCGAGCTTTGAGTCAAGAACATCAGCTTTTTTCTCGATTATTATGCCGTCAAAGGTGTTTATGCCAACGAGATACAGAATGATAAGGCAAATTACAAAAAGTCTTTTCAAGGCGTTTTCTCCTCCTTAAGCTTAATGAAGCTTTTGCCTGATGAGTCCACCGTCATAAGCAGAATTTCACTTGCAGAAAGCTCCTTTTCGTAAAGAATATTCTGCAGCTTCTCCTTTGTCATATTGCACACCTCAAACTCTCTTTCAATAATTTCACCGTCGCAGATTACAAGACAGGGGATACTTGCCTTTTCTATAACAATATCAAGGTCCTCAGGAGTAATTGTGCGGTGCTGAGGCTTAAGCTCAACGCTGATAGCACCGTTGGTTTCAATATAGGCATACTGCACCTGACTTATATCGAAAATATCCTTAAGCCTGAGAGCCTCCATAAGGTCGTCAATGCTGTAGCGGATAAGCCTGAGACGGCTTTCAATAAGCTTTCCGTTTTTTATAATCATAACGGAATTGCCCTGGAGAAGCTTGCGGATTTTTCTGCTTTTAATGCTCACCACAGACAAAAGCACCTCAAGCATAACAAGCACAATAAGTGAGGTCACTGCACTAAGAAGAGGCATTTCCATATTCTGCAGGGGCATTGAAGCAACATCGGAAATAAGAATTGTTATAACAAGCTCCGAGGGCTGCAGCTCACCAATCTGCCGTTTGCCCATAAGCCTTACCATAACAATAACAACAACATAAATTATAATACACCTTATTACAAGATTAACCATCAGCCGTCACCTCTTTTAAAGAGTATGGGCAGATTACATCAAAAAAATCCATCCGTTTTTAGGATGGATTTTTTATCAGTAGCATCTTGAGCAAGGTGAATAACCACAAGATTTTGCTTCAGATATTGTCATCTGTGTCTTTGACTTTTTAAGATAAGAGCAGCCTGCTCTGTGATA
>JBGVFK010000103.1:0-30283 GCA_045121075.1 Acutalibacteraceae bacterium | reverse complement strand
TTAAGAGCAACAATTTTCAAGCAGATGCTTTTAACTATAGCACAGTAGAATTTATGAGGAGGTAATTATTATGTTATGTCAGAATTGTAAGAAAAACGAAGCAACAACCCACATCAAGCGCGTTGTGAACGGTGAAGCAACAGAAAGCCACCTTTGCCATTCCTGCGCACAGAATTCAGGCTTTGACGATTTCTTTGATGATTTTTCACTTAATCTGCCGGGAATTTTTTCATCCTTCTTCGGCGACAGTATGTTTGCCCTTGGTGAATCAAAGCTTACCCGCTGTGAAAAATGCGGTTGCTGTTTTGACGATATAATCAAAAGCGGTAAGGTTGGCTGTGCAGATTGCTACGAGAAGTTTTACAGTAAGCTTCTGCCCTCAATTCAGCGCATTCACGGAAAAGCAAAGCACGCAGGCAAGGTGCCCGAAATTCACGAAACCCTTGAGGCTAAAAAGGAAGAACCCAAGGAAAAAACACCTGAAGAAAAAATTGCAGAGCTGAATATTCAGATGCAGAAGGCAATTGAAGAGCAGAACTTTGAGCAGGCTGCAGTTTTAAGAGACGAAATAAAATCACTGAAGGGAGAAAACTGATATGAAATGGTATAAGGATTCAGGAAATCAGAGCGATATTGTACTCAGCACAAGAGTGCGCCTTGCAAGAAATCTTGAGGAATATCCCTTCCCTTCAAGACTCGACTCAAAGGAAAAAGAAGCAGTTTCTGCAGTTATAAAAGAGGCTCTTTCCGACTATACTGAAAAAGACCTTAAGGATATTGATATGTCCTCTCTTACTCCTGCAGGTGCAGTGTCTCTTGCGGAAAAGCACCTTATCAGCCCTGAGTTTGCATCAGAGACAAACGGCAGAAGCCTTCTTCTCTCTGAGGATGAGGATGTTAGCATTATGCTTTGCGAGGAGGATCACGTAAGAATTCAGGTGATTTATCCCGGTCTTTCACTTGAGGAGGCCTTCAGCACTGCTGAAAAAATTGACAGCCACCTTGAAAAGAAGCTTAATTATGCCTTCAATGAAAATCTCGGCTATCTCACCCAGTGCCCAACAAATCTCGGCACAGGTATGAGGGCATCTGTTTTACTTCACCTTCCTGCACTTTCAAAGAAGGGTGCAATGCGCGGACTTTCCACAACCGTTTCAAAGCTTGGACTTACTCTCCGCGGCTCCTACGGTGAGGTTGGTGAAGCAGGCAGTGACATTTATCAGCTCAGCAATCAGGTGACTCTCGGAATTTCTGAAGGTGCCGCTATACAGAATCTTTCATCAATTGCAATGCAGATTATTGCACAGGAAAAGCAGGCCCGTGCTGTTCTTGTAAAGGATGAAGATTTTATGGATAAAATTTACAGGGCTTACGGCATACTCAAAAGTGCCTATAAGCTTACATCAAGAGAACTGATGGGGCTTCTTTCCTATGTGCGTCTTGGCGCATCTGAGGGAATACTGAATGTATCTCTTGAAACACTCTCATCTCTTTTTATTGAGCTTCAGCCGGCAACAATGAACGCTCAGAGTGAAGAACCTCTCTCACAGTCTCAGAGAGATATTCTTAGAGCTGAAAGAGTAAGAGAAGCGCTTAACTAAAAAAACGGGTCTGCAGAAGCAGACCTGTTTTTTTCTAAAGTTGAAAGTTAAAAGTTGAAAGTTGAAATGTGGGTCACTGCGTTCCGATTGTATGACCTTTATGTTTTCGTCAGTTTGCCTCGCCTGAAAGGAGAGGTTTACAATAAACTCTTTACCCGTTTCAACTCAACTGATTTCGCAGAATATATTTTTGAATTTATTGCAATATAAATCTGCGACCTCATTTCAACTTTCAACTTTCCACTTTTAACTTTGTGAATGAACGGAGGAATTGAAATGTATAAATTCACAGGCTTTACAGAAAAAGCAAACCGTGCCCTTAACTCAGCAATTGAAATTGCAGAGAATCTCGGACACACATATATAGGCAGTGAGCATCTTCTTGCAGGTCTTTTAAGAGAAGACAACGGTATGGGTACATCACTGCTTACTTCTAAAGGAATGACTATTCAGCTTTGCGAAAACGCTATCAGACGAAGCGTAGGCGTGGGTATACCAACAGTACTTTCGCCTGACGATTTCACACCAAGATGCAAGCATATAATTGAACAGTCCGTAACCCTTGCACGCAGAGAAAACTCAGGCTACATCGGCACAGAGCATCTGCTTTCAGCGCTGCTTTCTGAAGAGGATTGCCTTGGCTGCCGCATACTTTCAGAAAACGGAGTTTCCGTACCCTTGCTTCTGGATGAAATCTCAAAGGGTGCAACAGGCAAGCGAAGCTACACATCGAATATTTACTCAAAAAGGCAGTCAGGCAAAAGCAACACACCTAATCTTGACAAGTACGGTCAGGATATTACCGCAAAGGCTCTCGCCAATGAAATCGACCCGGTAATCGGCAGAGAAGAGGAGATTGAAAGAGTAATACAGATTCTTTCACGCCGTACAAAAAATAACCCTTGCCTTATCGGTGAGCCGGGTGTGGGTAAAACTGCAATTGCAGAGGGGCTTGCACTGAAAATCAGCAAGAATGAGGTGCCGGAGCTTCTTAAGGGTAAGCGCCTTGTTTCACTTGACCTTACCGGTATGGTGGCAGGCACGAAGTACCGTGGCGACTTTGAAGAGAGAATCAAGCAGTGCATTGACGAGGTAATAAAAAACAAGGATGTAATTCTCTTTATCGACGAGGTGCACAACCTTATCGGCACAGGCTCGGCAGAGGGTGCAGTTGACGCAGCAAATATTCTCAAGCCATCACTTGCGAGAAGCGAGCTTCAGGTTATCGGTGCAACAACCCTTGAGGAATATCGCAAGCACATTGAAAAGGACAGTGCCCTTGAAAGACGTTTTCAGCCTGTAAAGGTAGGTGAGCCTACAGAAGAAGAGGCAGTTGAAATACTGAAAGGTCTTCGCAACAAATACGAAGCCCACCACAAGGTAAAAATCACCGACGAAGCAATTGCGGCTGCGGTTAAAATGTCCTCACGGTACATCACTGACCGTTTTCTGCCTGACAAGGCAATCGACCTTGTAGACGAGGCTGCATCAAAGGTGCGACTTCGCTCATACACAACACCGCCTGAAATAAAGGAAACGGAAAACCGCCTTAAAGAGGTTACGGAAGAAAAGGCGGCAGCCATTAGCTCGCAGAATTTTGAAAAAGCGGCAAAGCTCCGCGACAAAGAAAAGGAGCTGATGAGCGAAATCACAGCCGCACGAAGCCGTTGGAAGGAAGAAACCACCCACGAGGATTTGCTTGTAACCGCAGAAGAGGTTGCCGCAATTGTGTCGGGCTGGACGGGTATTCCCGTAGTTGAGCTGACAAAGGAAGAGAGTCAGCGCCTTCTCAGAATGGAGGATATTCTCCACGAAAGAATCGTGGGTCAGGAAAGGGCTGTTTCGGCCGTTGCAAAGGCAATAAGACGAGGCAGAAGCGGTCTGAAAGACCCCAAGCGACCCGTTGGTTCATTCATTTTCCTCGGCCCTACAGGTGTGGGCAAAACGGAGCTGTGTAAAGCTCTCGGCAGTGCAATGTTCGGTGACGAAAACGCAGTTATCCGCTTTGATATGAGCGAATTTATGGAAAAGCACAACGCTTCACGGCTTGTAGGCTCACCTCCGGGTTATGTGGGATACGACGAAGGCGGTCAGCTGACGGAAAAGGTGAGAAGAAAACCCTACAGTGTGATTCTCTTTGACGAGATTGAAAAGGCGCACCCCGATGTGTTCAATATGCTTTTGCAGATTCTCGACGACGGTATTCTCACCGACTCTCAGGGCAGAAAGGTAGATTTCCGTAACGCGGTTATCATTATGACCTCAAACCTTGGCGCAAAGCTTATTGCTGGCGAGGGCAAGTCAATCGGCTTTACTGAAACAACCGACGGAACTCTGTCCGACAGCCGTATACACGATGCGGTTATGGGCGAATTAAAGAAAGCCTTCCGACCTGAATTTCTTAACCGAATTGATGAAATCATCGTGTTCAAACAGCTTAAGAAGGACGAAATCAAGGAGATAGCTGTGCGTATGCTGAAAAATCTTGGCGACAGACTCAGCAGTATGGATATTTCCGTAAGCTTCACCGATGAAGTGATTTCGATGATATCAGATGCAGGTTTTGACCCTGTTTACGGTGCAAGACCCTTAAGACGAGCTATTCAGTCCAAGATCGAAGATAAGCTTTCCGAGGCTATTCTCGACGGCAGGGTTGTTTCGGGAAAGAGTTATGAGTGCAGACTAACAGAAAGTGGTGAAGTTTGTTTTCGTTGAGGAGTAAATATATTTGACAATAACATTTCATTTGGGTATAATGTATATAGAAAATAATGAAGGGTGGTGCTTTTATGTGTACGAAAAATCAGCTTTATGATATAACAACAAGAATTGCTGAAAGGTCAAAAAGTGTGTTCCGTGATAAGCTTGATTCAGTTTTGCTTTACGGCTCTTATGCAAGAGGTGACAATAACAGCGAGTCTGATATTGATATAATGATTCTTGTTGATATTTCTGCGAATGAGCTTACAAGCTACAGAAAGCTTTTTTCTGCACTGACATCTGAGCTTGGTCTGGAGTATGATGTTGTTGTAACCGTCACATTAAAGGACACCGAAACTTTTAACCGTTATCTCGAAGCAGTGCCATTTTATGGTAATGTAAAAAGGGAGGGTATAAAAATTGCTGTCTGAAGAAAAAATAATTCTTTCAAAAACCCGACTTGATATAGCCAAGGAAAGAATATCATTTGCTGATGAAATTCTCGCTTTAGGTGATTACAAAACGGTTGCAAACCGTTCCTATTATGCCGTGTTCTCTGCTATGAGAGCAGTACTCGCTCTTGACGGCTTTGATTCAAAAAAGCATTCAGGTATAATTGCTGAGTTCAGAAAAAATTATCTTAAAACAGAAAAGCTCCCGAAAAAGCTGTCGCCTATGATTGAAGCTCTTGTGGAAATCAGACAGGGCAGTGATTATGATGATTTCTATATCATTTCAAAAGAAGAGGTATATGAACAGCTTCAGAATGCAAAGATTTTTATTTCCGAGGTTGAAAAGTATTTGCTTACTCAGTATTGATTGCAGTTAACCCCTCACTTGTGTAAAAGCAGGTGAGGGGATTTTAATTTTGCAGATTATTGACTTTTTTCTTTTAAAGGAGTAATATTGTGCTATAAACCTTAAGGAGGAAAATTTATGAAAACAATGAAGAAAATTCTCTGTGTGCTTCTTGTTGTGCTTATGTGCCTTGCGAGTGCGACTATTGGTGGATTTGAACTTACAGCTGAAGCTGCTGACTATAAAGTTGGTGACATAATTCAGTTTGGCTCATATCCGCAGAGTGAGGTTAAGGATGAAGCTTTAATTGCTGAGCTTAACGCTCTTGCACATTCTTGGGATGATTGGACAAGTTATGGGTATTATTCAGGCACAGGTGACTTCGGCACAATGGTACAAGGTGATTGGATGAGATATACCGATATTATATATAACGGAAATAAATATCGTGGTGTTAAGTTTACAAAGTACAGACCGTATTATACATATAGTTCACATTCAAATCAGTATGATAATGGTTACTACACAAACACAGTATATTGGTTTAAGTTTGAACCTATTGATTGGCGAGTACTTGACCCTGCAACAGGTCTTGTTATGTGCGAAACTATTATCGATTCACAGCCTTACAGCAACACAATTTATAGTAATGGCGGTGGTACATACGGTTATTTCAATGACTCCTCATATAAAAACTATGCAAGTGATTACGAAACAAGCTCAATAAGAAAATGGCTTAACAATGATTTTTATAACACTGCTTTCACAGACAGCGAAAAGAAAGAAATCAATACCACTACCCTCAATAATGATGGATGGAATACTTTAAATGGCTACATAGGCTATGAAAAGCTTGACAGCAATTCAACTAACGATAAAATCTTCCTCCTCTCAAATAACGAAGTAAGAAACAGTAATTTTGGTTTTGATTCAGACCAATATGAATATGATAAAGCACGACAGGCACAGGGCAGTGATTATGCTCAGAGTCAGGGACTTTATGTATACAGAAGTTCAGGCGACACCTACAATAATAACTCTTATTGGCTTCTCCGTTCTCCCGGCAACAATTCTTATTATTGCTGCTTTGTCTATAGCAATGGCGGATCCGGCAGCCACTACTATGTCAACATCAGCTACTACGGGGTTCGGCCCGCTTTAAGATTTAATCGGATATCTGGAATCGGTCAATCTGAACATCAGCACTCTTACACATCAGAAACCACAACAGAACCAACACATACAACTGTAGGCATTAAAACATACACCTGCGAATGCGGTGACACATACACAGAAGAGATTGCAAAAACAGAGGGTCATAGCTACACCTCAACAGTAACAACCGAACCCACCCACCTCGAAGAAGGTGTCAGAACCTACACCTGTGAATGTACACACACTTACACAGAAAGCATACCCAAGCTTACAAAACACACCTATGTAGGAACAGTAACTGCACCCACCTGCACAACCCAAGGCTACACAACCTATACCTGTGAGTGTGGTGACAGTTATGTGGATGATATCGTAGAAGCAAGACATACCTTCAGCGCTGATTGGACAATTGACGAAGACCCCACCTGTAAGTATGAGGGCTTAAAATCCCGTCACTGTGAATTCTGCCCTGCAAGAACAGATTTTGCACCTATCGGTAAGCTCACTCATGACTTCGTTTCAGTACGAGTTGAGCCTTCCTGCCTTGATGAGGGCTACATAATGAGCTTTTGTTATAACTGCGGTGAAGAAAAAATCGAAACAATTGAGCCCACAGGTCACGATTTCGACGGCTCAAAGTGCACAGCCTGCGATTTCGACAAAGCAGACGACTGCAATTGCAACTGTCATAAAAACGGCATTCCCGGTCTTTTCTGGAAGATAATCAACTTCTTCAACAAGCTCTTTAAGAGCAAGCAGTACTGCTCCTGCGGTGCAAAGCATTGGTAATTTTCAAATCCCGTCTTTCAAGGCGGGATTTATTTTGCTTTGCCGTCCCTTTTAAGGGAAGGGGGACCGCTTCAGCGGTGGAAGGGTAGCACTTTGCATTTTGCATTTACTTTGCCTTGACTTATAAATAATAATGTAATATAATATTTAATTAATGTAAGATTACAATACAATTTATCCATAAATAAGAAACGAGGTAGAAATTATGAAACCTGCAACAAAATGTATCCACTCAGGTTATGCTCCCAAAAATGGTGAGCCCAGACAGCTCCCTATCTGCCAGAGCACAACCTATAAATATGACTCAAGCGTTGAAATGGGCAAGCTCTTTGACCTTGAAGCTTCGGGCTACTTCTATACCCGACTTCAGAACCCCACAAACGATGCTGTTGCTGCAAAAATCGCTGATCTTGAAGGCGGTGTTGCTGCTGTTCTCACTTCATCAGGTCAGGCTGCAAACTTCTTTGCAATCTTCAACATCTGTAACGCAGGTGACCACGTCGTTTGCTCAAGCGCAATCTACGGCGGTACCTTCAACCTTTTCAACGTAACTCTCAAGAAGCTGGGCATTGACTTTACCTTCGTTGCACCCGACTGCACAGAGGCAGAGCTTGAAGCTGCTTTCAAGGATAACACTAAGGCTGTTTTCGGCGAAACACTCAGTAACCCCTCACTTCAGGTGCTTGACATTGAAAAGTTCGCTAAGGCTGCTCATTCTCACGGTGTGCCCCTTATCGTTGACAATACCTTCCCCACACCTATCAATCTCCGTCCCTTTGAGTTCGGTGCAGATATCGTAACTCACTCAACCACAAAGTATATGGACGGCCATGCTACTCAGGTTGGCGGCTGCGTAGTTGACAGCGGTAACTTCGACTGGACACAGAACGATAAATACCCCGGTCTTACAACTCCCGACGATTCATACCACGGTATTACTTACGTTGAACGCTTCGGCAAGGGCGCTTACATCACAAAATGCGTAGTTCAGCTTATGCGTGACCTCGGCTCAATTCCCGGTCCTCAGAATGCTTTCCTTCTTAACCTTGGTCTTGAAACTCTTGCACTTCGTATGGAAAGACACTGCGAAAACGCTCTCAAGGTTGCTACATACCTTAAGAACAGCGACCTTGTTTCATGGGTTTCATATCCCGGTCTCCCTGGCGATGCTCAGTATGATGTTGCAAAGAAATATATGCCCAAGGGCACCTGCGGTGTAGTTTCATTCGGTGTAAAGGGCGGCAGAGAGGCTGCAACAAAGTTTATGGATTCACTGAAGCTTGCTTCAATTGTAACTCACGTTGCAGACGCAAAAACCTGCGTGCTTCATCCCGCTTCAACAACTCACCGTCAGCTCACAGAGCAGCAGCTTCTTGAATGCGGTGTAAAGAGCGACCTTATCCGTCTTTCAGTTGGTATTGAGGATGCAGAGGATATTATCGCAGATATCGAACAGGCTCTCGTTGAGGCTACCAAATAAATTAAAAGTATAAGAGGTTTTAAAATGAAACTTGGTATTGTTGGTTTACCTAATGTTGGTAAAAGTACACTTTTTAATGCAATTACAAATGCAGGCGCTCAGTCAGCAAACTACGCCTTCTGTACAATTGAACCCAATGTGGGCGTTGTTGCAGTGCCTGACTACAGACTTGACAAGCTCCGCGAAATGTATAACCCCGTAAAGTTCACCCCTGCAACAATTGAATTCGTTGATATTGCAGGTCTTGTAAGAGGTGCTTCTAAGGGTGAAGGTCTCGGCAACAAGTTCCTTTCACACATCCGTGAGGTTGATGCAATTATCCACGTTGTGCGCTGCTTCGAGGATGACGATATTATCCACGTTGACGGTAGCGTAAACGCAAAGAGAGATATTGAAACAATCAATCTTGAGCTTATCCTTTCCGATATGGAAATGATTGACAGAAGAATCGACAGAACCTCAAAGGCTATGAAGGGCGATAAGACCCTTGCAGCAGAGGTTGAATTCCTTAAGAGAGTTAAGGAAGCTCTTGAAAACGAAATGCCTGCAAGAAGCGTTGAATGTGACGAAAACGAAAAGGCAATTCTTGACACAGTTGCACTTCTCACATCAAAGCCCGTTATCTATGCTTGTAATATGAGCGAAAGCGACTTTGTTTCAGGTATTGATTCAAACGAAAACTATCAGGCTGTATGCGAAATTGCAAAGGCAGAGGGCAGTGAGGTGCTTCCTATCTGTGCAGGTCTTGAGGCTGAAATTTCATCACTTTCAGACGAGGATAAGGAAATGTTCCTCGCTGATCTCGGTGTTGAAAGCAGCGGTCTTGACCTTCTTATCCAGAGAAGCTATAACCTTCTCGGTCTTATTTCATACCTTACTGCAGGTCAGCCCGAGGTAAGAGCATGGACAATCAAGAAGGGTACAAAGGCTCCTCAGGCAGCAGGTAAAATCCACTCAGACTTTGAAAGAGGCTTTATCCGTGCAGAGGTTGTAGCTTTTGACACACTTATGGAGCTTGGCTCACTTGCAGCTGCAAAGGAAAAGGGTCTCGTAAAGAGCGAAGGCAAGGAATATGTTATGAAAGACGGCGACATCGTACACTTCCTCTTCAATGTATAATTTATAACAAAAAGCTCCGGAAAAACCGGAGCTTGAATTTTAGGGTGATATAAATGAAAATCGAAACAGAAAGACTCATAATAACTGAATTTACTCCGTCAATGGCAGAAAGTGTGCACCTTAACTCCCTTGATGAGGATAACCGCAGATTTGTACCTGATGAGGTATTTGAAACGGTGGATGAGGCAAGTCAAACCCTTGAATTTCTTATTAGCGTTTACGAAACAGAAAAGGGACCTCTTGTGTATCCCGTGCTTCTGAAGGATGGCACTAATATCGGTTATGTTCAGCTTGTGCCGAAGGGCGAAGATTATGAAATCGGATATCATATTGCAAAAAAATATACCCGCAGGGGTTATGCTACAGAGGCGCTGAAGGCTTTTCTGGGATATATCTTCAAAGAGAAGAAGCTCAGTGAGGTGTACGGTATATGTATTTCTGAAAATACTGCTTCAAAAAGAGTAATGGAAAAGTGTGATTTTATAAAAGAATATGAGGGCGAAGGTGAATATCAGGGCGAAAGCAAAAATATAGCAAAATATGTTTTTATCCCTCAGAAATAATAAATAAATGAACCGTGCAAAGGAAAAACCTTGTACGGTTTTTTTACTGCGTAAAGATGCTGTTATCAATGTTGTGGCTTTTTAAATAAATCATTATAATTTTTGAAAAGCATTGACTTGCACTGGTTTTGAGCGTAGTATAAACTAGTTGATTTATTTAATCTGGAGGAAATCTATAATGACTATTACAAAAAGATTGCTGTGTGTGCTTATGTGCATTCTTATGCTTATGAGTTCACTTTCTTCAGTGAGCCTTGCTGCAAAGGAGATTACACACAGCCTTAAATATTATACAACCAAAAGCGACAGCTATAACGCTGAGCGCACCCTTGATATGGTTGACGGTATTCTTGAGGATAACAAGGACAGCCTTTACTTTGAGGTAAAGCAGTCCACAATTTTTGGCGGAGAAAGAGTAATTCTCACTCTTGACCTTACCTCAATCAATAACATCTGCAGCACAATAGATGACTATAAAGGTGTGCTGACTCTTGCAGGTCCTCTTATGGGCGACCTTAAAAACCTTGATTTCTCTTCTTGGCAGACAGGCATGAGTAGAGAAAAATCAGGCGACACAACAATTCTCAATGAGCTTATTGAGCTTGTTAACGCAAACCGTAGCCTTGTGCAGAAAATATGCAACAGCGAGGCTGACTTAGGTCTTATTGAGCCCTTCTTTGATGTTAACACTCTCCTTGGCCCTGACGGTGTTTCAGGCTTTTTAAAGGGTATTCTCGTTGAGCTTGTTTATGAAAAGAATTCAGCACAGTATAAAAATGCTTACGAAAAGGCAAAGTACGATGTTGACGCATTCCTTTATAACGATTTTCTTTATAAGTTTGTAACAAGTGCTGACGGACTTCTTCCCGGCTTTACAATGAATCAGAATTCAACTGTTGAGGATATTATCATCGTTGCCTTCGGACTTGTTATTGATAAGTATATTGCTCCTGCACTTAAGAATTTTGATGTTAATCTTGCAGACTATGGCGAAGAGCTTAAAGCACTTTCTTCAATGCTTAATCTTAAGGGTTGTACCTACGATTTTTCAAAGGTGCGTTTCGTTTCAGATTCACCGCTTCTTTCTCAGGTAAACAATGTTATCGGTGAAATTGTAAAGCAGCTTGTACCCGGATATAACAGCTGGCAGAAGGGTGATTACACTCTTATTGAAAGCAATATTGAAGGTGCCTTCCGTTATCTTGCAGAGGGCTCAGGTCTTGTTGAAAATGCAGAAAGCCTTTCTTACGACGAGCTGATGTTCAGCGTGGTTTCATTTGTAATGGGCAAAATCGGCTTTGACAGTGGTATACAGAGCTGTAAAACTCTTGAAGACCTTGCATCACTTCTTTTCCTTAATCTTGCAAAATCACTTGATTACGGTGTTTCCTATAAGGGCAACGAGCACTATACAGTTGTTCTCGGTGATATTCTTGCCTGGCTTCTCGGTGACTATATAAATCTTACAGATAATTACGGAAGAGTCTACAAGGCAGGCGATGGTGCGGACATATGGGAGGTTCTCAATTATGTTCTCAACTACCTCTTCTTTGAAAAGGATCTCGCAGGATTTATGGGACTTTCCGTTACCAAAAACGAAAGCTTTTTCAGCAAGGCAGACAAGCTTATTGATATGTTCGGTGAGAACAAAAATGTAAGCTTTGACTCAGAAAAATTCCTTATGGGTGATGACAGCCAGAAGGGTATAATTGACCTTTTCTTCACCCTTGATCTTCAGACTCTTATTGATGTAACTGCAGTTAAGGCTCTGAATGCAGCAGGTGATGTGCCTGTTGTTGAGTTCCTTTATAAAACAGTGAAGAATGTTCTTGATAACTGGGCGAACGCAACTGTTTTTCCTGAATATACCTCAGTAAGACCTCTCAATAACGCTCTTAAAAACGACAACCTTTCACATATGGTTGAAAAGGCAATTGAGGTAATCAACAGCAGAAAGGCTTATGCTGTGCCTCTTGCAACCTTTATTGTTGCACTTATTTTCCCTGAAAAAACAGATGCAAAGGGTGAAATCACAGTAACTGCAAATCAGGGCTCAGCGCCCACAGTAAGTGTTAAATTCGGTGGAGTGAGCCTTATTAAGGGCAAGGATTATATCCTTACAGAAACCACTGAGAACGGCACAAAGATTCTTAATTTCCGCTTTGCAGAAAGTTATAGCGGTGAAGCTTCTTTACCGGTGCTTACTAAAGCTGAAGCACCCTCAGCAAGGCTTGAAGGAAAGAAAATAAGCCTCAGCTGGACAGCCGTTCCTTATGCTACTGAGTATGAGCTTTACTTCAGCAAAAATTCAGGCTCATTCGAGAAAATAGCTACGGTTACGGGCACAGAATATGCTTATGATAACGCTGTAACAGGCAACGAATACGGCTTTAAAATAAAGCCCGTTGCAAGGGATGATTACGCTGTAAGCTACGGACTTATGAGTGCTGCAGCCGATGTTAAAATGCCTCTTCAGAAGGTAAGCGGTGTTGAAATTACAAAGAAAACCGATAAAGCGATAACTCTTTCCTGGAATGAAGCAGACAGTGCAACAAAATACGATGTTTTCGTTCTTGAAAACGGAGGCTGGACAAAGGAAAAGTCAGTAACCGGCACGAGCTGTACAGTAAGCGGCCTTAAGTCACACACCGAATACAGCTTTAAGGTAAGAGGTGTAAGCTCCTCAGCAACAGGTGAATTTTCCGATATAATAAAGGTAAGAACAAAGCTCAGCAAGGTAAAAACAATCAAAAGCAAAAATGTAAAGTCCACCTCAGTAAGAGTTTACTGGTCAAAGGTAAGCGGTGCTGATACTTATCTTCTTTACCGCTACTCAGACGGTGAATGGAAGAGAATTGCAAAAACAAAGGATACCGCCTTTGATGTTAAAAACCTTTCAGCAAATAAAACCTATTACTTCAAGGTAAAGGCTTATAACAGCGAAACAGGCGAAACAGGTGACTATTCATCAAAGATTAAGGTTATAACAACTCCTGCAAAGGTTAAAACCCTTAAGACTTCAGCAGTTAAAACAACCTCACTTACACTGAAATGGTCAAAGGTAAGCGGTGCTGCCGGCTACGAGATTTACCGTAGCACAGACGGTGAAAGCTGGAAGAAAATCAAGTCTGTAAAGACTACATCTTATACTGATAAGAGCCTTAAAAAGGGCAAGAAGTATTACTATAAGGTCAGAGCCTACAGAAAAGCAGATTCAAAAACCTACTACGGCGACTTCTCATCAGCAGTTAAGGTAACAACCAAGAAGAAATAAAACAAAGGGTCAGCACTTAATTGTGCCGACCCTTTTCACATCAGACAGAAATATTAATACTGAAAGTTAAGCTTGCATATAACCTTGTAAGCCCTTACATCATCGTCATAGTCGGTCTCACCGATAGTGTAGCTGACGAAATCAGAGCCGAAAAGCTCATCCATATATCCCGCAATAGCCTCCGCCTTTTCGTTGGCAGTATAAGCAGGCAGTGTAAGGGGGGTAAAGCAGGTCATTCTTATGGTTATTCTGTTTGTGTCAGGATTACCCTTGACAACGGAATTTTCCTCACATAAAAGTGAGAAGTAAGTCTTTTTCAGCGGTACAGGCAGATTAGTACGCTCATATGCACGGACAGCCTCAGCATCCTCGCTGATGTCAACATCTTCGTTGATGGCGTCCTTGATTTTCTTTATAATTTCTGAAGAATTTTTCATATAGCATCCTCTCTGTGAACAATGGCCCAGTAATAAAGGGGCTCACCCTTAAGATATACCTTTTCATAGTGGTCCACACGGTATTTGCAGCTTTCAAACTTAAGATAATTCTTAACGCCGTCAAGATCTTCAAAGGGTACCTCAAGTGGTGTCATTATAAGATATTTTCGCATACTGTTATAGCCGAGCTCTGTAGGTATACCGCTGAGGTATATCTTATTTTTATACCTCAGCGGCTCAAAAACACAGTCAAAGTCAGTTTCAGAGCCGTCTTTAACAAAGCTGAAGGTTACACCCATGCCGCTGAAAAGCTTACTGCGGATATGCTCAGCAGGCAATTACACAAAACTCCGTATCCGTAAGAATTGACGCTGCCTTTGAAAGGGCACAGACAAGAACCTCTTTTTCAAACAGAAGCTCCTTACTGATGTTGCGCCTTATGGTCATATCGCCGGCCTTGTAGCTTTCGTATCTGTCTGAGGAGCTTATTGCTCCGAGAAAAAAGTGGTAGTGTGCAACGGAAACTGCAGCTTCAAGCACAAGAGGGCTGTTTTCATCTGCACCGCTTTTAAGCCTTTCTTTAATGTAGTTAAGACCTGTGGCAGCACAAGAGGAAAGCATTTCTTCAGAATAGCCCTCTGTGTCAGAATAAAGCTTCAGTGCACTCAGTACGTCTGAAACCGTAATCATTTAATCACAACCTTATCAGATAACAAGAAGCTTTGAAGCGTCCTGAGAAATTTTTGCAAAGCCTGAAATTGTTGTGATTGATGCTCTTTCAAGCTGACGGTCAATGAGCTTGTCATATTCAGTGATGATGTTGCCGCACTGCACCTTTTCAAGTGAGAAGTTTCTGTCGAGACCGATAAGCTTGCCTTCTTCAACGTTTGAGCTCTTATAAAGCTCTGCACCGAAGGGTGTGATAAGCTTGCCTGTTGAATGGAAGTCAAGACCGGTGTAAGCATCTCTGAATTCGCTCATTTTAAGAAGCTCCTGAAGCACATCAGGTGAGGTGATGATTGTTGTCATCTTGTAGGGATCAAACTTGTTCCAGAAGTTAACAAGGTCTGAATATGTAAGTGTGCCTTCTGCTTCAGTGTTAAATTCTTCAATGAAGTTGCTGTTGCCGTCACCGTTGATAAGGGTGTCAATTGCATCATAAAGCTCAGCCTTTGCAATTGCAGCACCAATCTGCTTAAGCACAACAGTGAAAAGGTCAAGGCGCTGAAAACGGATAGCCTCGTAAGAAGCGCTGAGCACACGGCCTCTTTTCTTAAGCTTTACAAGGTTTTCCTTTGTTGTGATTTTTGTTTCGGGAATGAATGTACCCTCGTTGATAACTGCAGGCACCTTGTTCATATCGTCAGCAGGGCAGAAGATTGTTCTGTAATCCATACCTTCGATGTTTGTAACTGTTGAAACGATTCTTGAAAGAATGTCGTTTTCCTGAGCGCCCTGGTAAACTGCTCTTGAAATATATTCAGGGAAAAGAGCAGCAGAATCGGTTGTGCGGAAAAACTTGTCAATGCAGTCGCTGTCCTTGCCGCTTACCTTGATGTCAAAGCGCTTGAGCTGACGCTGGTATGCGTCAAGACCTTCAAGCTCAGTGCCGATGTAGTTTTCGCTGGGGTCAATGCTTTCAAGAGCCTCTGTGAAGCTTTTTCCTGAGGTGTAAAGTCCTTTTTCGAGTCTGATATTGTCAAAACATGCCATAATTATAGTTCCTCCTTATTAAAGTAAAATTTCAATTGTGCGTTTTGCTGTGTCTACGTCAAGAACAAGAATATCCATGCCGTTGTCGCTTAACTTTACATAGCCGCTGCCGTCTGCAGCAAGCTTGTTGTAGCCGATTACAGGTGATGTGCCTGAATATTTTACAATTGCGTGACCCTTGAGAATAACGCTTACATAGGTTTCGTTTACTGCTGAGCAAATGCCGCAGAACTTTTCGTCTGCTGAGGGGATAACTGCTCTTTTGAGTGTACCTACGCCTACAGCCTTGCCCTCGGCTACATTCTTGTCCTTATTGAAGGTTAATTCCTTTCTTTCAAATCCGTAAAAAACAGGTGTATTCATAATAGTTCCTCCTTAAAATTAAATCTTAAATGCGTTGTTGTTTTTATTCTGAAGTGAATTTGTCTGCTGTCTGAGCTGAAGTGCGGGCGGAATAACCTCTCCTGCCTGCTTTCTCAGGCCGTCTCTCAGAGAACGAAGCTCTGAAAGATTCATAAAATTGCAGCCCTGTGTAAACTGCTTTGTGTTTACCTTGGGCATAAGAAGAAGGGCATATCTGCCGATTTCTTCTGTAAGATGCTGCTTATAGGTAAGAGCCTCTGATGAAAGCTCCTCAAGCTCTCTTATGTAGTCGCAGATGTCCTGAGCCTGAGCAGGTGTGATAACCGTATCTTCAGTTATTGACTTGATTACCTCTGTACCCTTTGTCAAGGTCTGTTCCTCCTTAAAAAATGATTTTGTAACGCCTGCCTTTCTCTGTGCAGGCACAGCAACAAAGGACCATTCGTAAGCATCGGTAGGATTTTCCAGAATACCGTAGCAAAGTCTGCCACTGTATTTTCTTCCCTTAATGTGCTTGCATTCTCTTCTTTTAAGGTCCTTTCCGCAGATTGAGCAGATACAGCCTTCTGCACTGCAACTGACACTGACTTCTTTTTTTATTCCACCGTCAATTTCCTTTATGAGGTCGGCATTGCCTTCTGTTTTCAGCATATAGGCTCTTGCCTTAAGTGCTGTATAGGCTTCACCTGAGTCAGTTTTCTTTGTGCTGTCTGCTTCAATCCAGGTGCGGAAAATTCGTGCTGACTGGTCCTTTGAACGCATGCTGTGGTCGGTAATTCCCGTTTTGCCTGTAAAAAGCTCCCTCAGCTTCTCTAAGGAAGCAAGGCTGAATTTTTCAAAGTCTCTGTCGATTTCATTGTCGCAGAGTGTGAGAGTGAAGATATAAACATCCTCCTCTGTAAGCTCCTTTCGGGAATATCCGTTAATAAGTGAAAGCTCCTCTTTAACTGTCATCTTCTTCACCTCCGATTTCGCTGAGAATTTTCTTTGTCTGTGCGTCATGAAGTCTGCTTTGTGAAAGCTCTGTAATGTCCTGAAGAGTTATGTTGTTCCATTCAATTCTGAAATCACAGTCGTAGCCGTTCATTCTGAGCCACAGTGAGCAGATTTTGCTGATTGTGGGGTTAAGCTCTCTGCGGTAAGCATCAATTTCGCTTGTAAGCACATCGGCCTGCTGATAGCTCATTCTTTCTGTTGTTGACCAGTTAAGGCCCAGAAGAAATGGCGGAATGCCAAGCTTTGACACAATCTGCTCAAGCATCTGTCTTACGGGAATAGAGCTGTCAAGAATCTGATTATCTGCACCGATAGCCTTGATGCTCACATCACCAACGGCAACAAAGTCCTTTACTGAGCCGCTGCTTTCCATAGCTCTGCTCCATTCTGAAGCCACCTGAAGAGCACGCTCCTTTGCATAAGCCTTGTCTACTGCATCATTCTGAGGCTTATATGTAACCGCAAAACGCACATTACCCACACGCTCCCAGTTAATACCGATGGTGTTGTAAATCTTAAGAAGAATGTCGCTTACAAAGGGCAGACCCTTTAAAATTGAAGTACCGTAAAGCTTGCCCGGTTCGGGATTATGCACCGAAAGAAGAACAAGCGACGGATACTTAACGGGCTTGAATGAGCCACAGTCTTCTGCAGAAACAATTACATCAAGGGGATTTTCGCCACATGAAAGGCTTACAGTGCGAAGGTCAGCATTGAAAAGGTGAGTGATAGTTCTGCCGTCTGTGCAGATTTCACCAACAGCCGTACCGTAGGTGAGAAGCTGTTCAAAATAAGTGCCGATAAAAGCATCAATGCCCTGACGGGTACCGCCTACATTGACACTCAGAAGAAAATCCTGAAGCTCTCTTTCGGCATTTTTGTCACTGCAGATAATCTCAAAATTTCCCAGAAGACGGATAAGCTTATAAAGTGCCGCATCAATAACGGGAATTGCTTCACGAAGGCTTTTATAAAGCTCCATATCAGGTGAGGTGGGGTTATAAGAAGAAAGTGATATAAACGGATGTGAGTTTCCACCGGTCTGAGGCACTGCAACAGCATCGCAGGTGCTTTCGTTTTTCTTTTTTCTTAAAGCCAAAGTCTTTTTTTACTCCTTTCTGCAATATTTTTGAGGATAACAGGGGGTCAGCTTCTGTCCATAGCAATAGCGAAGAAGCCGTTATCCTCGGGGTCGCTGAGGACTGTAGATACAAAGTAACGAATCTCATCCATAGCGTGGTCATTTTCTTTTTTAGGTGTGTCTCTTGCAGCACCCTCATCCCAACGGTAAAGAGAAAACTCTCTCAGAGCCGATTTGCAATTGGGAGAGATAATTATCTTGCCGTCTCTGAAAGCACTCTGAACCCTTCTGATGCCCTGAAGAACATCGTTTTTAGCAGGGATTACTCTGAATCTGCCGTGCCGTCGGATGCATTCAATGAAAGAAGCCGCTGAAGGGTCAACGATTACGGCTTCAATCTTAAGTCCTTCTGTAAATTCCTCAAGGTGTCGGTAGTATTCCTCGTCGGTTTTCTGAATACCCTCCTTGCGGGAGGAGTAGTAAAACTCATCAAAGCGGTACCACACCGCATTGTGTAAGCCCCAGAGACCGAATGAGGTGGGATTCACCGTTCCGTAATCGCAGGAAACATAATACTTCTTAAAGTCGGACACAGGTGCCGCTTCAACACATTTGCCTGATGCAATTTCAGGATAAACAAGCCCGTCTGCCGCAACCCATTTACCCAGAACAAACCTTTCATAAAAGGCTCCGCTGTAAAGCTTTTCATAGCGGTTTATTACATTTTCGCTGAGAGAAGGGTTGTCCTTCATAAGAAAGTGGAGATAAAGGCAGTTCTTTTCCTCAGCCTTCTTTATCCATTCCTCATAAAACCAGTGCACGGGATTTTCAGGGTTACAGTTAAACCAGAAGCGTGAATCCTTAAGTGAGCATCTTGCAAGTGCCTGCTCAGTAAATGAACGAGGCATAAGTG
Source organism: Acutalibacteraceae bacterium (assembly GCA_045121075.1). GTDB lineage: Bacteria > Bacillota > Clostridia > Oscillospirales > Acutalibacteraceae > UBA6857. The sequence goes on along the minus strand of JBGVFK010000103.1, from coordinate 11,301 downwards.
CAACCTCGTCAAGAAGCACACCGCCAAGAGTCATGCCCTGAATAAGTGAAGCTGAGCTTTCATCCCTTCCGCCGAAAAGATAAAAACGGTTGACCTTTTTGCCGAGACTTATTTCAATAAGATTCTGACTCAGCCTTTCCCTGTAAGAAAAGCCCATTTTCTTAAGCTGGGGAAGAAGAGAGGTTACAATATTACGCTTAAGAGATGCAATAGTCTTTCCGCAAAGGGCAAAGGATGTGTCGTTGAAATAATAGAATGCCCAGGCAACAAAGGAAATTGACATACAGGTTGTCTTGCCGCTTCTTACAGCACCGTCGCAGATAATTCCGTCATAACGGTTGTCAGGTGAACTTGGGTGCCACCAGGTGAGAGCCTTCAGCTGCTTTTTGGAAAAGGGGATAAAGTCTTCATCAGCCAAAGGCTTCACCCTTAAGCGCCGCAGCACCTTTTTCAATTGCCGAATAAAATGCATTGTCAGAAATTCCCGTAGACTCGCTCATTTCGTAAAGCTGCTGAAGTGCCTTAAGACGGTCGAAAAATTTAATTTCAATATCTCCGCCCTTCTTGCGCTTTATTTCCGAAATGTTGAAAAGGTCCATTTCTTCAATTTTATCCACATCAACTTCATCAGAAAAAAGCAGCTTCACCGCATCGCTTACACAGCCGAAGGCAAGTCGGAAATAACCTGCAGAAACATCCCTTTCGGTTTTTCTTCTGCTTTCGTCAAGCCTTTCAATTTCTGCAGCTATGCTTTCTTTCTTCAGCAGCTTAACTGCGCTTTTTTCGGGAAAGACATAACCCGATTTTGCAGCAGCCTCACGGCCGTTTCTTGAAAGTGAATAATAAGTGCAGAAAAGCTTTTCCTTGCCGGTTAATTGTCTGATTTAAAATCGCTCCTTTCGTTGAATTTTTTTGCTTTGAGTTTGTCACTCGTAAAAATACCCCCCATATATAGGCCGGAAAACGGGTTTTGTTGCAGGTTTTCCGCCACAAAATTGAAAAAACGCCCATCTGTTAACAAATAGTTTACAAATAAAGACGTTTTGATGCCAAAAGAGAATAATTCTGACTGTGAAGGCTGTGTAAGAACGAGAAAGCCTGATGTTGTATTTTTCGGTTGTGCCGGGTGGTGATTTCATCAACCGTTTATGTCTTTTCGACAAGCTGATAGACTTTCGGGAAAAGGTCAAAACAATGTTAAGGGGCTGTAAAAAACAAATTAATTAGCGATACAGTAGGGACACGGCTTGCCGAAAAAAGTAATTCTCGACAGTCTGTTTTAAAATTTTTCTTTCTTTTTCTTTCTTTATATATTTCTTTCTTTTTTCTTTCTATATAATTCTTATCATTATTTTCATTCTTACCATTATTATATTGTTGCCATCTGACTGCCGTTTGACTGCCCTTAGGGTGCCGGCTTTTTTTCGTTTGCAACTTTAGTAAATTTAATGAATTTTTTTTGAATTAACTATTGACAAATAATATATGGTGATATATAATGTAGACAACTTAGGGATGACCCTAAAATTTTAAAAGGAGGACGCTATAATGGAAAACCTTAACTTTGAAGCTCTCTGGGCAGAAATTCTCAAGTTCTTCGACACACTTGCTGCATATCTTAAGGACATGATCACAGCTAACATCTAATTAAACTTTTAAATTTTAGAACAAAATCTAACAAGGAGGAAACTTAAAATGATTACAAATATCGTAAACAACCTTAAGGCTGGTAACTATCAGGCTTTCGTTGACGCTTTCGTAGAAGGCCTCAAGGAACTCTTCGCTTACATTTACGAAGCTCTCGGCATCACAGCTGAATAAGTTAAATGTAGTTAGCCACAAGCCTTTGCTTGTGGCTTTTTTTATTAAATAAATTTAAAACTATTGATTTTTTTAAAAAATTATGTATAATAGTACCATAGTGATAATTATATAATTCAGAAAGGAGTTAATATAATGGAACAGTATAAGGATCAGTTTGAAGCTATCTTCATGAGAATTATCGGCTTCATCGATGAAATCATCGACAAGTTTATGAAAGAATTTGAAAGCGAATTTTAATTTTAACGGAGGTAACTTATAATGCAGAAGCTTATCGACATTATCAACAGATTACTCGACTTTATGTTTGCTTTCCTCAGACCTGAAATCGGTCTTGAAGAACCCAAAGCAGAATAAGTTAAAGTAAATAACTCAGTGCACAGCTCAGGCTGTGCACTTTTTTCTTGAAACAAGATATTAAAAAATATAAAGAAACGCCCACCGTTTAATGAACTTTTTTTGAATTAACTATTGACAAAAAAATTGCTTTATTATATAATCATCATATATTAGAGGGTTTATGCTCTCAATAAATATTGTAAGGAGGATTTTATCAATGGAACAGATTAAGGCATTCCTTGAACAGCTTTGGGCTGATCTCGTAGCTTTCATCCAGTCAATCTGGGATAGAGAAGTTGGCGACGACGTTAAGAACGAACTTGAAGACGCTTACAATGATCTTACAAACAGCGCTAAATAAGTTTGTTTAATGACATTTTTTTAATTTTTTTGATGTTAATGGGGTAACCCTTTAGCAAATATTAAAAGGAGGACAAGTACAATGACAGACGCAATCAAGGCTGCTCTTGAATCACTCTTCAACGAAATCATCAACTTCGTTAAGGCTCTCTTCAAAAAAGAAGTTGGCACAGAAATCGAAGATGAACTTGCTGGTGCATTCGGCGAACTCACAAAATAAGTTTTTACTTAAAATTATTTAAAATCTAACAAGGAGGATATTACAATGGACGCTATCAAAGTTGCTCTTGAAAACATGTTCGCAGCAAAGACATGGGAATCACTCATCGCTGTTATCGAAGCTATCATGGAAATGGCTTTCGGCATCGTTGCTAAGGACGAAGATCTTGAATACAAACCCCTCTAATTAATTATTTAAGTTATTTGCAAATAACTTATACCACAGACCGCAAGGTCTGTGGTTTTGTTTTTTATTTTAAAAAATTAGTTAACCACTTGATTTATAGTTAATTCAGGTGTAAAATATATATGTACCGGTAAACGGTAACAAAAACAAAGGAGAAAACAGATATGTGGGAATTTTTAACTTATCTTACTGACAAAATTTTTGTTCTTATTGAAGCAATCATGAAAAAAGAGGGCTTACTGTAAGAGACGGCATTCGTACCTAAGCGGCATCTGAAAGGGTGCCGTTAAATTTTTTCAGGCAAATATGTATTAATAAAAACTCCAAAATTCCATAATAATAATTAAAAATTTCATAATACCCTTGAATTTTTAAAAAGCTTGGAGTATAATTATACCAATGTTCACAAAGGAACAACAAAAATATTACAGAAAAGGAGAAAGTAACATGGTACTTACAGATCTTATCGCTGAACTTATTGAAATTGTTAACCTTATGTACAACAGCCTTATGGATTGGATCAACACATATTTCAAATAAGAAATTATAAAAGAGCTGTCCTCGTGATGGCTCTTAATTTTTTAAAAAAAGTTCAAAAACTCTTGATTTTACTGTAATATTGGTATATAATGGGTATGAACCCATAAAGGGAAATAAAAATACAGGAGGCGTAACACAATGGATGCTATCATGACTTTCATCGCTGACATCGAAAAACTCGTTGACGCTATTTTTGAACTTGTTGACAAAATCATGGCTAAGGTTGACGAATACTCAGCAAAGGACGCTGAATAATTAAATTCTTAACTTAAATAAAAAGGAGCCGTAAGGCTCTTTTTTATTTTGCACAAACCTGTGTATACAATGTTGATTTTTTTGTTCAAAAGTGAAAAGTATATGAGATTTTTGTTTATACTATTGATTTATTTTAAATTTTGATATATAATTTTTTACGCAGAAGATAATTCGGGAGGTGACAGACAATGATTATGGATTACGTATACGAAATGTTCGGTACAGATAAGAAGGGCTTCTTTGACGGTCTTATGAACGCATTCAAGGCTCTTTATGCAATTCTCACTCCTTTCCTTGCTGCTGCAAAGTGGGATGAACTCTTTGGCACAAAAGAATAATTTTTGTTGTATTTCTTCATAAAGTATTGATTTTTAACACTTTATGATGTATACTGTAAATGCAAGGTAAATAATACCTTAAAAAAATTAAATGGAGGTAACAATAATGAATTTCTTCGAATTTCTCACAAAGCTCTTTGATGATATCACAAAGTTCATCATGGATATCCTTACAAAGACAGGCGTACTTGGTGAATAATTAACCGATTGACTGCTCCGCTCAGGCGGGGCAGTTATTTTTTTATATTTTTTAAAAAATATATATGTAGCTATTGACTTTTTGTTAACAGTTAGTATATAATATTGGCAAATATTGAAGAAGGAGGATAATTACAATGGCTAAAGTACAGGAAATCCTTGATCAGGTAGAAGTTCTCATTAAGGACATCTTCGCATGGATCGAAGCTATCTTCGCTGACCTCAAGAAGGACGCTGAATAAGTTAAATTAAACTTAAACTAAGAAACCTCGTAAGAGGTTTCTTTTTTCTTGACTTTTGGCTGTTTTTGGATATATAATCTATTTTCAGAGTAAAAATAAAAAGAGGTGAATATAGTGTCAGGCTTTTCAAAAATACTTTCAGAATCAATTGAATATACAACAGTGAAAAATGCCGTTGAAAGCGGTGGCTTGCCTATGGGCATAATCGGTCTTTCACAGGTGCACAAGGCTCACTATATTTCCTCGCTTGTTGAAGATGCAGGGGAAAAGGCACTTATAATCTGCGCTGATGAAGCTTCAGCAGTAAAGCTTACAGAGGACCTTAACGTGTTCTCTTCAGAAGCTTTTCATTATCCTGCACGTGACTTCAATTTCCGTCAGACCGACAGTAAATCTCTCGACTTTGAACAAAAGCGCCTTGGTGTGCTCTGCCGCATTCTCGAGAGTGACTACAATTATATAGTATGCTCAATTGAAGCGGCAATTCAGCTGACAATTCCTCCCGAGGAGCTTAAAAAGCATATCCTGAAGCTTACCACTGAAACCGAAATGTCCACCCATTCCATTATAAAACTGCTTATCAGTGCAGGCTACAGCCGTACTGAGCAGGTTGACGGTGTGGGTCAGTTTTCCCTTCGCGGCGGAATTCTTGATATTTTTGCTCCCGGTCAGACTTCACCCTGCCGTGTAGAATTCTGGGGCGACAATGTAGATTCTATTTCGCTTTTTGACCTTGAAACTCAGCGCCGTACAGATATACTTGACGAGATAAATATAACTCCTGCCACTGAGATTCTCTTTGATTCGCCTGAGGAAATGAAAAAAAGACTTGAGGAATTTCTTCCTACAGTTAAGGGCAAGGGCAGTGTGAAGGTAAAGGCGGCAATGAATGAGGATATCGAGCGCCTCAGCCACTTTATGCATATTCCATCTCCCGACCGTTATCTTTCCCTTGCTTACGAGGGCGTGGCTTCAATTTTTGAATATATGGAAGGAAAGCTCCTTTTCGTTTCAGAAAGCGGCAACGTAAAGCAGAGGTTTACTGCAAGCTCTCAGCTTCTTCTCGAGGATATCCGTGCAGCCTTTGAGGACGGACTTCTTACAAAGGGACTTGACACCTTTGCTCTTACCTGGAATGAGGTGCTTTCAGAATACTCAGATGGCAGAACAATTTTCATAGATAACCTTGCAAGAGGCTCTTTTGATGTGCCCATTAAAAATCTCGTCAGTGTAACTGCACAGCAGACCTCTCGTTGGGACGGCACACTTTCTTATCTTATAGAGGACCTTGAGCCCGCTCAGCGACTTGGCTACACCGTTGTGGTTATGGCAGGTACTGAAAAAAGTGCTAAGGAGCTCGCTTTTGACCTTGAAACTGAGGGAATAAAGGCAAGATATTTCCCTGTTGTGCCTGCAGAGTTTCCTGAGAAAACCGTCAGCGTAATTTCGGGCACAGTGTCTGGCGGCATTGAGTATGCCTCTGAGAAATTTATGCTCTTTACTTATGGCAGAGCAGTTGCGAAAGCTCAGAAGAAGGTTCAGCGCAAATTTAAAACCGGCAGGGGACTTACCTCTCTTGAAGAAATCACCAAGGGTGATTATGTTGTTCATGCTGTACACGGTATCGGTGTGTTTGACGGCATAAAGACAATGAATGTTGCGGGTAAAATCAAGGATTACATCAAAATCAATTTCCGTGGCGCAGATGTGCTTTACCTTCCCGTAACTCAGCTTGACCTTCTTGCGAAATATGTTTCACCCGGTGACACCGACAAGGCGATTAAGCTTAGCCGACTTGGCTCGGACGAATGGAAAAACACACAGAAAAAGGTGCGTACCGCTGTAAAGGATATGGCGGCACAGCTTACAAAAATATATTCAGCACGAATGAACTCAAAGGGCTATGCCTTCTCACCTGATATGGATATGCAGAACGACTTTGAGCGTCGCTTTGAATTTGAAGAAACCGACGACCAGCTGATTGCAATTAACGAAATCAAGTCTGATATGGAAAGAAGCAGTCCCATGGACAGACTTCTCTGCGGTGATGTTGGCTTCGGCAAAACCGAGGTGGCTCTCCGTGCGGCATTCAAATGTGTCGCAGACGGAAAGCAGTGTGCGATTCTTGTGCCTACAACAATTCTTGCATTTCAGCATTATCAGACAATTAAAAAGCGCTTTGACGGTTTCCCGGTAGAGATTGATATGCTCTCACGCTTCCGTACACAGAAGGAGCGCACTGAAATAAAAAAAGCCCTCAAGCGAGGCAGTATTGATATTATTGTCGGCACTCATTCTATTATCGCAAAGAGTGTTGAATTTAAAGACTTAGGGCTTCTTATCGTTGACGAGGAGCAGCGATTTGGTGTTGCTCAGAAAGAAAAGCTTAAGGAAAAATTCCCTCTTGTTGATGTGCTTACTCTTTCTGCAACGCCCATTCCTCGTACTCTCAATATGGCGATGACGGGTATCCGTGATATGTCCTCACTTGAAATTCCGCCTGTCGGCAGACATCCTGTGCAGACCTATGTTGTGGCTCAGGATATGGGTGTTCTAGCAGAAGCTATGGAAAGAGAGCTTCGTCGTGGCGGTCAGGTTTACTATCTCCATAACAGAGTGGACACCATAGAAAAAACTGCGGCAAAAATCAAGGAATACCTTCCCGATGCAAGAATCGGTCTCGGTCACGGCAAAATGACGGAAGAGCAATTGAGTGAAGTATGGCGACAGCTCCTTGAGGGTGAAATTGATATTCTTGTCTGCACAACCATTATTGAAACTGGTGTAGATGTGCCTAACGCAAACACCCTTATTATTGAGGATGCAGACCGTCTTGGTCTTGCTCAGCTTCATCAGATACGAGGCCGTGTAGGTCGTTCATCACGTCGTGCCTTTGCGTACTTCACCTACAACAACCGCAAGGAAATCAGCGAAATTGCTCAGCGCAGACTTTCTGCAATAAGAGAATTTACCGAATTCGGTTCAGGCTTCCGTATTGCAATGCGTGACCTTGAAATCCGCGGTGCAGGTAATATTCTCGGTGCTCAGCAGCACGGTCATATGGAAGCGGTGGGCTATGATATGTACCTTAAAATCCTTTCTGAAACAATTGAAGAGGAAAAGACAGGTGAAGAGTTCAAGCCTAAAAAAGAGTGTCTTATTGATGTTGCAATTGATGCTCACATTCCCGAAACCTACATTGATTCCGTTAAAAACCGAATCAATATGTATAAGCGAATTGCCGAAATTGAAAACGGTGAGGATGCTATGGATGTTATGGATGAGTTTATCGACCGTTTCGGTGAACCGCCCTCGGCAGTTCAGGGTCTTGTTGATGTTGCTCTTCTTAGAAGCTATGCGGCACAGCTTGGTATTTACGAAATCAAGCAGCAGAACACAGTGCTTTTAATTTTTATCAATGAGCTTAAGCCTGAAATTGTGGCTGCAATCGGTCAGCACTTCCGTGGCAGAGCAATGATAAGTGCGGCAAAAACAAGCCCGTACATCACTCTTAAAATGAACGGCAAGCCGCCTGTTGATGTGCTGAAGGAATTCATCACAAAAATCACTACGGCAAATAATGAAGAATAAAATCAAAGCAGACTGTTGAATTCAACAGTCTGCAATTTTTATTGTCTTTTTCGTTTGATCAGAAGAACTATAAGTACGATGATAAGCACAGGTATCATCAGAGCAGGTATGCCGAAAAGGAGAATAACAAATATAACCGAAAAGTTGGTCATTGATGTACTCGATTCAGCCACTGCTGAGTTTTCAAAACGGACAATGGGTTCACCGTCTGCTTCGTGCGGAGTTGAGGTGATGTCGTCGTAATAAGGAAGAGATTCATCTGCCTCCACGCTTGGTATAATATATTCATCTGCCTCTACGCTTGTTATTTCTTCAAGAATTATTACGTCTCCTGTGGCAGTGTTGTGGGTGAAGATGCTGAAGCCGAAAATGGCTGCGAAAACCGGAAGAATAATCAGGAAAACAATGATGCATAGAATGAGTATAACTGTGATATTTCTGACGGATTTATTTTTCTTCGGTGTTTCATAAACGGGAGCCGCCGCAAAAGGGGGGCGCTCTTCTTTTTCTTCTTCAGCCTCGGATTCCTTTAACTTTTCTTCACTTTCATCATCAAGAAGATAATCCGTGGTAACCCCGAAAAGCTTGCTGAGTGAAAGAAGCTTACCTACCTCAGGCATAGCTTCGCCTGTTTCCCATTTGCTTACGGACTGCCTTGAAACTCCTAACTTTTCAGCAAGAGCCTCCTGAGAAAGCCCTTCCTTTTTTCTGAGATTATATATTTTTTCGTGTAGCTTCATAATAATCAGCCTTTCTTGTTTTTGCTGACTTAATTGTACTGTAAAGGTAGTAAAAATGCAAGAAACTTTACTTGGAAATTGCGCAACCGTTGGTTGCAAAGGTAAAAAAAGACTGCTGCAAAAGCAACAGTCTTTGATTTTACTATAGATTAAGCTTCAGTAGCAGCAGATTCTCTCTTTTCTCTTACATAAGCGTAGATGGGTTCGAGTCTTTCCTTGGTAAGAGGATAACCGAATCTCATAAGAAGCCATACGCCTGTGTAAACAACTGCAGGGATGATTGTGCAGATAAGCATAATCTTCTTACTTGTGTCGTTTTCTGTAATGAAGCCGTTGCCTGCTGTTGTGCTGTCGTACTTAGCCCACTGAAGAAGGAAAAGACCTGCTGTGTCAGCAATTGTCTGACCCATCTTTCTTGAGAAGGTGTAAACTGCGTAAATTGCACTTTCACTTCTGATGCCTGTTGTGTATTCCTGATAATCAATAACGTCCATTACAACTGCCCAGCAGGTAAGGCTTACAAATGTGTAGCCGAAGCCGATGAGAAGAAGTGCAGCCATAAACATCCAAGCGGGGAAAATGCCTGTTTCGGGATTGATCATATCAATGAAGCTCTGGTTGTTAGCGAGAATTGCAAGAACAACTGAAGCGATTGCTGCAACGATTGAGAACTTACCGCAAAGCTCCTTCTTACCGAACTTAGCTGAAAGCTTGGGTGTGAAGAGAACAAGACAAACCATGGGAAGGTAGTTGCAGATAGTGCCGAGAACGCCAAGGCTTGTGTTTGTGAAGTAGTTCTTATAAAGGTATGTATTGAATGAGTTGAACTGAAGCTGACCTGAAATAAGCACGCCTGCAAGAGCAACTGTTACGAAGGGTCTTGATTTGAGAAGACCTAAATAAGTTTTCTTAAGGTCAACCTGGGGATCTGCCTCTGAGGGAACTCTTTCCTTTGTGGTCTTGTAGCCCACAAGATAGAATACGATTGAAAGAATACCCATAACAAGACCGAAGATAAACATCTTGTTGCCGTCTGTTACCTTAACAACCTCGTTTGTGATCTTGTCGATAACAGGTGAGCCGTTTTCCATCTTAGCTGAATAGATAAGGAAGGGAGCAAGAAGTGAAACAACTGCACCGCCGAGACCTGAACCGATTGAACGGAAGGTTGAAAGAAGGTTTCTGCCGTTGGGGTCATCAGTGATAACTGAAGCAAGTGAGCCGAAGGGGATGTTCATACCTGTGTACATCATACCGTAGAGACAGTATGTGATGTAGCAGATTGCAAGAAGAAGTCCCTGACTCTGAGTGAACTGCTGATAGGGAAGGAAGCAGAGAATTGTTGCAATACCGAGAGGGAATGAAACCCACTTGAGGTAAGGACGGTACTTACCGTCTTTTGAGGGAGCTTTTTTAGCAACAATCGCACCCCACATAGGGTCGTTGATGCAGTCCCAGATACGTGTAACCATGAACATAACGCCGGCCTTTGCGGGTGAAATGCCGAGAACGTCAGTCATGAACATTTTAAGATAGCTTGAAATGTATGTAAGGTTGAACATATTACCGGCCTCGGCAATAGTGTAACCTACGGCGTCCTTTACGCCAATTTTGTTAGGATGCTCGTTTACCGGTTTTTCCTTTTTAACTTTTTCTTTTGCCATTTTAGTCTCTCCTTTTTAAAAATCAGCTGAAAAGGCCCTCTTTGATTGTGATAACACCGGGTGTGAAGCCGGCTTCTTCAACAGCCTTGATCAAAAGCTCGTCAGCAACCTCGCCCTTCATTGAAACTGTTGCAGTGTTCTTTTCGTGGTCAGCCTTAACCTTGCTTACGCCATCGATTTTTTTAATTTCGTCTTCAACGGCCTTTGAGCAGTGAGGACAGTGCATTCCGGTAACCTCAATGATTTTTTTCATTTTAACACTCCTTTCAGATATACTATATATAACTACCAACATATAGAATACCACTTTAATCATAATAAATGCAACACCTTTTTGACAAAAAAATTCACATAGATTAACAGGTCGACAATTTTTGTTAGTTTTGTATGAACACAGAGGTTTATTTTTGTGAAAAAAAACGAATAAAATTTAACGCATAAATAATAAAAAAACAATTGAAAAATCTTTTTATAAATTTACGCAAAACTGCTTGACTTTTTGCAAATTTTAGTGTACCTTTATTAAGTAAATGTTTGCGTGTCTTCAGATGCGAAGCATAATACGGAAAAAAGCGCCGGAGAAAAGGCGTAAATTTTTGAAAGGGGTTTAACAGACCATGAAAAAAGAAATCAAGGTTGTTGCCATTGTACTCGCAGCCCTCATCATTTTCTTAAGCGGCTTCGGCATCGGCGCAACAAAAGGAATCAAAGTTAACGTAACTTACGAAGGCTCAGCTCCTGCTGGCGGTAATGCTCCTGCTACAACACAGGCTCCCGCTACAACTCAGGCTCCCGCTACAACTCAGG
>JBGVFK010000102.1:0-6520 GCA_045121075.1 Acutalibacteraceae bacterium | reverse complement strand
GCTGAAAGAGGAAATAACTGAAAAAGACGGTGTTCAAACATCAGGTTTTACCGAAAAAGTTGAAGAAATCAGTCGAAAGGTAATGACGGAAAAAAACAAAGGAAAAGCAAAGAAAATATTAAAAATCATCGGCATTATTTTGGCAGTGGTTTTGACCATTGATATTATTTCAATGATATTAACTTCCGACCAAGTTGGTCGGAAGTTGGAATCTGCAGAGCTTATTGCAAATAAATCTGATGACAGTAAAACACAGGTAAGGCGGTATATTCGTCTTACAAATCTCATACCTGAACTGCTTGAGCTTGTTGATGAAAAGCGAATTGCATTTACGCCTGCGGTAGAGCTTTCATATCTCAATGAGGTGGAACAGGCGGACTTGGTTGAAGAAATCTGTATATGTGATGCTACGCCTAATTTATCTCAGGCACAAAGGCTTCGTTCTATCAGCAGAGAAGAGGGGCTTACACCTGAGCATATAGGTGAAATATTGGCAGAGGAAAAAGCTAATCAGCGAGAGAAAATCAAAATCCCTGCTGAAAGAATAAGAAGGTTCTTTCCCAAAAGCTATACAACGGAACAGATTGAAGAAGCAATAGTGAAAATCTGTGAAAGCAGATACAGAGCCCGTCAGGGCAGAGATTCAAGATAAGGAGGGCAATTTATGGAAGAAAACAATAAGAAATATTATGTGCCTATTTGGAAGAAGTCTAATCTCACCATAGAAGAGGCGGTTGTCTATTCAGGTATCGGCAGAGATAAGCTGCGTGATATGACAAGTAAGGAAGACTGCCCCTTTGTTCTGTGGATTGGCAATAAAAGAATGATAAAAAGACGTGTATTTGATGCTTATATAGATAAAATGTACTCAATTTGATGTGTGTCGTGCGGTGAGAATCCACACATTGGTCTTGCCGCACTTTTTGTTTTATGATTTATGCACACTTATAAAAAGGAGGTACTTTTATGAAAAAAGAACTTGAACTTCCCGTATGGCAAAAAATGAATCTTTCCTTGGAGGAGGCTGTAGCGTATACGGGTATAGGCAAAACCAAGCTCAGAGAGCTGTCCGACAAAGAAGGTTGCCCATTTGTGTTGTGGAACGGAGCAAAGCGTCTTTTTAAGCGCAAAAAATTAGAAGAATATCTTGAAGAAACAAACTGCATTTAACAGGAGGCCTAATAATGAAAAGCAACGATAATATTAAAACGGCAGTTACTCAGAAAGAAACACCCATATGGGAAAAGAAGTGGCTTACTCTTGAAGAAGCGGCAGCTTATTCGGGAATAGGCAGAAACAAATTACGGGAATTATCACAGCAGAAAAACTGTCCCTTTGCAATATTGTTAGGCGGCAAGCTTTATATCATAAGGGAAAAGCTTGATGATTTCACGGATAAACAATTTAGAATATAGGAGGAATTTTATGTCAGCAACAAAAAGAAAAGATAAATCAAGAGTAGTTCTCCGTAGCGGAGAGGTTCAAAGAGCGAACGGGTCATACCAGTATTCATGGATGGACGGTAGCGGTACTAAAGAACTGAAGAGAGTGGAATTTGAGGGTCTTGATAAGTTCTTTAAGGAGGCATAAAGCCTTAAAATGCATGTTACCAAGCTTACATCAAAACTTACATCAATCGGAACGTAAAATACAGTTAAATATAGTAAAAAAGGGGTAAAATCCCAAATTTCTGTTGATGGTGTCAGTAAGTTATGGTAACATACAGTATGATATAAATTGTGGGGAGCCGGGCTCCCCACAATGAAGAGCTTAGACAAGTAAGAGTCTATAAAAACTTTTGAACCGCCTTCCAAAAGAGGGCGGTTTTTGTATGTGAAATAAGTCTCTTTAGTCATAAAGTTAACCTGCTTGATCCTTTGAATTAAAGAAAAAGTTACGGTGCGGAAATACGGCGGAGTCCGGCAAATTCCACCTTGACAACCTGTTTGCACTGTGCTATATTATAGTTACTCTTTGCACTGCATATAAATCTACAGTACAAACTGATCAGACCGTGACATAGGTCATGGAGTCGGGTCGCAAAAGCGACAGTGGAATTTTTCATCCACGGGACAGTAGAAGCTACTACTGATTCGTGGGTGTTTTTTCTTTTTTTAAACCCCACATAGTGCAAGAACTAAATTAAACGGAGGTTTTAAAATGAACTACCAATTCACAAGAGAAGATGTAGACTTTTACTCAAACGGAACACGCTGCAGTGCGTGGCTGTATCTTCCCGAAGCAGACAAAAAATGCCCCATTATCGTTATGGCGCATGGCCTTGGCGGTACCCGTAAGATGAGACTTTATGCCTTTGCTGAAAGATTTGCAAAGGCGGGTTACGCTTGCTTCCTTTTCGACTACCGTAACTACGGAGCAAGTGATGGCGATAAAAGACAGCTTATCAATGTTAAAATGCAGCTTCACGACTGGAACACTGCAATCGACTTTATCAAAAAGGACAGCCGTGTTGACGGAGACAATCTCTTGCTCTTCGGCTCATCCTTCAGTGGCGGTCATGTAACATACCTTACTGCTCACAGAGATGATGTCAAGGGTACAGTTGCACAGTGTCCCTATACCGATACAATGGCGACAATTAAAGAGGTTGGGCTGCCTTATATTATCAAAAGATCACCTTATGTTATTGCCGATGTGCTGTCAAATCTTACCGGCTATCACCCTGTTATGATGAAGCTTTCAACCTATAGCGGTGAGCTTGCATTTATGGAAGCTGACGAGAAAACCACTAACGACTTTATTGAAGGTGCGGACTACATTAACGAAGCCCCTGCAAGAACACTTCTTGAATTTATTAAGTATTCACCGGGTAAGTTCTTCGGTAAAATCAACACTCCCATTTATGTTGCCGCCTGTACCAAGGATGATCTTGCACCTGCAGATAAGACAATTGAGCTTGCAAAAAAGGCGAAAAATTCCGTTTGTAAGAGATATGACTGCGGTCATTTTGAGATTTACTGCAACGAGCTTTTTGAGGAAGCGGTAAGCGATTATATTGAGTTTTATAATAAGATTTTTGCATAAAGTAAGCCCCTGACCTTCTTAATTGAAAGTCAGGGGTGTTTTTTTGTTCACTTAATTAAATTTATATCTTATGAGGTTTTGTGGCAACCATTTTGAGCAGCGTGCCAACAAGATTGTCTGTTTAGAACTTATATACTCATAATATATAAATAACCCCATCGGATGACCGATGGGGTTTCACTATAACAGTTATCTATCAGTTACTCACCTGATGGTTAGTATATCTCTTATAGATTAAGGGAAGACAAACAATGATTACTACTAAAGCAACAAATGGGAAAAGATAACGTATATCAATAAAGGTTCTATCGAAATATGCATACCTCGGATACCCTGTTATATATGAACCGAAAACCATACTTACAGGCATAATCTCAACAATTTGAGAAATGTACTGATTGCCGTTATATCCGATAAACTGTGAAAAAAACGGAAGCAGACAAACAAACGAAGATACTGATATAGATGTAATCTGCTTTTTGCAGAATGCTGACACAGCAAGAGTTATAAAGCAAAGAGAAATACACCCAACAAGAATAAACGGGATAACCGATAGAAGTTTTGTCAGGTGACTTTCACCCTGGCCTACATTAATACCTTCTATTCCAAGAAAAATAAAGCTGATAATTAGTGCCAACAGAACATATATTGCAAAGCAAATTACCGTATAAATTAGTGAAGCAATAATTTTTCCGCTTACAAGGGTACCTCTTCCTTTTTTACTCGAAAGCAAAAATGCATCAACGGAAAGTGAATATTCAGAGGTAAACACATTGCAAAGTCCGAAAATTATAATAATTGCAAGAAAAATTCCCACATCCTGAGAAAGGATTGAATAGAAATTCTCCCAACCATAATCATATCCAGAAATAAAACCTTTTTCAAGTAACTCTTTATGCTGCTTGGCCAAAAAAGCATTATAATCCCTGTAATACTGTGTTTCCTCAGTGCTGTTTGCATAATACTCTTCACGTTCAATATTTCTTTTAAGATTTTCGTAGTCCTTTACGCTCCAGCAAAGCTTTATATATTCGGGAAGGAACTGTTTTTTTATTGAAACTTTAGGTGCGTTTGACATAAAAGAATCAAACTCTTCTTCAGTTATTTCTCCCGTTTCTAATTTAAAGAATAATTCTGAAACATTTATGTCATATTTGCCCCAAAAGACTGTACCGCCGTCAACATAATCCTTAAGCTGTTCTTCATGATTTTCGTAATAAATGTCATCGCGGCTTTCAAAATCATCAACAGCTTTTTGCAATTCGCCAATAGTATCATTTGATACGAAAACTTCAGGAGCCTTTTCCCCTTTCATAAGTGTCATATCAAAATGGCCTCTTGTGCCGGCGTTATACTGATATACTGCAATCGAAGATATTGCAATCATAGCCACAAGGCATATAACAAAAGCACCTATAAAAAGCTTATTCTGAAAAATCTTTTTAAGTTCATACTGTATAATGGTTTTCATTTGTTGACACCTCCCCAAAGAAATTGAGATAAACATCACTTAAATCAGGCTCACAAGGTTCAGCGTTTTCACACGGCTTTTCATCGGAAAGAAGTCTTATTGAAATATAATTATCTGGTTCAGGAAAAACTTCACCAACAACAAAACGCTGCTGAACTGAAGAAAGAGTTTCACGGTTAGATTTTATACTCCAAATCTTGCCTTTTACGCTTTCCGTAAGGCTCTGAACCGTTCCGTCAGCAACAATTTTGCCTTCTTTCATAATAAGCACTCTGTCTGCAATGAAAGAGATATCCGAGACGATGTGTGTGGCATAAATTACAATTCTGTCTTTTGACATTTCTGTCATAAGGTTACGAAAACGGATTCTCTCTTTCGGATCAAGACCTGCTGTCGGTTCGTCAAGTATAAGAATGGCAGGATTATTCAGAAGAGCCTGAGCTATACCTAATCTTTGTCGCATACCGCCGGAAAAGGTTTTGATTTTCTTTTTTCTTTCACCATATAAATCTACATATTTCAGCAGCTCTTCCGTTCGACTTTTTCTGAATGAGCCGTTAATACCTTTAAGAGCACAGAAATAGTAAAGAAAATCCTCTGCCGTAAAATCTTTATAGTAGCCGAAATTTTGCGGCAGATAACCTAACAAATTGCGGTATTCCGCATCAAGTTTTCCTATTTTTTCACCATCAAGATGTATTTCTCCCTGAGTAGGCTTTAACACATCTGCTATCATTCGCATAAGAGTTGTCTTACCTGAACCGTTTGCTCCCAAAAGAGCATAAACTCCGTTTGTAAAAGTAAGACTCAGATTATCTACCGCTTTTTTATCACCGTACTTTTTAGTAACATTAATGATTTCAAGCTTCATACATTTTCACCAACCTTTCGAATTTAAAGTTTTTAATTGCAATAAAACCTATAAACAAAGCTGAAAGAATAAGCAAAAATAATACTAAAGCAATACTTACCGGTGGCAATTCGAATATAAAATTTTGCACTCTTGCAGTTATCTCGCTTTGTGAAATTACAAGACCGAATAAAACAAATAACATTCCTGCGGATATGCCTATAACGGATTTAACATTGAATATACTGCACATTAAAAGTACAAGAGTAGCCGAAAACAAAAAAGCAATAAGAGAAAATGTTATGGTATAAAAAACAGTTTCTGATATAAGACTACCTATACATACTACTGCAAGGTCATATATTCCGCACAAAACCAATCTGCCAGCAAAAACAGTTTCAGGCTTATACAGACATGCACTTTCCATTTCAAGAAAACTATATGAAGATGAAAAGTATATACAACCAACACTGCCTACAGCAAGAAATGGAGTAATAATACAAGCTATGAGAGGAGATACTGCTGATTGTGAATTTAGAGCTATAACAAACACTACAACAAGATATATAACGGAGATAACAAAAAACCAAGGTGTAAGACCTTTCACTACGCCTGATAAAAAGCCTGATAATGAAAATGCCGGCATATGTCTTGTGTTAATTATTGAAGCCTGTGCTTTCAGCTTATCTTTAGCCTCTTTGCTGTGCTGTTCAGTTTCGTATAGTGAAAGAACTTTTGCAATTTCTTTTTTTCTTACCATAATTCACACTCCTTTAAAGCCTTTATGGCTCTTCTCAGACGGGTTTTTACCGTGGGTATTGGAACCTTCTGTATAGATGCAATTTCTTTGATTTTCAAATCGTGATAAAACCTCAGAATAATTACATCTCTTTGTACATCGGGAAGTGAAAGAACTGCCTGACGCACTATTAAAGCTTCTTCTTTTTGTAAGATTTCATCCTCGGTGACTTCTTCTGTTGTTTCTTCGCTAACATTATCAAGAGAAAGTAAGGAAGTTTCTTGTTTATGTCTGCGAAAGAAATCGTTTGAGGTATTTATCGCAATAGTAAAAAGAAAACTTTTGAGCTTATTCTTTTCTTTGTAATAAGGAAGATTTTTAATGAATTTGATAAAAGTGTCCTGAGTAACATCCT
>JBGVFK010000101.1:0-4583 GCA_045121075.1 Acutalibacteraceae bacterium | reverse complement strand
AACAACCGAAGTGCTGCCGGTGGCAGATGAAACGAGGTTTTTATGGCGCAGCGGTCAAAATTCATAGGCGCTCCAAGCCGTAATGAATTTTGGGCACCGCAAGAGGGCGTCTATATGGGTGGCAATTCGCAAATTGCAGGGTAAAGCCCTACACGTCTCGCCTGCCGGCTCGGTCGGTGCTTCTGCCGACTGAAGCCGACAGAGGTCTCCACCAGAGACCCGCACCCCCTCGGAGGGCGCAACAGCATCTTTTGATAGCCTTATGGATGTCAAAAGTGCTTTTGCGTTACTTTTGACAAAAGTAACAAAATAAAATACTTCGCTTTGCTTGTATTTTGCGGTGTTACCGCAGTCGCTGACGCGACATAGAATTTTGTTGAATGACGGTGCTTCGCACCTTATTGAACAAAACCAGACGAAAAATATTTTAAATAAGGATGTGATGAATATAAGAAAAACAATATCATTCAGCGTAGGTAAAGGCTCACTTACTCATAATCGCAGAGATTTCATTGCACAGAATGTTGACCCTGACAGAACACAGATGAATATTGAATACTGTAATGAAAATCTCGAGCAGGTGTATCATCGGATGTTTGATGATGCTCTTCAAAGATTCAATGATAAGCAAAAACGAGCCGACAGAAAGATAGAAAGCTATTATGATAAAATCCGCACCGGCAAACAAGAAAAGCTCTTTCACGAGGTTATTGTTCAGATTGGCAACAGAGAGGATACAAACTCAAAATCAGCCGACAGCGAAATTGCTGTCAGGATTCTTGATGAATATATGAAACACTTTCAGGAGCGTAATCCAAACCTGAGAATCTTCTCTGCTCACCTTCATCTTGATGAAGAAACACCGCACCTGCATATTGACTTTGTTCCCTTTGTAACAAACAGCAAAAGAGGTCTTGATACCCGTGTTTCACTTAAGCAAGCACTTTTAACTCAGGGTTTCAAGGGGGAAAGTAAATTTGAAAGTGAGTGGAGTAAATGGGCATTATCGGAAAAACAACAGTTAGCTTCTGTTATGGAAAAGCACGGTGTTGAATGGGAACAGCTCGGTACTCATAATGAGCACTTAAGCGTTTACGATTTCAAGAAGAAAATGCGTGCCGAAGAGGTACAGGAGCTTGAAGAAAAAGCGGAAAGCCTGACCGAGAAAATAAACGATATGCTTGATTTCGAGGTTCAGGTGGAAAGCTTTACAAATATATTCTATGACGAAGAAGAGTATAAACTTCCCGAACCGAGCTCCCTAATGTCGGCAAAGACCTATAAAACCAAAATCGTTGAGCCTCTGTTTAACCGTATTATATCTCTTGCAAAAACGGCAGTTAAGATGTGCTTTGAGCTTAAAGCTCAGGTTGAAAACTTAAAGCTGTGGGGTACCCGTGATAAGAATATGGTTAAACATCTCACGAAAGAAAATGATGCCCTTTATACCGAAAATCAAAAGTTGCATAAAGAGGTTAAAGAATTTAAACTCCTTAAACGTATTTTCGGTGAAGAAAAAATGTCAGAGCTTGTTAAAACAGCAAAAGAAACCGAACAGGCTCAAAGAAAATCAAAATCTAAGAAATATGAAAGGAATAGATAAATGAATAAAGAAGAAAATTTTATTGAAGAACTGTTTGGAAAAACAGAAGAAACAGAGGTGTCAAAGCTTCAGACAACTGAAATCGTAAATATGGCTGTAGGTAGCGTTGTCCCCAATCTCAAAAATCCGTATAAATACCGTGAGGAAGATATGAAGCCGTTGGAAGACAGTATCCGTGAAAACGGTATCATACAGCCTCTTATGGTACGTAAGGACGATAAGGCGGATGTGTATGAAATCATATCGGGTCACAGAAGATACCTTGCTGCAACAAGACTTGAAATGACAGAGGTACCTGTGGTAGTGCTGTCAATCAGCAAAGAGGAAGCGGATATTATCCTCGTTGACAGTAACCTGCACCGAGAGCACATTCTACACTCGGAAAAAGCCTTTGCATACAAGATGAAAATGGATGCTCTTAAAAAGCAGGGCAAACGAACAGATTTAACTTCGGACCAAGTCGGACCGAAGTTGTCTGCAGATGAAATATCTGATGCCGACAGTGCTTCACAGGTGAAAAGATATATCCGCCTGACAAAGCTCATCCCCAAACTTCTTGCAATGGTGGATGAGAGTAAAATATCTTTTTCTGTGGGCGTTGAACTTTCGTATCTCACAAAAACAGAGCAAACTGATTTGTTTAAATTTATTGAAGCGGAGCTTTTTTCACCTTCCCTTTCACAAGCACAGAAGCTGAAAAAGTTATCTCAGGAGGGTAAGCTGAGTTCAGAGGAAATATCTTACATTATGAAACAGCCGAAAGCAAATCAGGTTGTTACAGTTAAAATCCCCGATGATAAAATCAGTAAATATCTCAAGCCTACTGCTACTGTAAAGGAAAAAGAGGATTTCCTTGCGAAAGCTGTTGAGTATTACGGAAAGCATCTTATGCGACAGAAAGACAGAGGTGCGAGATAATGACAGAAAAGATTTTATCCTTTTGGGAGTATTGTAAATTAAGTTTTCACAGAATAATAGACAATACCCGAGGAGAATACAATCCGGATGAAGCTTATGATGAGAATGAATATGTAATCAACGGTGTCCGTTATGTTGTATCTACCCGTTTCAGTAAAACTGAAAACAAAACTATGAAAGAAAAAATATCAGCTTTTATCGGAAGCGATTTTGCACATTTGACAATTGCCGATGATATAAATACACTTAATACAGAATATGTAAATTCGACTGCCGGAGAAGGGAGGATAAATGCAGTCAAATAATTTTGGCATAACAGCCATCTACTGTCGTCTCTCTCGTGATGACGGTAAAGAATGTGAAAGTAACTCGATAGGTAATCAGAAAAAGTTGCTCTCACAAAAAGCAAAAGACTTAAAGCTTACAAACACAAAGTTTTATGTTGATGACGGTTATACGGGAACTAATTTCAACAGACCCGGTTTTCAGGCAATGCTTGAAGATATTGAAATGGGATATGTAACTACCGTAATGGTAAAAGACTTATCACGTCTGGGAAGAGATTATGTTTCTGTCGGTCATTATACAGATAACTTCTTTCCTGAGCATAACATTAGATTCATAGCGGTCAATGACTTAGTTGACAGTAATGAAGGTGATAATGAAATTGCACCGTTCAAGAATATTATGAATGAAATGTATGCACGTGACATAAGTCGCAAGGTCAGGAGTTCTCACCGCATAAGAGGAAATCTCGGTGAACCGTTATCTCAACCGCCTTACGGGTATATGAAAGACCCGCAGAACAAAAAGAAGTGGGTTGTTGATACCGAAGCTGCTGAAGTGGTCAAGAGTATCTTTGCAATGTGTATCGAGGGTAAAGGCAATGAAACTATTGCCCGTATCTTACAGGAAAACAAAGTGATGATACCGATGGCGTATTGGCAGAGTAAAGGTCTTAACAAGGGCGGTAAGAAAACACAGCCTGACCCGTATAAATGGTGCAAGACAACAGTACAAAAGATTCTTGCACAGCAGGAATACTGCGGTGATGTTATCAATTTCAAAACCTACTCAAAGAATTTCAAAAACAAGAAAAGACTTCAGAATCCCGAAGAAAACTGGAAGATATTCAAGAATGTTCACGAGCCCATAATTGACAGAAACACCTTTGAAACTGTTCAGAAGATGAAAGCAAAAGGTAAACGCAGAGCACCTAATCCCGAACATGCCGAAAAGAATATGTTCTGCGGATTGTTATACTGCGCCGATTGCGGAAGTCCTTTATGGTTCAATGTCAATCATCCTAATACTGACATCAAATATTTTATGTGTTCCAACTACAAAGGTCGCAGAGGCACCTGTGAGGGCACACATTATGTCAGGGCAGATTCCTTGGAGCAGATTGTTATGCTTGAGCTGAGAAGCCTTGCAAGCTTTCTTGTTGAAGATGAAGAAGCTTTCGCAGATATTCTTGAAGCAAAGACCAACAAAAGCATACTCAATCAGCAGAAGTTTCTCGAAAGCAGTATTGATAAAGCAACAGCAAGAACTAAAGAGGTTGCTATTATGTACGAAAAACTCTTTGAGAAGCACATTAACGGAATTGTCAATGAAGAAAGCTTTATGCAGTTATCGCAGAAGTATGAAACAGAGCGTGATGAGCTTAAAGTTAAAATCAGACAGTACAAGGATGAGTTATCTGAAATTGAAAGTCTTCGTACAAGCAAAGAGCAATTCACAATGGCAGTCCGTAAGTTTATGCAGATGGAAACACTAACACCTGCACTCTTAAATGAACTGATTGAAAAAATTGAAGTTCATTCTATTGAGGGCAAGGGTAAAAACAAAACACAGAAAATCATTATTCATTATCGTTTTGTCGGGGTGATTGACAGTCCAGTTAAGGATGAAAATATCATCCTTGAAGCAAGACAAGGCGTAGCTGTGGAATATCTCACGGCATAACAAAAAAGAGCAGGCTCAAAACCTGCTCGATACATAACTAATTATACTAAATTTAACTATGAGGAAATGTAAAAAAAGAAAAGTGAGTATTCAC
>JBGVFK010000100.1:0-23421 GCA_045121075.1 Acutalibacteraceae bacterium | reverse complement strand
TTGTGTCGATAGATTACCATATATTTTACTCTTGTTCTCACTTCCTTTCGGTGAGCGAGAGAAAATCCCGCATCAGCTCATTTTCCATTTCTAATGCCTTTATGTGACGTTCTTTCATTGCTAATTCGTATTGCAGCTGTGTTAGTTTACTTAATTGCTGTATTGACGGTGGCAACCCTGTTCCATCTTTTCGAGGTCTGCCTTTTGGCTTTATTGTAATTCCTGATGATAATTTCTTTTGATTGTTGCGGTATCTTTCAAAGAATTTTTTGATTTTAATTTGTTCAAAGCCTAATCGTTCTCCTATTTCTCGATAAGTTAGTCCTTCTGATTTTAATTGTAATATCTCATTTTCATATTGCTTTATGTGTCTGTATTCCCTGGGCATAAAAAATCCTCCTATGGTAGTTTCTTTAATTCTACCATAGGAGGTCTCTTTTTTCCATTGTCCGTTTTTAACGGACTTGTTCATGACGGTCTCTCTTTTTTACTTTATAATCGCATAAAAATTGCTTTCCCATGCAGGCACATAAGGGTGATGTCTGTAGTAGATTTTGTAATCGGGTGAAAGCTCATTGATCTTAAGCGGCAGGGTATACATATCTTCATCTCTGTGATAAGCACAAACATAAAGCTTCGGCAGATTTTCTCTGATTGTTTTCTCTGCACCGCAAAGAGCCTTCAGCTCAGCACCCTCAATATCCATCTTAAGGAAGGTAACCTTATCTGCAACTATGTTGTCAACACTGTTGAACTCTACAGGTATGCCGTCTTTTTCGAGCTTTGAGCCTCTGGCGGCCTTTTTCTGAAAGTAAAGTGTTTCTTCCTTGTCCCAGGCGCCAAGGTTATAACGGTCAATTTCAGTAAGATTTTCGGTCTTTCTCATGAGCTTTTTAAAATTCTTGCTGTCCGGCTCAAAGGCGATTATCTTTTTGTATTCACCATTTGTTACACCGAGAAATTCTCTTATGGTGTCACCGTCATAAGCACCAAGGTCAAGAATAACCTCATCATTTTTGAAATAAAGAATATCCTCATAAAGCCTTTCCTTTTCATATTCGCAGCTATAAAGATATTTCACCTTGCCGCTTAGCTTGTAGCGAAGCACATCAAGAAAGGTTTCCTTTGACTTTTCATCAGCCATAAGCTCATAAGCCTTTCTGAATTCATCCTCGTGCCGCTTTAGAAATTCCTCTGTGAAGTATTCTCTGCCGATAATTGAAACGCAAGGGGAGTAGAATTCATATTTTTCACTCATAAGCTTTATTTTGTTAAGGGTGGGTCTGTCGTGCACAGCAAAGGTCATAAGAATAATAAAGTCGTCATACTTTTCCTCAACCTCGCTGAGCTTCAGCACCTTTTTGCCGTGGAAAAAATGACCTCTTACAAACTCGTCACTTGCAAAAATATCGCTGTAGGTAATTCCCTTTTCCTCAAGTATACTGATAATCATATCAGCACCGTCACCCATACCGTAGAGGACAATGGGCTTTTCAGTTTTCTGAAGATAACCCCATAAGGGAGTTTCATTTATAAGTTCAAGCATTTTACTGCACCTTTCTTTCTTAATACCGGCATATAATACCATATATTGGAAAAAATAACAAGTGACACACAAAAAAGAGTGTGGCAACATTACTATTTTATTCGGAATTTTACCGAAAACTCTGTACAAAATGAAATCTATATGATATAATACCCTCATAAAAGGAGGTTTTAAAAATGAAAAATCTTAAAAGAATCCTTGCAGTTGTTCTTACTGCTATCCTTGTAATGTCATTATTTACAGCATGTGCTAAGTCTCCCGAAAAGGCAATCCTCGGCTCATGGAGAGACTCAACACAGACAATGGGTTACGAATTCAAAGAAAACAATGCTGTTACAGTAACTTTCCTTGATATCACAGTACCCATCGTAAATCTTCCTTATAAGGGCACAGTTGAAGGTACATACCAGATTACCAAGAGAGACGACGGTAACTACTATGTAACAATCACTTACACAGTATTTGCAACAAGCGTAACAAAAGACTATATGTTCACAGTTGAAGGAAACGCTCTTACTCTTACAGACGTTCAGGACGGTAAGGTAGTAGTTTACATGGCTTATGAAGAAGCTCAGTCAACAGTTCCCGGTTCAACTGTTGCAGCTCAGTAAAAAAGAACATAAAAAGGGGGTATCTGTTGATACCCTTTTTTACATTAAATAAATTATTACAGGGGTGACCTTATGGCTAAAAGTACAAAAATTATAATGGTTGTTTTCTGCTCACTTGTTGCTGTGCTCTGTGTTGCAATCGGTGTCAGCACCCTTAAAACAGACAGTGAGAAAAAGGGCGAGGGTAAGCCTACAGTTTCTCAGAGTACTACTGTGCAGTCAACTGCACCAATTGTAACAACTACAGCTAAATCAGAAAATCTCTCTGATAAAATTCTCGGCAAATGGCGTGACAGCGCTGATATGAGCGGCTTTGAATTTTTCGAGGACGGTACTGTTGAAATCACTTATGTAAATCTCACTGTACCCATAATCAATATTCCCGTCAACGGCACAACCAAGGGCGTTTATACCCTTGAGGGTGATAAGCTGACTACTAAATTCACAATTTATTCCGCTTCAATTGAAGACACCTATACTGTTTCGGTTGACGGAAATAATCTTACAATGACAAATCTTGACGGTAACGAAACCACCACATATATGCGTGCAAAAAAGGAAGCTGAAACAACCACAGCTAAAACCACAACCCATCCGTCAACTACAAAAAACAGCAGTAATGTGCTTTATGACGATGAGCTTATAGGCTCATGGGAAACCTATGACGGCGCAGTTTACAGCTTTGAGCTTGACGGAGAATTTGAGCTGGAAAAGAACAACAAAGACTACGACGGCATCTATCTTACCGATGAAGGTAAAATCACTCTTCAGTACGCTGACGGCGGCAAAAAGGTTACTGAAAAATACACCTACAGTGTTACAAAAAATACTCTTACTCTCAGCAAAAACGGTGAAGAAATTCTTCTTACAAGAGAGGGTACAGGCGGCAACCGTTTTGATGAAAGCGACCTCTTCGGTGTATGGCGAGACAGCACAGATATGGCAGGTTATGAATTCAAGCCCGGCGGCATCTGCGAAATTACCTATATGAATTTCACTATACCCGTTGTAAATATACCCATCAACGGCACATTTACAGGTACCTATGAGATAAAGGGTAACAAGGTAACTGTTTCAGCAAATGTCTACGGTAATGCTATGAACGATGAATTTGAATTTTCAGTTTCAGGCAATACTCTCAGAATGAAAAACACTGATACGGGAACCGAATTTACCTATATGAAGAAATAAAGGAGAAATCAAATTGACACAGCAGGAAAAAGTTTTTGAAGCACTTGATAAGCTTGGTATAGAATATAAGGCAATTCACCACGAGCCGGTGCACACAATTGAGGATATGGATGCTCTTGGTATTTTCACAGACGGTGAGGTCTGCAAAAATCTCTTTCTCAGAAATGCCAACGGCAAAACTCACTATGTGGTATCAATGATGAAGGATAAGCATCCCGATATTCAGCAGGATATCCGTTCACAGCTTGGCTGTTCACGTCTCAGCTTCGGCTCTGACGAAAGACTTATGAAGCATATGGGCCTTTTGCCCGGTGCAGTTTCACCCTTCGGTATTCTCAATGACGATGATGCAGATGTAGTTGTGGTTCTTGACAGTGAGCTTAAAACCTATGACGGACTTATCGGTTTTCATCCTAATGATAATACAGCCTTTGTGTGGCTTAAGTTTGATGACCTTATGAAGTTTATCAAAAAAAGAGGAAACGATGTTTACTTTATCAACATATAACAAAAGCACCCGAAAGGGTGCTTTTGTTCTTAAAGTTGAAAGTTAAAAGTTGAAAGTTGAAATGTGGGTCGCTACGCTCCGATTGTATTTACTTTAGCTAAATTTTGCTGTGCAAAGCTAAATAGCTCACTGAGGTTCGCAGCTAAATTTTACTGCGTAAAGCTAAATTAAATTAGCTTATTAGCTGACCAAGGTCAATTTAGCTCCCTTGGGAATTTAGCTGAACGAAGTTCAATTTAGCTCGCTATCAGCGAATTTAGCTATTAAAAAAACTCCCCGAAGGGAGTTTTTTGATTAATACATTCCGCCGCCCTGAGCCATAGCCGCTGCTGCAGCTGCATCTGCTGCGGGGTCAGGGATATCAGCGATAAGTGATTCTGTTGTAAGAACCATTGAAGCTACGGAAGCAGCATTCATAAGTGCTGAACGTGTAACCTTAGTAGGATCGAGAATACCTGCTTCAGCCATATTCACATATTCTTCCTTAGCGAAGTTGAAGCCGTAGCCAACCTTACCTGATGAAACAATTTCGTTTACAATAACGCTGCCTTCAAGACCTGCGTTCTTAGCAATCTGACGAACGGGTTCTTCAAGAGCCTTAAGCACAATGCGTACACCTGTCTTTTCGTCGGGATCTTCAGTTTCTTCAAGAAGAGCAGTAACTGCGGGGATTGAGTTGAGAAGTGCAACGCCGCCGCCTGCAACCATACCTTCTTCAACTGCAGCCTTAGTAGCAGCAAGAGCGTCGTCAATGCGGAGCTTCTTTTCTCTCATTTCTGTTTCTGTAGCAGCACCAACCTTGATTACAGCAACACCGCCTGCAAGCTTAGCAAGTCTTTCCTGAAGCTTTTCTGTATCGAATTCTGAGGTTGAAACCTCGATCTGACTCTTAATCTGATTTACGCGAGCCTTGATCTGATTCTTATCACCTGCACCGTCAACAATTGTAGTTGTTTCCTTAGTAACAACTACCTGTCTTGCTGAACCGAGCATATCGGGAGTAGCAGTTGTAAGCTCAAGACCAAGATCGCTTGTAATAACCTGACCACCGGTGAGAATAGCGATATCCTGAAGCATTTCCTTTCTTCTGTCGCCAAAGCCGGGAGCCTTTACAGCAACGCAAGTGAATGTACCTCTGAGCTTGTTAACAAGAAGAGTTGCAAGAGCTTCGCCTTCAACGTCTTCAGCAATAATAACGAGCTTTCTGCCCATCTTAAGAACCTGCTCAAGAAGGGGAAGAACTTCCTGAATGTTGCTGATTTTTTTGTCTGTAATAAGAATTGCAGCGTCGTCGATAACAGCCTCCATCTTGTCTACGTCTGTAGCCATATAGGGTGAAACGTAGCCGCGGTCAAACTGCATACCTTCAACAACTTCCTTCATTGTTTCAGCAGTCTTTGATTCTTCAACAGTGATAACGCCGTCGGTTGAAACAATTTCCATAGCTTCAGCAATAAGCTGGCCAACTGATTCATCTGCTGATGAAATTGTTGCAATTCTTGCAATATCAGCTGAGGTTGTAACGGGGCTTGAGTTTGCCTTAACTGTTTCAACTGCAGTTTCAACAGCCTTTTTGATACCCTTTTTAACAACCATGGGGTTAGCACCTGCTGCAACGTTTTTCATACCCTCACGAACAAGAGCCTGAGCGAGAAGAGTAGCAGTTGTTGTGCCGTCACCTGCAACATCGTTTGTCTTTGTTGCAACTTCCTTAACGAGCTGAGCGCCCATATTTTCAAATGCGTCCTCAAGCTCAATTTCCTTAGCGATTGTAACGCCGTCGTTTGTGATGAGGGGAGCGCCGTATTTCTTATCAATTACAACGTTTCTGCCCTTGGGGCCGAGTGTGATTTTTACAGTATTGCTTAATTTATCAATACCGTTCTGAAGAGCTTTTCTTGCTTCTTCACCGTAAATTACCTGTTTAGCCATGTGTATTTCTCCTTAAACCTTATTCTACAATTGCGAGGATATCGTTCTGGCGTACGATAATGTATTCCTCACCGTCAACCTTAACTTCAGTGCCTGCATACTTGCCGGTGATTACCTTATCACCAACTGATACAAACATTTTAACTTCCTTGCCGTCAACAAGTCCGCCGGGACCTACTGCAATAACCTCTGAGAACTGAGGCTTTTCCTGAGATGCAGATGTAAGAATGAAACCGCTCTGAGTTGTCTCTTCAACTTCAGTAGCCTTCAGTACTACTCTGTCAAGAAGGGGTTTGATTGTCATAATTTATTCCTCCTGAAAAAATTTTCATGTTAGACTGTGTTTTAGCACTCTTAACTCTCGAGTGCTAATGACTATTTTAGTAACTTTTTTTGGATAAGTCAAGTCTTTTTCAAAAATAATTGGAAAAATTTACGATTATTTATTTGCAGTGCCTGTCGGAATAATATTACAGGTGATTATTTTGAACAAAAGAGTTATTTTTGTATATACTGTTATGCTCAGCAGCTTCGCTTTACTTCTGCTTCGTGTAGCTTATCTCGGAAGTTCAACATACTCCGAAGCGGCAAAGGAAAAATCAACACGAACAATTGTAATTGCAGAAGCAAGAGGCAAGATATATGACCGCAATTTAAACCGTATTACCGAGAGTAATGAAAAGCTTCTCTCAGTTGTTATACCTACAATCGGTGCAGCACCGTACCTCAGAGCTTATATGAGCGAAGAGGAGATTACTGAAAGACTGCAGATGGGCTTTCCATTTACAATAGAAACCAAGGAAAAAATCAACAACAGCTTTATCCGCACCTTTTCAGTATATGACAGATATTCAGAAAATCAACTTGCACCGCATATTACAGGTTATATTGATAAGGATAAAAAGGGTGTTTACGGAATTGAAAAAAGCTTTGATGATTTTCTGAAAAAAAACAAAGGAAAGCTTAGTGTTACCTTTGAAGCTGACCGTACAGGCAGAATTCTTGCAGGTATGGATAAACACATCAAAGACGAAAATTACTCGTCAAAAGCAGGCGTAGTGCTGACTCTTGACAGTGAAATACAGAGTATAGCCGAGTCAGCGCTTCAAAACAGCAGGATTAAAAGTGGCTGTGCCATTGTAATGAAAGCAAAAACGGGCGAAATTCTGGCTCTTGCAAGTGTGCCTGAGTTTGATCCTGATGATGTTGCAAAAAGCCTTAATGAGCAAAATTCACCGCTTTTGAACAAAGCTCTCTGCGCCTATTCTCCCGGCTCGGTATTCAAGCCCCTTGTAGCAGCGGCAGCACTTGAAAAGGGCATAACGCCCGACTATACCTATGAATGCAAGGGCGAAATCAAAATAGGGGACAGAGTCTTTTCCTGCTATAATCATAATGCACACGGAAAAATAAATATGACAACAGCACTTGAGGAGTCCTGCAACACTTATTTTGTAAACCTTCTCAATAAAACGGGAACAGATAAACTTCTCTATCTCTGCGAAAAAGTCGGCATAGAAAACGAAACGGTTCTTGCTTCATCAATTATCTCCGCTAAAGGCTTGCTGCCCGACAGAAAAAGCCTTAAAAGTAAGGGTAACTGTGCAAACCTTGCTTTCGGTCAGGGAGAGCTTCTTATTACACCTCTCAAAATGGCAGAAATTTATTCTCTTCTTGCGACAGGCAGCTACAAAAAATCCTCACTTGTTCTTGGTCTTACCAATTATAAAGGGCTTATGACTCAGGAAAAGCGGCAGAATGCCGAAAAGCTACTTTCAGATAATACGGTATCTGAAGTAAGAAAAATGCTGAAAAGTGTTGTCTCAAATGGAAAAGCCGAAAAGGCTTATTCGTCGCTTGTATCTCTTTCAGGGAAAACGGGCACAGCCCAAAGCGGAATTTATGACGGAAGCAAAGAAATTCTTCGCACCTGGTTTTCAGGCTTCTTTCCATCAGATAATCCAAACTATATTGTAATAGTAATGAACGAAAACGGTGAGGGCGGCAACAGCGACTGTGCACCTGTTTTCAGAAAAATCTGTGAGGGGATAGTGACAAGATAACAAAATGCACAAAAAACGCCCTTGTTTTTATTGTAACAAGGCTTTATTTTAAAGGCAATAACAGTAGCAGGACATCGATTTAATTATATAAATTATACAAAAATAAAATAGATTGTGGAAAACTATTGACAGATAAAACAGTTTCGTATATAATAAAGGTGCAATCAAGAAGAAAGGGGTGTTACCAATGTACTGTTTAGTTTAAACCGTACGATTTGATAATACTTATAGAAAAAATATTAAGAAAGTAAATTTGAGTTATCGTAAAGAAGGTAACTGTCCGCTCCCTTTGATGAAGTGTAAATCATCCGGGAAGCACTTTAAAAGTAAAATATCAAGTCGATACGAAGTCGAAAAATATATAGCCTTAGCTTTTGGTATAAGGAATATCAATAGTGAGGGTAAGGAGAAGCAGGTTATAACGAACCTGTAAATGAAGAAAAGCTGTTTAAGACTTTCAGGATATAGAGAAAGCCAATCGGATGTAGTGATTGACTCGGAAAGTATTGAACAGAAAATATGGAGAATATAAGCTGAATTTTTTCATTACAAAGCTTCAGAAGAAAATGAAATACTGAATAGAAGAGTATATAGCTTTGTTGTATGAATAACAGGGCAGTTAAACTGAAAAAAAGAATTCAGAAAAAGCCGAATAAATAAGAAAGAAGATTCATAGAAAAACCAGCTTAGTTTAAAAACAGAATATTTACCTATAACAAAAATACAATTGAATTTATAATGATACCGACAGAGTGATAGCTTTGTCGGTATTTTTTATTTTGTGTAAATGTTTTATGACAGAAGGTAGGCGGGTGAGTGTCTTATATTGACAAAAAGGTAAAAATATGGTAGAATGTTCAAGATATTTTAATAGTAGGTTATTAATAACCGAAGGAAAAATAAAAAATAAAAATTGGAGGCAAACAATTATGTTACATCCGGTAGTTGCTATGGCAATCGGTATCGTTGTTATGATGCTGCTTGTTATCTTCACCAAAATGCACGCGTTCCCTTCACTCATTATCTCAGCAATTCTTATTGCAGTTCTTGCAATGCCCTTCGGACCTGAAGGCGCTGTTGTAGACACACTTACTGCTTGCGTAAGTACCGTTACAAAAGGTTTCGGTAATACTATGACAAGCATCGGTATCGTAATCGGCTTCGGCTGTATTATGGGTATCTTCCTTGAAAAGAGCGGTGCTGCAAAGCGTATGGCTCTTACAATTCTCAAGCTCGTTGGCGTAAAAAGATGCGACATCGTTCTCGGTCTTACAGGTTTTGTTGTTTCAATTCCCGTATTCTGCGATTCAGGCTTCGTAATTCTTTCATCACTTGCTAAGGAATTCTCACGTCTTACAAAGAAGTCAATGGTTGGCCTTGGCGGTATTCTCGGTATGGGTCTTTATATCACACACTTTATGGTTCCGCCCACACCCGGTCCTCTTGCCGTAGTTTCAACCTTTAACGAAAACGGTCTTAATATCGACCTTGGTCTTTACATTCTTGCAGGTATCGGTATTTCAATTCCTATCTTCGTATTCTCAGTGTTCCTTTTCAGATACTTCGGAAAGAAATATCCGAACCTTATTGTACCTTATGAAATCGACCGTTCAAAGTACACAGAAGCTCAGCTTACAGTTCTTGACAGAATCAAGGAAAAGCAGGAAAAGAATGAAGATCTTGTAACAGAAGATTTCGCAGAGCTTCTTGCAGCTGAAAAGCTTCCCTCAGCTTTCCTTTCATTCGCAACACTTCTTGTGCCTATTGTGCTTATTTTTGCTAACACACTTGTAGGTCAGATTCCCTCACTTGCAGGCACAACAGTAGCAAGCGTTGTAACCTTCCTCGGTCAGCCCATTATCGCTCTTTTCGTTTCACTTTGCATGGGTGCATTCCTTCTTTGCAGAACATACGACAAGAAGACTTGTGTTGATATGATGCAGGAAGCTTGCCGTGATGCAGGTCCTATCGTATTCATCACAGCTGCAGGCGGTGCTCTTGGCGCAGTTATCAATGCAACAGGTGCAGCAGGCATTATGGCTGACTGGATTGTATCAAAGGGCGTTCCCGGTATCCTTGTTCCCATCATTATCGGTGTAATTATGAGATTCCCTCAGGGCTCAGGTACAACAGCTATGATTACAGGTTCAGCAATTATCGCTCCCATGATCACAACTCTCGGTATCAATCCCTACCTTGCTTCACTTGCACTTTGTCTTACAACAATGTGCCCCAGCTATATGAACGACTCATACTTCCACGTTGTTACAAACTTCTCAGGCATGGATATCAAAACAAGCCTCAAGACCTGGTCAGTTGCTTCAATTGTAGTTCCCGCATTCGGCTCAGTTATCCTTGCAATTCTTTCAATGTTTATCCACTAAGATTAAAAAGCTGTTCCTTCGGGGACAGCTTTTTTTATAGAGTTGAGAGTTAAGAGTTAAGAGTTGAGATGTGGGTCGCTTCGCTCCGATTATATTGATTAGTAGTTTAGGTGTCATCTTGAACAAAGTGGAAAATCTTGATTCTTTTCAGTTTTTCTGATATAATAAAACTACAGAAAAGGAGGTATGAAATATGGAGAAAAAGCTTAAAAGACAAAGAATTATAAACATCATTCTGGTTATTGCTCTCATTGTGGGCTTTGTTCAGTTCAAGAACTTTAAGGAGGATACTGAAAACCGCTTCGATAACCTTTCTCATCAGTATAACAACCTGAACAACAGTATTAATTCAATTTATAACAATGTTGACGAAAAGCTTGAAGAGCAGGCAAGTCTCATAACCTACTTCAATTATGAATACGGTGAGCTTGACAGTGAAAATTTGAAAGTACCCATAAGCGTAAAAATCATTCCTAAAACCGTTACGGATTATACCTCACTTACCCTCGATTTCGGAAATAGAACCGTTGATATGAAAAAAGGGGACAAGATGGAATTTACTGCAGATTTTGACTCTGATTTATTCCTCGGTGAAGGTGCGGGAAATGTGAATCTTATAATCAAAGAAGGTAAGACAGCTTACACTGAAGAGCTTGAATGGTATATAGATTCACTTCATACCCAGTATCTTCCTCAGCTTATGGCAGGCTTCATTTTTGATGACTCAACCTACACTGAAGATAAAGGTCTCACAATTAAGGGCGATGTAATGTTTATGGGTGATATTGAAGAGGAAATGAAAAATTTCACCGATCTGAAATTGGTTTATAAAATCAATCAGAAAATTGTAGAAGAGCAGGAAATTCCCACATCAGCCTTCAGTACTGCAGTTGATACAATTGATGTAAATAAAACCTACCCTGATGTAAGAACCGGCGACACCTTCACACTTTATGTTGAAGCTACTGATAAATACGGCTTCGTGCACCGTACAACTGCCAAAAGTATTATTTATGTAAAAGCTGATGAAATCGCACTTGAAACAATGGATGATGTTTCAGAAATCATCCTCGATAAAGACGGTAACATCCTTTACGGTGAGAAATAATTCTTGACAAATGAAATCTTAAATAATATAATATAAATACAAGAGGTGCTACCGACAAGACGGTTACGCCTGAAAATCAGTTAAAAACTAACCGTTTCAATTGGCGTTGAGGGCGGTTAGTTTTTTGTTATACTTATGTAAGCTGTTGCTGCGACAAGGATTAAAAATGTCATTGCAAGAAGTTCCATGAGCATCACCCTCCTACATTTATTTCAGAGGGCAAAACCCTCCGATGAAAGAGGGCGTAACCGCCTTAATGTCTTTGATAACACCTCAGGGTAGCTATTGCTACGGTGCAATATTAGCATAATAGTTACTAATTGTCAAATGTCAGTCAATTACTATTGACAAATGGGGTTTAAAATAGTAAAATATACGGGTAATATTTATAAAAGCAACGACGAAGAATCGCACTTTGTTTCTTCAAAAGAGATGAGGACTCATGGCTGAAAGGTCCTCTTGAAGAGTACGGCAAAGCTGCGTGCTGCTTCTGAGCTTCTGTCGAAAGAACAGACGTAATTCATGCGTTAAATGAAATAGAGTGGTGCTCTTGCACAATTCGGGTGGTACCGTGGAGTTTTTCACCCCGAAGGTGTATGGCACTATATTTTTTTATAAAAAATCAAAGGTGAAAGCCTTATACGAAAGGAAATTAAACTTATGCAGTGGATGGGACTTAACGAAATCAGAGAAAAGTATCTCGCATTCTTTGAAAGCAAGGGACACTTAAGACTTCCCAGCTTTTCACTTGTACCTCAGGGTGATAAGAGTATCCTTCTTATCAACGCAGGTATGACTCCTATGAAAAAATACTTTACAGGTGAGGTTACACCTCCCCGTAACAGAGTAACAACCTGCCAGAAGTGTATCCGTACACCCGACATTGAAAATGTTGGTAAAACTGCACGTCACGGCACATATTTTGAAATGCTCGGCAACTTCTCCTTCGGTGATTATTTCAAGAGAGAAGCAACTGCCTGGGCGTGGGAATTCTTTACAAAGGTGCTTGAAATTCCCGAAGAGCTTCTTTATGTCAGCGTTTATCTTGAAGACGATGAAGCATTTGACATCTGGACTAAAGAGGTTGGCGTTGATCCCTCACATATGGTTCGCTTCGGTAAAGAAGATAACTTCTGGGAGCACGGTGCAGGTCCCTGCGGTCCTTGCTCAGAAATTTACTTCGACAGAGGTCCCTCAAAGGGTTGCGGCAGTCCCGACTGTAAGGTAGGCTGCGAATGTGACCGTTTCATCGAGGTGTGGAACCTTGTATTCACACAGTTTGAAAACGACGGTAACAACAACTATACCCGTCTTGCTAACCCCAATATCGATACAGGTATGGGTCTTGAAAGACTTGCTTGCGTAATGCAGGATGTTGACAATCTCTTCGAGGTTGATACAGTTCAGAACATTATGAAGCACATCATTAAAATTGCAGGCATCAACTATCACGACGATGCAAACAAGGATATTTCACTGCGCGTTATCACTGACCATATCAGAAGCACAACCTTTATGGTAGGCGACGGTGTTACTCCTTCAAACAGCGGCAGAGGTTATGTTCTCAGAAGACTTCTCAGAAGAGCTGCAAGACACGGCCGTCTTATCGGCATCGACAGACCCTTCCTTGCTGAAGTATGTGATACAGTTATCGCTGAAAATGCAAACGCATATCCCAACCTTGTAGAAAAGAAGGATTACATCAAAAAGGTTATCGCTATGGAAGAAGAAAGCTTCTATAAGACAATCGACTCAGGTCTCGGCCTTCTTAATGAAATGATGGCTAAGGCTGAAAACGGTGTTCTTTCAGGTGAGGCTGCATTCAAGCTTCAGGATACCTATGGCTTCCCAATTGACCTTACCAAGGAAATTGCAGAGGAAAACAAGCTTACAGTTGACGAAGCAAAGTTCAGAGAGCTTGTTGAAGAAGCAAGACTTCTTGCAAAGAGTGCAAAGCGTGATGCTGCTGATTCTGACTGGAGAAACTCAGGTGTATCACTTAAGGATATTACTACAACCGAATTTACAGGCTACACCGAAAACAACACAGAAGCAAAGATTCTTGCAATTGTTGCTGACGGTGAAAGAAAAGATATTATCGAAGACGGCACAGCTGCTACACTTGTTCTTGACAGAACATCTTTCTATGCAGAAAGTGGCGGTCAGGTAGGCGATTGCGGTACAATAACAATCGGTGACAGCACTTTTGAAGTATCAAAGACAACAAAGGATGCTGACGGTGTTATTCTTCACCACGGTGTGCTTTCAGGCGATTCAGTAAAGGTAGGCGACAAGGCTGTTACTTCTTACTGTGAAAAGGCTCGTGCTGCAACAATGAAGAACCACACTGCAGCTCATCTTCTTCAGGCAGCCCTCAGAGAAATTCTCGGCTCACACGTTGAACAGGCAGGTCAGCTTGTAGATAAAGATGTTGTACGTTTTGACTTCGTTCACTTCTCAGCACTTACTGATGAAGAGCTTATGAAGGTTGAAAACAGAGTTAACGAAATCATTATGGACGCAGTAGCTGTTGATAACAGAGAAATGCCTATTGATGAAGCAAGAAAGCTTGGCGCAATGGCTCTCTTCTCAGAAAAGTACGGCGATGTTGTACGTGTTGTAAAAGCAGGTGATTTCTCAATTGAGCTTTGCGGCGGTACACACGCAAAGAACACCGGTAACCTGGGTATGTTCAAAATCGTTTCAGAAACCTCTGTAGCATCAGGCGTAAGAAGAATCGAAGCTGTAACCGGCTTCAACGCTATCTCATTTGTAAAAGGCAATATTGACACAATTACAGATGTTGCTGCAGCACTTAAGATTGCTAATGTTAAGGAAATCGTAAGCCGTGCAGGTGCAATTATGGCTGACCTCAAGGCTAAGGAAAAGGAAATTGAAAAGCTTTCAGGTGTAATTGCTAACATCAAGACTCAGTCAATGCTTGAAAACGCTGCAGAAGTAGGCTCACTCAAGGTTGTAACTGCTTTCCTTGAAGATACAACAGTTGACGAGCTCCGTAAGATGTGCGACCTTGTTAAGAGCAAGGGCGAAAACTACGTGGGCGTAATTGCAGGCGTGCAGAAGGCAAAGGGCACAGGTAATATCTGCGTATGCTGTGGCAAGGACGCTATATCAGCAGGCGCACACAGCGGTAACATTGCAAGAGAGGTTGCTAAGCTTGCAGGCGGTAGCGGCGGCGGTAAGCCCGACAGCGCTATGGCAGGTGCTAAGGATATCAATGCACTTCCCGAAGCAGTTAAGAAAGCAGCAGAAATTGTAGCATCTATGCTTAAATAAGGAGAATAAACTATGGATTGTATTTTTTGTAAAATAGCTAATGGTGAAATTCCTGCGACTAAGGTTTATGAAGACGATACAGTTGTAGCATTCAACGACCTTGAGCCTCAGGCACCTACACACATTCTTATCATCCCTAAAATGCACATTTGCTGTGCTGATGAAATCAACGAGAGCAACAGTGCAGTTGTGGCTCACATTTTTGAGGTTGCAGCAAAAATTGCAAAAGAACAGGGACTTACAAACGGCTACCGTATTGTAAATAACTGCGGTGCAGACGGCGGACAGACCGTAAAGCACCTTCATTTCCACCTTATGGGCGGCAGACAGTTCGGTTGGCCTGCAGGCTGATTAAAAAAGCACTTCGCAAGAAGTGCTTTTTTAAATGAATAATGAATAGTGAATAATGAATAGTGAATAATGAATAGTGAATAATGAATAGTGAATAATTCTTCTTGCAACTAACTTAAATCTGTGGTAAAATAAATAAGTTAAACCTAATGAAAGGTGGTGGAAAAATGGCAGAGCTCAACGAAAAAGAGCTTAAAGCTCACATAAAGGCCGAGGAGCCCTATCCCGTTTATCTTGTTTGCGGTGACGAGGATTACCTTAAAAAGCTTTATACCGACAGTATTGTGGCTAAAGTAGTACCGCCTGAGCTTGAAAGCTTTAACTTTGACCGTTTTGAGGGCAAAAGCCTTGATTTACGCGACGTTTTCGACAGAGCAGAGATGATGCCTATGATGGCTGAAAGACGCTGTATAGTGGTTGAAAACTGCAAATTGGAGAGCATGAACGAAAACGACTTTGAGCTTCTTTCTTCATACTGCAATAACCCCTGTGATTTTTCCACTGTAATCTTTCACCAGAAGAACGCTGATTTTTCTCTTGTTAAAGCTAAAAAAGCAGCTTCGGTAATTTCTAAAATCGGTGCAGTGTGTCTTCTTAACAAAAGACAGGGTGCTGACCTTATAAAGCCGCTTGTTTCTTCTGCAAAAAAGCAGAATTGCATTCTTACAACACAGATGGCAAACTATCTTGTGTCTGTTGTGGGTGACGATTTCAACACCCTTATAAATGAGCTTTCAAAGGTTTGTCACTACTGTGGTGAGGGTGAAATTACAAAAAAGCACATTGATGATGTAGCAGTAAAAACCGACGACGCAAAGATTTATTATCTCACCAAGGCTCTTATCGGCGGTGATTTTGATAAGGCCTTTGAGGTGCTTCATATTCTTTTCAGACAGAAAATTGAGCCCGAGTATATTCTCGGTACACTTGTCAGCACCTATGTGGATATGTACAGAGCAAAAATATCCGTAATAAGCGGTGAAAGGGCTGAGGCCTTAAGCGAGCCCTTCAAATACGGCAAAATGGAATTCAGACTTTCTAACGGCGCAAGAGACGCATCAAAAATGACAGTTGAAACTCTTCGCCGATGCCTTGATGTACTGTCTGAAGCCGATATGAAGCTGAAAAACGGCAGAGATTTACCTATGGTTGTTCTTGAACAGCTTATGGTCAGACTTTTCCTTATCAGAAGCGGTGAAAGAGTATGATTAAGCTTAGTAAGCCCATAATTGTTGAGGGTAAATATGACATAATCAAGCTGTCCAATCTTATTGACGGACTTATTATAAAAACCGACGGCTTCGGTATTTTCAAGGATAAGGAAAAGCAGAAGCTTATAAGAAGACTTGCAGGGGAGAAGGGTGTAATTGTTCTGACCGACAGTGATTCTGCAGGCTTTATCATAAGAAACTTCCTTACTTCTTCATTACCTGCCGATAAAATAACCCATGTATATATTCCCGACATCTTCGGCAAAGAAAAACGCAAAACCGAAGGCGGAAAAGAGGGAAAGCTTGGCGTTGAGGGTATGACGGAGGAGATTCTTCTTGAAGCCTTCCGTAAGGCTGGTGTAGTCAGCGAAACCACCACAGAAAAACGTAGACTTATCACTAACATAGATCTTTATGAATATGGCTTTTCGGGCAGACCCAACAGTCAGGAGAAACGTAAAAAGCTTCTCAAAAGGCTGTCGCTTCCCGAAAGACTTTCAACCTCATCTCTTGTAAAAATTCTCAACACATTCGTTACATACGAAGAGTTTGTAAAGGAGGCAGAACAATGCGAATAGGCCACGGATATGATGTACATAAATTAGTGGAAGGCAGAAAGCTCATCCTCGGTGGTGTTGATATTCCTTATGAAAAAGGACTTCTCGGCCACTCTGATGCTGACGTGCTTCTCCACGCAATTTCCGATTCGCTTTTAGGCGCACTCGCCCTCGGTGACATCGGTAAGCTTTTCCCTGATAATGACCCTCAGTATGAGGGAGCAGACAGTCTTGTACTCCTTAAAAGAGTGTACGATGTCGTGCAGGAAAAAGGCTACGAAATAACTAACCTTGATGCAACCGTACTTGCCCAGCGCCCGAAGCTCAGACCGTATATCGACACAATGCGTGAGAATATTGCAAATGCCTTAGAGGTTGATGTTGACAAAATCAGCGTAAAAGCTACAACTGAAGAAGGCTTAGGCTTTACAGGAAAAGGCGATGGGATTGCAGCACACTGCATAAGTTTGTTAAATGTAAAATAACTGACGAAACATTCAGATTTATTACTATAGTGACATAGTGCTTTGTGTCACTGACACAACCTATATTAAAACCACAACACATCCGATTTTCTGGATGTGTTATTCTTTTGCCAAAATGGTTAAGCATTCTTAAAATAAAAATAGTTTACTTTACATTTTATTTTTTGTGTGTTAAAATTAAACTATTAAAATATGGAGGTTTTAATATGAAAAAGCTTTTATCACTTATTCTTGCACTGCTTATGATTTTTGCGTGCACATCAGTTGCTTTTGCAGCAGAAGAGAAATATCCCGTAATTTATATTCCCGGTTACGGTTCAGATCTTTATGCTGAAAAAGGTAACAAGAATTCTGAGCTGATTTATCCCACAGGTGCAGATGTAGGCGCAATCGTAAAGGAAGCAATTGCTCCTTGTCTTAAAGAGCTTGCTCTCGCTATTGCAACAGGCGATTACGATAAGTACTGCGATGAGCTTTACAATGCAGTTCATCCCATTTATGAAGATCTTGTTCTTGCTCCGGACGGTATGCCCAAGGATAATTCAGGCAGAGGCGACAATCCCAACAGCGTGAAGCTTGACTACTCAAGATTCAGCCACGGTGAAACATTTTTTGCTTATGACTGGAGACTTTCACCTGAATACTGTGCTGAACAGCTTGTTGACCGTATTGATATAGTTCTTAAGAAAACCGGTGCAAAAAAGGTAAGTATTGTTGCTCGTTGCTTTGCAGGTAACATTCTTTCCGCTTATCTTCAGAACCACAGCGACCACGCAAAGGCTAAGGTTAACGATGCAGTGCTCTTTATTCCTTCAACTGAGGGTATCAACTTAATCGGTGCTCTTTTTGCAGGTAAGATTGATATTGTTGCAGAAAATCTTGATACATACGCTGAATCATTCCTTAAGTATGAAGCAATAATTGAAGACACAGCTGTAAGAGATTTAGTTGTTGTTATGGTTTCAATTTTAGAGCAGGCTAAAGCCCTTAATCTCGGCACAGATGCTCTTCAGAAGCTTGTTGACAATATTAAGGATAATCTCATTCCAAGACTTGTAAGAAGAACATACGGCTCATTCCCGTCATTCTGGTCAATGGTACCCACTGAATATCTTGAAGATGCAATTGCTTTTGTATATAACACACCTGAGCTTCAGGAGGAGTATAAGGGTACAATTGATAAAGCACGTTCATATAACAGCAATGTTATGCTTAATGCAAGAAGCTGCATTAAAGAACTCAACGGTGACATTGA
This sequence comes from Acutalibacteraceae bacterium, assembly GCA_045121075.1. Taxonomy (GTDB): domain Bacteria; phylum Bacillota; class Clostridia; order Oscillospirales; family Acutalibacteraceae; genus UBA6857. The sequence continues at coordinate 4,922 of JBGVFK010000100.1, read as the reverse complement.
TATCAGCGTAATTTCAAAGTATAATCTTCCTCTTATGCCTGTTTTTGCAGACTGCAAACCCACAAGTGACGGCATTGCAGAAACAGAATACACATCATTCGGCGCTACTGTAGCAGACTTCGGCAAGACTCTTTCAGCTGATTATATTGCTTCAATCAGTGAAGAGAATAAGAAGTTCCTTTCACCCGACAATATGATAGATGCTTCAACCTGTGCACTTCCTGAAAAAACATGGTTTATTAAGAACAGCTATCACGATCATTTCCCTGCAAGCATTGATAAGCTTATTGAAGCAATTCTCACAACAGATATTGATGTGTTCTCAAATGAGCTTTATCCTCAGTTCCTTGATGCTGCAGTTACTGCTGAAACAATTGTTCCCATTGAAAAATCAGAAACTGAAGTAACTCCTGATGACGGCAATGATGAATCAAACAAAACCGAAAAGGAAAACTGGTTCGACATTCTCAGAAGATTTATTGATTCAATTATTAACTTCTTCAAGGGCCTTTTCACAAAATAATTTATACTTAAAATAAAATGTCATCCCACCTTGATTGGTGGGATGACATTTTCTCATTTATAAAACTTTAATCGCAATTTTGCCTCGCCGTCCCCTTTAGGTGAAGGTTGACGGAAGGGGCTCATTTATTTTACAATGCTTTCGCCACTCATTTCTTCGGGCTGAGCGAGATCCATAATCTTGAGCATTGTGGGAGCGATATCGCAAAGCTTACCGCCTTCACGAAGCTCGCAATCGTAACCGCATACAACGAAGGGTACGGGATTTGTTGTGTGAGCTGTGAATGCTGTACCGTCATCTTCGAGCATCTTGTCAGCATTACCGTGGTCAGCTGTGATGAGCATTACGCCGTCCATTTCCATAACTGCATCGTATGTCTTGCCAACGCAAGTGTCAACAGCTTCAACTGCAGCCTTTGCAGCATCAAATACGCCTGTGTGACCAACCATGTCGCAGTTAGCGAAGTTGAGGATAATTGCGTCATACTTGCCGCTCTTGATAGCTTCAACAACCTTGTCAGTAACTTCGTAAGCGCTCATTTCGGGCTGCATATCGTAGGTTGCAACCTTGGGTGAAGCAACGAGAATTCTGTCTTCGCCGTCATACTGCTTTTCAACACCACCGTTGAAGAAGAATGTTACGTGGGCATACTTTTCAGTTTCAGCAATTCTGAGCTGAGTCTTGCCCATCTTTGAAAGATATTCGCCAAATGTATTTTCAAGAGTCTGAGGCTTGAACGCAACCTGAACGTTAGGCATTGTAGCATCGTACTGAGTCATACATACGAAATAGAGAGGGAAGAAGCCCTTCTTTCTTTCAAAGCCTTCGAATGCTTCGTCAACAAAGGTTCTTGTAATTTCTCTTGCTCTGTCAGGACGGAAGTTGAAGAATACAAGGCTGTCGTTTTCACCGATTGTTGCATCTTCTGCGCAAACTGTGGGAAGAACGAATTCGTCTGTAAGGTACTTGCCGTCGCCGTCAATTGTTTCATATGACTTCTTGATTGCTTCAACACCGCAGTCAGCCTTGATACCTTCGCCGTAAACCATTGCAGCGTAAGCTTTTTCAACTCTGTCCCAACGGTTGTCTCTGTCCATAGCGTAGTATCTGCCCATAACTGTAGCAACCTTACCAACACCGATTTCAGCGAGCTTTTCGTAGGTTTCCTTAACGAAATCTGCACCTGATGCAGGAGGAACGTCTCTACCGTCAAGGAAGCAGTGGATGAATACTTTTTCAAGACCCATCTTCTTAGCCATTTCAACAATAGCGAACATGTGAGTGTTGTGGCTGTGAACACCGCCATCACTCATAAGACCCATAAGGTGAAGAGCGCTGCCGTTCTTAAGGCAGTTTTCCATAGCACCCTTAAGAGCTTCGTTTTCAAAGAAATCACCGTCTTTGATTGACTTTGTGATTCTTGTAAGCTCCTGATAAACAACACGGCCTGCACCGATATTTGTGTGACCAACCTCACTGTTACCCATCTGACCGTCGGGAAGACCAACGTCCATACCTGAAGCGCCGATGTATGTCATGGGGTTGCTTGAAAAGATTTTGTCAAGATTGGGAGTTTCAGCTGAGAAGATAGCGTTGCCTACTTCTGATTCATTCTTGCCGAAACCGTCCATAATGCAAAGTAAAACAGGTTTTTTCATAATGCGTATGCCTTTCTTTATGATAATAATTGGAAATCTGATTATAAACAAAAGTTAAAAGTGGAAAGTTAAAAGTTGAAATAAGGGTCGCTACGCTCCGATTATATTACTGTCGAAAATCTAATAGAAAGTCGTAGGGGCGCCCATCGGGCGTCCGTTATAATCAGCAATTTACCTAACAGATTAAATCTGATTCTGCGGAGCGCTTCTGTCAGTTTGCAGTTAAGTAAATCCGCGACCACATTTTAACTTTCAACTTTTATATTTTAACTTTAAAAAAGGCTGCACCAAGCAGCCTTTTAAAATTATTTGCTTGCAGCCTTAACGATTACTGAGAAATCTTCAGCCTTAAGTGAAGCGCCACCGATGAGACCACCGTCAACGTTTTCCTTAGCTACGAGTTCGTCAGCATTCTTAGCGTTCATTGAACCACCGTACTGAATTGTAACTGTTTCAGCAACGTCTGCACCGTAAACTTCAGCAATTGCTTCACGGCAGAACTTGTTGCCTTCGTCAGCCTGGTCAGCTGTAGCAGTAACGCCTGTACCGATAGCCCAAACGGGTTCGTAAGCGATGATAACATCCTTAAGCTGGTCAGCTGTTACGTTTGTAAGAGCCATCTTTGTCTGGAACTTAAGAAGAGTTTCTGTGTAGCCGAGTTCTCTCTGTTCAAGTGTTTCACCAACGCAGATGATGGGCTTGAGACCGGCATTAAGAGCAGCGAGTGAACGAAGGTTAACTGTCTGGTCTGTTTCACCGAAGTACTGTCTTCTTTCGCTGTGACCAACTACAACGTATTCAACGCCTGCTTCCTTGAGCATATCAGCTGAAATTTCACCTGTGAAAGCGCCTGAAGCCTTGAAGTGAACGTTTTCAGCACCGATCTTGATGTTTGAACCCTTAGCTGCTTCAACTGCTGCAGCGATGTCTACGAAGGGTACGCAAAGAACTACTTCACAGTCAGCGCCTGCAAGAAGGGGCTTCATTTCGTTAATGAGAGCTGTTGTCTGTGAGGGTGTGTTATTCATTTTCCAGTTACCTGCGATAACTGCTTTACGAACTGCTTTGTTCATTTTAATATACTCCTTTATTATCTTTATTACAGCCGTATACCCACCAATAGGTGGGCGTACGGAAAATATTACTGTTTAATTATTTGTCGTTGAGTGCAACAACACCGGGAAGGTCCTTACCTTCAAGGAATTCAAGTGAAGCACCGCCACCTGTTGAGATGTGGCTCATTTTGTCAGCAAAGCCGAGCTTCTGAACTGCAGCAGCTGAGTCACCACCGCCAACGATTGAAATAGCACCGCTTTCAGCAATAGCTGTAGCAACTGCGATTGTACCGCTTGCGAAGTTAGCCCATTCTGAAACGCCCATAGGTCCGTTCCAGATAACTGTGCCAGCGCCCTTGATAGCGTTAGCGAAGAGTTCTTCTGTCTTGGGACCGATGTCAAGACCCATCCAGCCGTCGGGAATGTCGTCTGAATCAACAATCTTGTGTTCTGTGTCAGCCTTGTATTCAAGACCTACTCTGTTATCAACGGGGATAAGGAAGTTTACGCCCTTAGCCTTAGCTGTTTCCATCATTTCCTTAGCAAGGTCAATCTTGTCTTCTTCACAGATTGAAGTACCAACTGAGTGACCCTGAGCAGCGAAGAATGTGTAAGCCATACCGCCGCCTACGATAAGTGTATCAACTGTTTCCATAAGGTTTGTGATAACACCGATCTTATCTGAAACCTTTGCGCCGCCAAGAATAGCAACGAGAGGTCTCTTGGGGCTTTCGAGAGCACCGCCGATGTATTCAAGCTCCTTACGGATAAGGAAGCCGCCTACTGCGGGAAGGTAATCAGCAACACCTGTTGTTGAGCTGTGAGCTCTGTGAGCTGAACCGAAAGCATCGTTTACATAGATTTCTGCAAGTGAAGCAAGAGCCTTTGAGAATTCGGGATCGTTCTTTGTTTCTTCCTTGTGGAAACGAACGTTTTCAAGAAGAAGAACTTCGCCTTCCTGAAGGTCAGCAGCAAGAGCCTGAGCACTTTCGCCAACAACGTCCTTAGCCATCTTAACTTCCTTGCCGAGAAGCTCGCCAAGTCTTACAGCAACGGGAGCAAGTGAAAATTCGGGCTTGAATTCACCCTTGGGTCTGCCGAGGTGTGAGCAGAGGATAAGCTTTGCGCCGTTATCGAGAAGATATTTGATTGTGGGGAGTGAAGCAACAATTCTCTTATCGCTTGTGATAACTCCGTCTTCCATCTTTACGTTGAAGTCGCAGCGTACAAGAACCTTTTTGCCCTTTACGTCAATATCTTCAACTGATTTTTTGTTGAGTACGTTCATTGGTATCGTTCCTTTCGTATTTACATTTAATAGTATAAAACATAACCACTGACATTTTATAACATTGTTGACTTTTTTTCAAGTAGTTAGGCTGTAAAAATTATGAAAACATAGGTGTATATTTTATATATTTTGCCGAAAAGGCTGTTTATAAAGTTAAAAGTTGAAAGTTGAAAGTTAAAATGAGGGTCGCTTCGCTCCGATTATATTGCTGACGAAACCTTCGGGATTGCTACAGTAGGGACACGGCTTGCCGTGTCCGCCGACATAGCTATGGTCTAAAGTTGAAAGTTGAAAGTTAAAATAAGGGTCGCTTCGCTCCGATTGTATTACTGACGAAACCTTCGGGATTGCTACAGTAGGGACACGGCTTGCCGTGTCCGCCGACATAGCTATGG
>JBGVFK010000099.1:0-4011 GCA_045121075.1 Acutalibacteraceae bacterium | reverse complement strand
TTTACTACCTTGCCTTTCTTTTTTCGGACAAGTGAAAGTTCTCTTGAACCTGTTTCAATGGTGAACACTCGCTTACCATCGGGAATTGTAGTGAGTAGTGCATTAAGAAGTGTTGTTTTACCTGAGCTTGTTGCACCCGCAACAACCATTGATACACCGTAACGCATACACATACAAAGGAAATCAATCATCTTTTCAGTTGCATTACCGGAAGAAATAATCTGTTTTCTGTTAATTCTTGACGGATGCAAAAGACGGATAGAAACACTTACACCCACTTCATCGTCAACAAGAGGCTCCTTAAGTGCCGTAATACGGGTATTATTAGGCAAGTGACCCTGTGACATGGGAGTGGAGTTATCGATTATCATACCTGAATGATGAAGCAAACGCTTAACAATATCGACAGCGTGTGAAGGAGAATAAAAATGCTCCTTTGCTTTTATAGTTCTGCCTGATGTGTAAGTTATTGCAATATCATTCCAAGCATTGATGTTGATTTCTTCAATATTATCTCTACCGAGATACTTGGTAAGAATGGAGTATTCAGCCATTTCAGAATAAAGCTTGTTGACGAGCTCTGTCTGTGTCAAGCCATCAACAACATAACCACTGTCACGAAGATATTTTTCAATATATGCTCGTAGCTGTGGCAATTTACTTGAATCAGAAAGTGCCGCCGCATAACGAGAGGAGATATGCTCCTGAATCATCGATAACAGCGGCACAAAATCAATGATTTTCTGCATTACTTAATCTCCGTTCACTTTGATTTTTTGTTCTTTTTACCCCTTACAACACAATAAGCAAGAGCGATTCCGGAAACAATGAAAGTAGCAATAGCAGGGAAAAACTTTCTTTTATCACCTGTCTGCGGAATTTCGGGAACCTCTTCGTTCACCGCTTCACTATCATCTTCCACGGCTTCGCCGTCCTCAAGAACTTCAACAGTAGCACTTTCAACTTCCTCTGTGATTTCGCTATCTGTATTGTCTGAACTTTCAGCTCCTTCGGAAGATTCAGGCATTGTTGTTTCGTCTGCATCGGCAGATGTTTCCACATCAGTTGTTGCAGTTTCAGCATTATCAATCACTTCCTCAGCTGTTGTTACTTCAGGGGATGTTTTGTCTTTTTCGGTTGTTCCTGTGTCGGGAATAGCAGGAACCTCATTGTTAGCAGCACTTGCTACAACAGTTGATGCAGTTGCAATAACGGCAACGGCCATAAGAATACCAAAAATCTTTTTCATTGTGATTTCTTCCTTTCTCTTACATAATTCGGTTAATAATCTTTGAAATCTCTGTTCGATACTTCTTATCTTTTGCTCTTTCATAAAGCAGACCGTCAAGATGCTGACCTCTTATCTGCTTACTGTAAGGCAAGATAAAAGAGATGTTTTTGACATTGGTTCTTATATCGTCAATGGGAGAATACAATTCGTGTTCATTGATATTAAGAACCTTTATAGCTCTGTCTGTGTGATTGCTTTCATTTGATGAAACATACACCATACTTTTAAGGTCAGGTGAAATAACCATAATCACTTCATCAGCCATACCCAAGGCATACTGTGAAATGAGGTCATTTTCTTCCTCTGTACAATCGACAAACACATAACCTGCCATAGTATGAAGCACATCAAAGAGTGCTTTAACCTTATCATCCGTAAGGTCAGGATATGAGAATCTGTTTTCTCCAGCCTTGTATCCGAGGCAACCGAAGTTTTTCATAGCCTTAACCGTTACAAGGTGGTTAAGAACATCCTCTTCATAAATATCTGTCTTATCGAGCATCTTACCGAGGGAGAATATACTGTCAGGCGTATAATTCGGGAATAAAACACCCAAAGCAGGGATTTTCAGAGATGGTGAAAGATAGATTACTGCTCCGCTTGTAGTGGCGCAGTAGAGCTCCTGAGCGATTTTAAGGGTAACGGTTGTTTTACCGCTACCGGGTGAACCGATTACAGCAATGATTTTAGCCATTTTTATCCGCCTCACTTACACTCTTTTTTGCGAAATAGTCATCCTGTGCTTTAAGGAACTTATTTGCCGTAGCATCGTCACCTCTGTAAACGAGAGCAACGTGCATTACTGCACTTTCTTCGTAGTTTGCAAGGATCTTTGCCTGTTCAACAGACACAAGAACCGTAATTGTTGTAGGAAGCTCAAAGCTGCCGTCCTCATTTTCAACAACATCGTTCTCATCAATACCGCCTGATGTGGTTGTTGTTATTACTTTCACATATTTAAGACCTGCAGGAATTTCTGTATGGTCATCCTTATCGGTTACACAAATACTTACAATGTCACCATTTTCAAGCTTACCGGATAAACCACCCGCAAACGAGCCTATTGTGATACTCATTGCGACCTTATCTCCTTTAAGCGATGCCAACACATCATTCGCCGTATTAGCATTATCAGTTACCTTGCCTTCGGTTGCAAAATCACCTTTGAAAATATCTGCTGTTGCAAATTTACCGACAACAGTTTTCTTGTCTTTGATTACCTTTTCGGGCAATGCAGAATTTGAGATTTTAACAAGCTCAACATCCGTGTCTTTAATCTCTGTTCCGTGAGATACATCAGTTACGAAACGGATTACCTCGGTTTTCTTATCAGAGATGTTATTTACAAGGGGTGATACAACAAAGGTTACTGCCACCGCAAGTACAATACAGACAATACCTATCACTGTTCTGTTTTTCATTTCTTTTCAACTCCTTCATTACAAAAATCTCGCTCTATTACTTCGGGAGGTGAACTAACAAAAGTAATAAATGTTCTGTCAAAATCTTTCTTTGACACAGTAAGCTCTTTACCGTTTGAGTAAATGAGTCTTACTTTGCTTTCATCGATTATTTTCCAATCGGTGAGAAAATCTGGTTCCTTTTTCATTGCTATACCTCCTTTAGCAGAAATACATCAGCATAAAGCCAATGCTTAAATACGGAACGAGTGGGAAAGGTTGGTTTTTTGTTTTCTTCTGTTTCTGAATGATTAGATTTGCTATCACCGAAACAATCAGACCGATAATAAGACCTGCTACACTTTTGGAAAATCCAAGCAGAAAAGCACAAGCAGCACATATTTTAACATCAGCACCGCCAAGTCTGTTTCCGCTTACCATAGCACAGATTAACAACATTCCGCCGATAATAAAACCGCTTAAAAGCATCATTGGAATATTCGTAAGTGTTACACCTATGAAGCCTGTAATGAATATCAAAACCGAAACAAAATCTTTTACTTCATGTGTCTGTATATCAGATACCGAAGCATAAAGAAGAATTTGCATAAAGATTATGCCTTTGATTAGTTCTGTTGACCAACCAAAAGCAATTAGCAAACTTGACACAAGAATAATACTGATGCAATGATATATTGGGATTTTTTTGCTTTCTTTTTGAAATCCCGGTGTTTTGCTCACGATGAGCTTTGTTATCTTGTGTATAGTAAGATAAAAGAGAAAAATGCAAATTAACCTCAACATGGTTGTTACAAAATCCTCCGAATTAAATTCCATAAGTCTTTCAGGTGATATAGGTCTTATCGGTCCTATTGGTTGTATAAATCTTGTCATAGTTATCAGTCCTCAAAAAAGTGGGCGAAGCAGTTTTTTCTGCTCCGCCCGTTTAAATTATTTAGCCTGCGTAGTTAAAAAGACCCTCGACCTTTTCGGTTACGGTAGGCATGATGGTTGTGTTGAAGAGAGCATAAAGGAGTGTGAGAAGAAGAGCACCGATAACTACGGCGATGAGAATCTTAACACCTGTGTCCACATAAGCTTCAGCAACAGTACCGTCGAGAACTGCGTGAGCCTTTGCTGCCATTTCGGTTTCCTTTGCTGCAACGAAACCCTTTACCTTGTTTGCAACACCTGTTGCCATTGACTTAATCTTGTTAAACATAATTTTTACCTCGTTCTTTCTTAGATTTATTTTTGTTTTCGCTTAACCTGCGTAGTTGAAAAGCTCTGTGATTTTCTGTGTGACTGTGGGCATGATGG
>JBGVFK010000098.1:0-17937 GCA_045121075.1 Acutalibacteraceae bacterium | reverse complement strand
CAGACTGTATCTTACTATCTGAAGAAATATAAATTTGTGACCACAACTCCACACTCCACTCTTCACACTCCACACTCTTAATATGCTTTCCACTTTCAACTTTAAAATAAATTCATACATCGCCGCACCAAGCTCATATTTATCTACTGGTGATAATTATGAAAAACAAGAAAGAAACCGCAAATAAAGAATTTTACAGCAGAATTACCCTTTGTCAGTTTATCCTTTGTGCTCTTTTGCTTCTTGCAATTTTTATTTTAAGAAACGACAGCGTAAGGGCAGACTATGAAAGGCTTATGAGCCACAGCTACACCAAGGATGATTTCACTGCAATTGCTTCATCGGTGAGAGATTACTTTTATAACGAAAGTGCGCTGAAGGCTGTCTTTGCTCAGAAGGAAGAAACAACCACCGAAGAAGCAGTAGAAAAAGAAACAACTGAAGAAACCACTGAAGTCATAGAAGAAACCACCGAAGCTGTGGGCGGTGATGATGTTGAGAATAACGAGCTGCCGTCAGACTGCTCCTTTGAAAAGCCTCTGCTTTCCGAAGCTATGCTTAAGCCTTTAGAAAACGGTCGTTATACCTCTTATTTCGGCTACAGGGTAAATCCTATTACCAACAAGGAGGGCTTTCATACAGGCCTTGATATAGCCGCAGAAAAGGGTACAAGAATCAGGGCTGTACTTGACGGTAAGGTGGAAAAAACAGGCGAGGACGAAAGGGCAGGGAAGTACATCTATCTTGAGCATATTGGCGGTCTTACCACTCTTTATTGCCACTGCAGTGAAATTCTCGCTGAAAAGGGTGCTGTAATCCGTCAGGGCGAAACAATTGCCCTTGTGGGCTCAACGGGTATGTCAACAGGTCCGCACCTTCATTTTGAGGTTATCCGTGAGGGCGTGAAAACCGACCCTTATCCGCTTTTAGAGAATGCTTCTTGAAGCTAAGGGCACAAGGGTTGAATTCGGCTTTTCCTTTGTGCTTGTTGTAACGCTGATGCTTCTTTTCTCCGACCAGAGAATTGTGCTTTTGTCTGTACTTTCCTCACTTCTTCACGAATGCGGTCATCTTTTTATGATGAAGCTTTTCGGTGAGAAAATTGAGAGGATAATTTTCGGTGCATTCGGGGTGAGAATTGAAAAGCTTTCCTTTTCTTCACTGTCATATAAAAAGGAAATTGCGGTTTCTCTTGGTGGAATCATAGCAAATTTTATACTTTTTTTGATAAGTTTCATTATTTATATCATTTTTCACTTGCATTCTGCTCTGATTTTTGCGATAATTAATGTACTTATTGCATTTATGAATTCTCTTCCGCTGAAAAGCCTTGATATGGGAAGAGTGATTAAGCTTTTTCTTCTGATGAAATGGGGCGAAGAGAGAACACAGAAAATTACAAGCCTGATTTCACTGATATTCTTTCTTGTGTTTTCAGCCTTCACAGCTTTGTACTGTGCATTTATAAATGTAAATTTCAGCTTGATAGCTGTAGCTATATACTTACTAACAGAAACGGAGTTAAAAATACATGGTCAGTAAAGAAATAGGGAAGATACTTCCACTTGTACAAAAGCCCGGCAGATACACAGGCGGTGAGCTGAATAGCGTTATGAAGGATAAAACCAAGGTAGATCTCAGATATGCCTTCTGTTTTCCTGACAGCTACGAAATCGGTATGTCTCACCTTGGCATAAAGATTCTTTATTCAGCAGCAAATGCCCGTGATGATGTATGGTGCGAGAGAGTTTTTGCACCCTGGCACGATATGGAAAAGGAAATGAGAGAAAGAAAGCTTCCTCTTTTCGCTCTCGAAAGCGGTGACCCGTTGTCAGAGTTTGACCTTATCGGCTTCACTCTTCAGTATGAGCTTTCATTTACCAATGTTCTCAATATGCTTGACCTTGCAGGTCTTCCTGTAAGAGCAAAGGACAGAACTGACCTTACACCCATTGTATGCGGTGGCGGTCCCTGTGCTTGTAATCCTGAGCCTATTGCGGACTTCTTTGACCTTTTTATGCTTGGTGACGGTGAAGAAGTGTCTGACGAGCTTTACGACCTTCTTATAAAGGCTAAGAAGGAAGGCTGGACAAAGAAGGCTTTTCTTCTTGAAGCAGCAAAGATAAAGGGCGTTTATGTGCCCTCCCTTTACGATGTTGAATATAACGAGAACGGTACAATAAAGGCTGTAACAAGCAAAGAAACTGCACCCGAAAAGGTAACAAAGCGAGTTGTTAAAGACCTTAACACCGTTCATTATCCCGATAAATTCATCGTGCCCTTTATTGAGGTTGTGCACGACAGAGTTGTTGAAGAAATTTTCCGTGGCTGTATAAGAGGCTGCCGTTTCTGTCAGGCCGGCTTTATTTACAGACCCATAAGAGAGAAGTCACCCGACACAATAAACGCTCAGTGTCAGCTTCTCTGCAAAAATACAGGCTATGATGAAATTTCACTTTCATCTCTTTCAACAAGTGACTATACACAGCTTGAGGAGCTTATGGAAAAGCTTCTTTCCTGGACAATTGACGAAAAGGTTAACCTTGCTCTGCCCTCACTGCGTGTTGATAACTTCTCAGAAAAGCTGAGAGAATACCTCAGCAAGGTAAGAAAAAGCGGTCTTACCTTTGCTCCTGAAGCAGGCACACAGCGACTTCGTGACGCAATAAACAAGAATGTAACCGAAGAAGAAATGCTTTCAACTGCCCTTAAGGCATTCCAGGGTGGCTGGACATCAGTTAAGCTTTACTTTATGCTGGGTCTTCCCACAGAGACCTACGATGATGTTGCAGGTATTGCCGAGCTTGCACAGAAGGTTGTAAATGAATTTTACCGTAATCCGGACAAGCCCAAGGGCAAGGGTGTTCAGGTAAGCATCAGCGTTGCTTCATTTGTACCGAAGCCCTTCACTCCCTTCCAGTGGGAGCCTCAGGACACTGTTGATGAGCTTATGGCTAAGCAGAATCATCTTCTTTCATCCGTTAAGACAAAGAAAATCAGCGTAAGCTACCACAAGGTTAACATCAGCTTCCTTGAGGGTGTTATGGCTCGTGGTGACAGAAGACTCAGTGATGTTATTGAAACTGCATGGAGAAACGGCTGTAAGTTTGACTCCTGGGATGATACCTTCCTTTTCGACACCTGGCTCGAAAGCTTCGAGAAATGCGGAATTGACCCTCTTTTCTACAATTCAAGAAGAAGAGAATACACAGAAATTCTTCCCTGGGATCACCTTGATTACGGCATCAGAAAGGATTTTCTCATTAAAGAAAGCAAAAAGGCTTACGAAAGCGAAACAACACCGCACTGCAGAATCAAGTGTGCAGGCTGCGGCAGTAATATGATCAACGGAGGTGAATGTCATGCGATGTGTAAGAATATGGTTTAAGAAAATGGGTATGAGCCGATATGTGTCACACCTTGATTTAATGAGAGCGATGACACGCACAGTAAGACGTGCAAAGCTTCCCTTATGGTACACTGAGGGCTACAATCCTCATCCGTATATGACCTTTGCTCTTCCTCTTTCACTTGGTATGGAAAGCCTTTGCGAGAGTATGGATGTACGCATTGAGGGTGACATCACCAACGAGGGCATTTTTGAGCTTCTCAAGGGTGCTATGCCTCCGGGAATTGAAATCACTGATGTAACCAACCCTGTGCACGACCCTAAGGTAATTGCTCTTGGTGAATTTGATATTCTTTTTGATACTGAAGCTGACGGAGAAGCTCTTTCAGAAGCAATAAAAGAAATGCTTTCACAGGATAGCCTTATTGTTCAGAAATTGGGTAAAAAGGGAAGACATAAAGTGCTGAAGGACATTGACCTTATGGAGCACATAAAGGAGTACAGTGTGGGCGTTATGGGCGAAAGGGTAAAGCTTTCAGTAACTCTTCCCGCAGGCTCAACAACAAACATCAACCCCTCACTTCTCGCTGACGAAATTGTGAAGAATAATGAGGGTGCTTCATATACTCTTGTAAGAAAGCAGTTAATGCTTGAAAACGGAGAGAAGTTTTGTTGATTAAATGCAAAATATTTTCCAAAAACACTTGATTTTTCTATAAACATCTGATATAATACCAAAGCATTCGTGTGAGCCGTGTTATGCGGCGTAGCGTCAATGCCGGCTGAATTCAGTCAGTATAATAGCAAGCGGTCCTCTGCCGAAGAGAATTTACGGCATGAACGTGGCAGAATTTAGGAGGATAAAAATCAATGGACGCACTCAAACTCATCTCAGACTCAAGCCTCAAGGCAGAAGTACCTGAAATCAACGTTGGTAGCACAGTTCGTGTACACGTTAAGATTCGCGAAGGCGAAAGAGAAAGAATTCAGGTATTCGAAGGTACAATCATTGCAGTTAAGGGCAGCGGTGTATCATCAACATTCACAGTTCGTCGTGTATCATACGGCGTAGGTGTTGAAAGAGTATTCCCCGTACACTCACCCAACGTTGCTAAGGTTGAAGTTATCAGAAACGGTAAGGTTCGCAGAAGCAAGCTTTACTACCTTCGTGACAGAGTTGGTAAGTCAGCTAAGGTTAAGGAAAAGATCGGCTGATAAGTCTCGCAGATGGAAGGAAGGGTATAAGCCCTTCCTTTTCTTCTTTTTGTTTTTAAGTTAAATTATGGTAGGTCACTTAAGATTAAATCTGAGGTGATTTATATGATTAAAGATATAGCAAGGAAAGATAAAAGCGAGCGTACTCTCAGAGAAAAGCTCATTATTTCCTTTTACGAGAACTTCTCAATGTTTGCCGTAGGTATGGTAGCGGTTATGCTTATTTTTACCTTCGGATTCAGAGTTTCAGGTATCGAGGGCACTTCAATGCTTCCCACCCTGGAGGATGGCGACAGAGTTGTTGTTACTGCCTTTGACGGTAAGCCCCAAAGAGGTCAGGTTATTATATCTGTACAGCCCAATGATTTCGGCAAGCCTGTTGTAAAAAGAATTATCGCAACTGAAAATCAGACAGTTGATATTGATTTCACTTCAGGCAAGGTATATGTTGACGGTGAGCTTCTTGACGAGCCGTATATCAACAACCCCACAACAAACAGCGAGGGTGTAGAGTTTCCTGTAACAGTGCCCGAAGGTCATGTTTTCGTAATGGGTGACAACCGTCAGGGCTCAACGGACAGCCGAAGCGAAATGATAGGCTTTATTGACGAAAACTACATTTTAGGTGTAGTCAGATACCGAGTTGTAAATATCGATGATGAAAGCGGTGAAATAAGCCGTATCGATTTTGAAAATATGAAAGTAGATTAATTTTTGGAAAGGTCGTATTTCCGTGATTAAAGATATTACTAAAAAAGATAAATCAGAGCTTACATTCAAAGATAAGGCAATCATAAACATCTATGATATGGCTTCAGTTCTTACTGTTGCTCTTGTTACAATTATGCTAATTTTCACCTTCGTTTTCCGTATTGTAGGTGTTGTTGGCTCATCAATGGTGCCCACTCTCCACGACGGTGACTGGCTTATGGTTTCTGCTTACGACAGCAATCCTGAATACGGTCAGGTGGTTATTGTAACTCAGCCTAACTGGTTCAACGAGCCTATTGTTAAGAGAATTATCGCAACTGAAAATCAGGTGGTTGACATCAACTTTGCTACAGGTGATGTTTATGTTGACGGTGAGCTTCTTGACGAGCCCTACATCAATAATCCCACAACAAACAACGAGGGTGTGCAGTTCCCTGTAACAGTGCCTGAGGGTCATGTTTTTGTAATGGGTGACAACCGTCAGGGTTCAACTGACAGCCGCAGCGACAAAATCGGCTTTATTGACGAAAACTACATTCTCGGTGTAGTTAAGTACCGCATGTTTGCAGGCGACGAATACGGAAGAGTTAAGCTTAACTCATTCTCAGACTGGAAAGTAGTATAAAAATTTAACCGCTTTGCATTTTTGTGAAGCGGACTTTTTACAGTGTGGAGTGTGAAGTGTGGAGTGTGAAGTTGTGGGTCACTTCGTTCCGATTATATACTGACGAAATCTGAAAATGATTCGTAGGGGCGGCCATTGGCCGTCCGTCTGACCTACACAAACATTTAAAGTGTGGAGTGTGAAGTGTGGAGTGTGAAGTTGAAACCCTTCCACCGCTGAAGCGGTCCCCCTTCCCTTTCAGGGCAGGCAAGATAAGGTTTGGCGATTATAACGCTTCGCTCCGATTATATACTGACGAAATCTGAAAATGATTCGTAGGGGCGGCCATTGGCCGTCCGCCTGACCTGTTTAACAAAATCAACAAATTCGTTACAGTAGGGACACGGCTTGCCGTGTCCGCACTAATCACCGCACTAAACACCATCATAAACCAACAAGGAGGAATAACAATGTCTGACAATCAGAAACAAACCGTACAATGGTTCCCAGGTCATATGGCAAAAACAAGACGCCTTATCAAGGAAAGTCTGCCTATGGTTGATGCCGTAACGGAGCTTCTCGATGCACGTATTCCTTATTCAAGCCGTAATCCCGAGCTTGACGAGCTTACACAGAAAAAGCCCAGAATTGTACTTCTCAACAAGTGCGATATGGCTGACGATAACATCACAAGACAGTGGGTCGAATATTTCAGAAGCAAGGGACAGTACGCTCTGCCCGTTGACTGCCGTACAGGCAAGGGTCTCAACAAATACGGTGAGCTTGTACGTGAGGTGCTTAAGGAGACCATTCAGAAAAATGAAGAGAGAGGTATGCCCGGCAAGGCTCTTCGTATGATGGTTGTGGGCATTCCCAACACAGGCAAAAGCTCATTCATCAACCAAATGGCAGGCAAAAACAGAGCTAAGGTTGCCGACAAGCCCGGTGTAACAAGGCAGAATCAGTGGTTTGCAATCGGCTCAGGCATTGAGCTTCTTGACACTCCCGGTGTGCTGTGGCCGAAATTTGACGACCCCAAGGTAGGGGACAGACTTGCATTCATCGGCTCAGTAAAGAATGATGTGCTTGACAGTGAGCTTATGGCTGTACGCCTTATTGAGGTGCTTACCGACGGCTATGAGGATAAGCTTCTCAGCAGATACAAGCTGAAGAACATTCCCGACCTGCACGCAGTTATGCCCTGGGAAATCCTCGAAGAAATCGGCAGAGAAAGAGGTATGCTCATCAAGGGTGGCGAGGTTAACACCGAGCGTGCATCGAATATGCTTCTTGAAGAATACCGCAGCGGCAAAATGGGTAAGATTTCGTTTGAAAAACCCACTTTCTAAATGCAAAATGCAGCCCCTTCCGTCACAATTTGTGTGCCACCTTCCCTGAAGGGGACGGCAAAGCAAAATGCAAAATTGCGCTTAAAATTCTACAAAAAAATAAAACGAACTCCCGCCAATTAAGGTGGGAGTTTTGCTTATATGTTGAGCTTTTTATGTTAACAGTTAACTTAAATGTATCGTCAGTTACAATCGGAGCGTAGCTCCCCACATCTTAACTCTTAACTCTCAACTCTTAACTCTAAATAAGGCTTCCGCCTTTTTCACCGTTTCGCCTCAAATTTACCCTTAAGCTCCTCAAGCACTCTCTTTTCAATTCTCGACACATACGACCTTGAAATGCCCATTTCAGAAGCAATTTCACGCTGTGTAAGCTCCTTCTGATTATAGAGTCCGTAGCGCTTGATAATTATCTCTCTATCACGGTCATCGGTGATTTCCTCAATGTATTTGTATAGTGCCTGAGTTTTATTTTTGAGGTCAATATCGTCGCTTATGGTGTCGTCGCAGTAAATTGTGTCGATAATTGTAAGAGGTTCGCCCTCACTGTCTGTGTCAATGGGCTCGTTGACGGAAATGTTGTTAGAGTCCTTCTTCTTTGCCCTGAAATGCATCAGAATTTCGTTTTCCACGCACCTTGCAGCATAGGTGGCAAGCCTGACCCCTTTATCAGCATCAAAGCTGTCAATAGCTTTAATAAGCCCGATAGTGCCTATGGAAACTAAATCTTCTTGCTCATCATAGTTGGCGTAGTACTTCTTGATAATGTGGGACACAAGGCGGAGATTATGCTCAATAAGGGTGCTTCTTGCCAACTTGTCGCCACTTTTCATTCGGGTAAGCAATTCCTTTTCTTTTGAGGCAGAAAGCGGTTTAGGGAAGGAGTTGAGGCTTTTAAGGTGCAGAGCGAAAAAGGTCAGGTTTTGTAGAATCAGTTGGATGAGTTGGTGCATAATTTAACTCCTTGCATAATTTTTTTTGTTCTGTAAATTATACTGTGATTATATAAGTTATATGTATTCATTTGATTTGATACTAAAAGAAAAAAGCTGCAAATCGTTTCGGACTTGCAGCTTACTGTATTTAATTTTAATCAACCGCCTGCTGCAGGTGAAAGAAGCCATACCTCGTCACCGTCTGTAAGCTTTTTGCCTTTTCTCATACATCTTTCACCGTTGACATATACTACGGCATCCTTGAACTGAAGCTTGTCGTGGTATTCAAGAGCCGGATTTTTAGGCTTTATATATTTGACATTCGGGTCGTTTTTCATGCGCTCAAGCTCTTCTTTATCTTCCTCGTAGCCCTGAGACATCCTCCATGAAATAACCTCAAAAATGTCATTGACAGTTTTTGATTCTGTTTCAAGATAGCTGAAGCCTGTTGTTGTACGGATGACACCAAAAATCTTAACCTTTACCATAAGGGTAAACCTCCTTTGCGCATTCGGGAAGTCTGATTCCGAGCTTTTTGATCATTCTCATTGTAGGTGCGCCGTTCTTCCAGCCTCGGATAATGTAATAGCTCCTCTTCATTTTGTCAAGAGGTACCTTTGTCTTTTTAACTCCGGGCACCTGCTCTTCTTTGGTTAGTCGCTCAGGCAGTGTATCCGTATCCTTACCAACGGGAAGGCCTAAGATTACATTGCAGACTCTTTCAACGTTGTAGCCGTATGAACCGGCTTTTATAAAGCTGCCCATTGTGTGCTTTGTTCCGCAGGCTGCGTTGATGGCTCTCGGATATTGAATAAGAGGTATGTTAAATGCAAGAATCTGAGGATACTGCATACCGATGTAGAGAATCGGTGTGAGGAATTTAAATGCCTGCTGAACGATTCTTGTCAGTAAGCTTGTGGGCTTTGCAACAATGAACCATGGGAGAATTGCATATGAGGTGAATACACAGCAGCCTGCAGCTGAAGCGGCCTCCATGGTGTTCTGGAACATAATTGCAAGGCTTGCCTTACCTTTGGCTGTGTAGGAGTTCATATTAAGACCCAGACCTTCAAGAACAACCATATAACCTGCGTTGAGGTGACAGCCACCACGGTTTGCGGTTGCATATCCGAGTCCCTGACCGACAGCGCCTCTGGGCTCATAAGCGGCAAGCTCCATACCCTTTGCGTGAATTGCAAATTCCTTGCCTCCGAATTTTTCGCTCATACGCTTTGTGCCGTCTGCGAGAATATCACCTATGCCTTCTCTGTTGGCAATAAGCTTGAATACCTCGCTGAGGTTATCGGTTTTGCCGAATTCAAGACCGCTGTCCCACATACCTTTTTCCTGAAGTTCCATTGCAAATGCAATTGAGCCTGCACATGAAATTGTGTCCATACCAAGCTCGTCAAGCTCGTAGTTCCAACGGAGAATTTTTTCAATGTCATCATTCATAATGTTAGGGCCAAGAAGACCGAGTGTTTCAAGCTCAGGGCCTTTTACATTCTTTCCGTCAACCTTAACACGTCTTTCGCAGCGCATAGGACAGGAGTAGCAGTTGCCGTTACCTACAAGATATTTTTCACTGAGCTCTTCACCCGAAACTTTTTCAAAATTGTCAAATCTGCCGTCGCTGAAGTTCTTTGTTGCAAGAATTCGGTGCGCCTGCATAGGTGCAACGAGACCTGCTGTGCCGAGCTTTGAAAGCTGAGCACCTGTAATGGGGTGACGGAGAAGCTGCATTTTCCACTGCTCTGTTATAGCGTCAAGCTTTTCTTTATCGTATATTTCAACATCCTTAGAGCCATTTGCAGTAATGATTTTAAGATTCTTGTCGCCGAAAACAGCACCAACACCACCTCTGCCGGCTGTTCTTTCTCCGCTGAATACACCTGCATAGAGAACCTTGTTTTCGCCGGCCGGACCGATTACAAGAGGACTCGTGCCCCCTTTGAACAGCTTTTGTATTTCACCGGTAAGCATACCCTTGTACTCGGGCACATCGTGGAAGGTAATCTGATCATCAACAATTTCGATCCAAGTCAGTTCGCTTGCTTTACCTGTGATAACCATAGCATCCCAACCGCACTTTTTGAGTCTTCTGCCGAAAGGTCCGCCGCAGTTTGAAGAAGTGAGGATACCCGTAAGGGGTGATACCGTAGAAATGTTGAATCGGGTTGATGAGGGCGTTTTACAGCGTGTGAGAGGGCCGGTCGTGATAACAAGCCAGTTATCCTCATCAAAGGCCTTCATACCGGGCCTTATGTGCTGAAGCAATATATCAGCCGCCATAATTTTACCGCCTATGGTTCTCTTTCTGTCTTCATCTGTCCAGGGAAACTCACTGTAAGTCTTTTTACTAAGGTCAACAAAGAGTACTTTGCCCATATAACCTTTTAAGTTTGTCATATTTTCACCTCTTGTATATTACATATTTTACATTCGGGGCTTGGTCTTATAATAAGGGTATCCCACAGGTCACCGTCAAAAATAAACAGCTTGCCTGCTGAGTTAATATCGTTTGTCAGGAGATATCTGACTGCGAGATTAACCTCCATCGAGCCGATGATTCCGGCAGAAGATGAAACGGAACTTCTGACGGAGATGTCATTTATAATTCCCGCACAGTCAGGGCAAGGAGATTTATGTGGGATATAGAGATATGCAGTGCCGTAAAAGCCGTCAACGCCGCCGAAAACCGCAGGTATATTTTTAGCTGCGGCAAAGTCTGTAATGGCTCTTCTGCCAACGGCATTGTCAACGCAGCAAAGGATAATATCACAATCCTCTGCAAAGGAAAGATCCTCTGCGCATAAAATCTTTCTCACTACGGAAACATATTCGGTTTCCGTTGAATAATACGACAATCTGTCGTTGAGTACCTTGCATTTCAAAAAGTCTCCGTCTGTTTTTTTGTATAGAAACTGTCGGTTGAGATTAGAAAGGCTTACGGTGTCAAAATCGCAGAGATACAGTTTTTTTACTCCCGCACCTGCAAGATGTACTGCGGCATTAGTGCCCAGAGCACCGCAACCGACAATACAGGCAGTTTTTTTATCAATGCTGAAAAGCTGAGTAACATTCTTTAAGCTCAATTAATCACCGCCTTTTGTGTAACTGCCGCCGCAATTAAGTGTATCGCCGCTTAAAACCTCTACAGCGTGAGGAAGCACAGGAAGAACGAATTCAAGAGATTCCCTTACAGCTTTGGGGCTGCCGGGCAGATTGATGATAAGTGTGTTTTTTCTTATACCGGATACGGCTCTTGAAAGCATTGCCTTGGGAGTAATTTCCATACTTTTTTGTCTTATGCCCTCGGCTATACCGGGAGCCTCTCTGTCCCAGACGGCCTTTGTGGCCTCGGGGGTTACATCTCTCGGGGCAAAGCCCGTACCTCCCGTAGTGAAAACAATATCTGCTTTAACATCGTCACAAAGGTAAATCAGAGCTTTTTCAATTTCTTTTTGTTCGTCAGGAACAGTGATATATTCCTTGGTTTTTCCGTAGGGAGTGAGAAACTCGACAATCAGCGGTCCGCTTTTATCCTCACATATACCTTTGGAGCATCGGTCACTGACTGTTAAAACTGAAAAAATCATTTTTTATCACTTCCCACTTGAAATATTTCTTGTTTTAATATATAATATCATAAAGATACAAAATTTACAACATTTAAGAGATATTTTTATTAACTTTTATCAAAATATCTGCTTGTCGGAAGTTGGCGGTTAACCGCATTAATTCATATTCCGACACGGCCTTTCTAAGGGGAAACCTATGAAATCCCGTGCGTGACCGAAAAAACACTGCCTGTGGGAGAAATTTATACAGGTACCGGTCAAAGGGTATATATGGGAAACTGTTGTACCTTCCGTGATTGAAAAGGAGAATGAATTATGAAAAAACTTCTCGCACTCTCTCTTGCACTCGTTATGGTGCTTTGCTTTGCTGCCTGCGGCGGTAATGAAACACCTGACGGACCTGCAAATCCTGTAATCCGTATGTCAACCACCACATCTGTTAACGACTCCGGTCTTCTTCCTTACCTTCTTCCTGTTTTTGAAAAGGCAACAGGCTACACTGTTGAGGTTCAGTCCGCAGGCACAGGTGCTGCTATTCAGAAGGCTGTTGACGGTAACGCTGACCTTATCCTTGTTCACGCAAAGGCAAGCGAAGAAACTTTCATTGCTGACGGCTACGGTGTAGAAAGAATTCCTTTTATGTATAACTACTTCGTAGTTGTAGGCCCTGCTGATGATCCTGCAGGTATCAAGGACAGTGCAAATGCAGCCGAAGCCTTCGGTAAAATTGCTGCTGCAGAAGCAAAGTTTATCTCACGCGGTGACGAAAGCGGTACTCACAAGGCTGAGCTTAAAATCTGGGGCGATAATGTTCCCGATGCAGCAACAGAAAGCTGGTACATAAACGCAGGTCAGGGTATGGGTGCATGCCTTACAATGGCAAGTGAGCAGGGTGCTTACTGTCTTACAGATAAGGCTACCTTCCTTTCAAACAAGGCTGACCTCGACCTTGAAATCATCCTTGCTGAGGGCGATGATATGATGAATACATATTCTCTTATCGAATGTAATCCCGAAAAGCTTGACAGTATCAACACAGAGGGTGCAAAGGCTCTTATCGAGTGGCTCACAGGCGACGAAGCTTCAGCACTTATTGCAAAGTACGGTGAAGAACAGTACGGTCAGGCTCTCTTCTATCTTATTGAAGAATAATTTTGGAAAAGATAACAGAAGCCTTTGAAATGCTTTTGTCAATGGATAGAGAAATTCTGCAGATAATCGGTGTTACTCTGCGTATGTCATTTTTCTCAACGACGATTTCCTGTCTTATCGGTATGCCCTTGGGCGTACTTATGACAAGCACAAGCTTCAGAGGTAAACGGACAATCAAAAAAATAATTAATACTTTAATGGGCTTGCCACCGGTTGTGGCAGGCCTGATTGTCTATCTGCTATTTACCAAGTACGGGCTCTTAGGCTCATTGGGTATGCTCTTTACCGTTGAGGTAATGGTGGTTGCACAATGTCTTCTTATAACCCCTGTTGTGATAAGTCTTACATCGGGCGTGTGCTCTGTAAACGGTAAAAGTCTTATTGAAACTGCAAAAGGACTTTCTTTCGGAAAAATTAAAACAATGAGACTTTTCCTTTCACAAAACAGAACTGCACTCATCAGTGTTGTGCTCACAGCCTTCGGCAGATCAATAGCCGAGGTTGGTGCAGTAAGTCTTGTAGGCGGCAACATTCAATGGAAAACAAGAGTTATGACAACAGCGATTATGCTCGAAACAAACAAGGGTAATTTTGAGTTTGCACTTGCTCTTGGCATTGTTCTTCTCATCATATCCTTTGGTGTAAACATTCTTGCTTCACTTCTTACAAAGGAGGATGAGCAATGATAAAAATTAAAAATCTTAAAATGCTTTACAGCGACAGAACTGTACTTGATATTCATGAGCTTGAAATCAGAAAGGGTGAGCATATCATCCTCACAGGTCATAACGGCAGCGGTAAAAGCACTTTTTTAAAAATACTTGCAGGCACGGAAAATAAAACAGAGGGCGATGTGTTTACAAAGGGGCAGATTTACTATCTGCCACAGCAAAGTATACCCTTTAATAAAAGCGTAAAAAGCAACATACTTTATTGTCTTGTCGGCAACAGAAAAGATAAGCATGAGCTGTGTGAAGACCTACTCAACGCATTCAATCTGAAGCATCTTGAAAGAAAGAACGCCAAAACCCTTTCAGGCGGTGAATGTCAGCGCCTTGCCCTTGCGAGAGTGCTTTGTAAAAAGGGTGACATAATTTTGCTTGACGAGCCGTCGAGTGCCGCTGACAGTAAGGGCAGAGAGCTTATTAATCAGCTTATCGGCAAATATTGCGAAAAAACAGGCTGTACCCTTGTTATGACAACACATACGGGAGAATATCCTGATTTGAAAAATCTTCGTATTATCGAGCTTTGCGACGGTAAAATCAAAACTGATACAAAGGCAGGTGACGGCTATGATGCTTAACGTCGTTTCATTTGAAGAAGCGATTAAGATAACACAGGCCGAATTTTCAGCTTATGAAATTGCAAGTGAAAAACTTGATATATGCAACTGCTTAGGCAGAATGCTTGCAGAAGATATCATATCAAACGAAAACATTCCGCCCTTCAACAGAAGTACCGTTGACGGCTATGCGGTTTTATCCTCCGACACCTTCGGTGCTGGTGAGAGCATTCCCACTATGCTTTCTCTTACAGGTGAAATCCTTATGGGGGAAGAGGCAAAAAATGCTGTTTCAAGCGGTGAATGCATAAAAATTTCAACGGGCGGTATGCTCCCTGAGGGTGCAGACAGTGTTGTTATGGTTGAGCATACTGAACAGCTTATTGACGGTACTTGTCTTGTTTTTAAAGCGGTAAGTCCATTTCAAAATGTTACTAAAAAAGGCGACGATGTAAAAATCGGACAGACAGTTATAAAAAAAGGTACAAAAATCACCTCAAAGCACATCGGCATCCTTTGTGCTCTTGGTATTACTGAGGTTGAATGTGTAAGGAAGCTTACTGTCGGTATTATTTCAAGCGGTGACGAAATAGTTCCCGTTGAGGAAAGTGTTCCCCTTGGCAAAATCCGTGACATAAACAGTCGTTTTTTAGCCTCACTTATTAAAGAAAACGGATATGCGGCTATTGAATACGGAATAGTAAAGGATGACTTTGATGAGCTTTACTGCACCTTGCAGAAAGCCACAGACGAATGTGATGCCGTACTGATTTCAGGCGGCTCCTCGGCAGGTGCCAAGGATATGACAGCTGCTGTTATCGATAAAAACGGCGAGGTGTTTTTTCACGGAATTGCCGTTAAACCCGGGAAGCCGACGATTTTCGGTAAGGTAAAGGGCAAGGCTGTTTTCGGCCTGCCGGGACACCCTGCGGCGGCTTACCTTATAACCAAAACCGTTGTTATGAATCTGCTTCGCTTCTGCAGTGGACAGGAAAATAAGCCTCTTACTGTTTCGGCGGAAATCAGCGAAAGCATATCCTCAAACCACGGAAGAGAAGAGCTTATTCCCGTTATTCTCAAAGGCTCAAAGGCACAGCCTCTTTTCTTTAAAAGCGGTCTTGTTTCTATGCTTTCATCAGCCGACGGATTTGTTGTTATTCCCCGTAATAAAGAAGGTCTTTTCAAGGACGAAAAGGTTACAGTACATTTGTTTTAAGGTGAAAAATTATGAAGCATAATTATCTTGATAATATACCTTTAGAAGAAGCAAAAGAAAAATTCTTTGCTCTTATAAAAAAGGACTTTACTTATAAAACTGAAGAAATTCCCTCGACGGAAGCTGTAGGCAGAGTGCTCTCTAAGGCGGTGTATGCAAAAATCTGCTGCCCTCATTACAATGCTTCTGCTATGGACGGTGTTGCCGTAAAGGCTCGGTATACCTATACAGCAAGCGAAAATACTCCTGTTACCCTCACGCCCGATATGTACACCGTTGTTGACACAGGTGATGCAATACCCGATGATAAGGATGCCGTAATTATGGTTGAGGATCTTTCCTTTGAGGATGAGGGCAAGATTAAAATTATTGCATCTGTGCATCCTTTTCAGAATGTAAGACAAATAGGTGAGGACATCTGCATGGGTGATATGATTGCACCCTCCTTTACAGTGGTTACGCCTTCGCTTTGCGGAGCTATGCTTGCAGGCGGTATTACAAAGGCTAACGTTATAAAGAAGCCTACAGTTGCAATTATTCCCACAGGCGATGAAATAGTTGCACCTACGGATAATCCTCAAAGGGGAGAAATCATTGAGTTCAATTCCTCAATTTTCTCAGGAATGCTCAAGGAGTGGGATGCAGACACAGTTGTTTATCCCATTATCCCCGATAAAAAAGATTTGCTTAAGGAAGCGGTCAGGGATGCATCGGAAAAATATGATGCGGTGCTTATTCTTGCAGGCTCATCTGCCGGCAGGGACGATTACACCTGTGACATAATAAAGGAGCTTGGTGAGGTCTGTGTTCACGGCATAGCAATCAAGCCCGGTAAGCCTGCCGTGCTCGGTAAAATCGGCAGCACACCCGTTGTGGGACTTCCCGGTTACCCGGTTTCTGCAATAGTTGTAATGAGAGAAATTGTAAAAGACCTTACAGCATTTCTTTCACATAAGGCGGTTAAAGCTGAAAATAAAATCACCGCAGTTTTAGGCAAGCGTATTATTTCTTCACTTAAATACAGAGAATATGTTCGTGTAACTCTTGGTAAAATCGGTGAGAGCTATGTTGCTGTACCCCTTCCCAGAGGTGCTGGCATTGTTACAAGCTTCACCAAGGCGGATGGTATTATTGTTATACCGCAGAACTGTGAGGGTATAGAGCAGGGTAAAAAAGTTGAGGTTATTCTGGTTAATGACGTTAAGGATATTGAAAATTCAATAATCGTAACAGGTAGTCATGATCCGATAATTGATGAAATCAACGACCTTTTAAAAATCAAGGGCTATCCCTATTCTGTTTCTTCCTCTCATGTGGGAAGTATGGGTGCTCTGAATGCCGTAAAGCTCAATCAGGCTCACCTTGGCGGTACTCATCTTCTTGATACTGAAACAGGGCAGTATAACGACAGCTATGTAGAAAAATATCTGGATTCGCAAAGCGCAACTCTCATTAAAGGTATCGGCAGAATCCAGGGCCTTATGGTAGAAAAAGGCAACCCCAAAAACATAAAAAGCTTTGCTGACATTGTCGGACACAGATATGCCAACCGACAGCTGGGCTCAGGTACAAGAATTCTTTTTGATTACCTTTTAAAAACCAACGGCATTGATAAAAATGAAATTGACGGATACAGAAACGAGGAATTCACCCACACCGCTGTTGCCGCACAGATTGCGGGAGGTAATGCTGATTGTGGTCTCGGGATTTATTCAGCGGCACAGATGTATGATCTTGATTTTATTGAATTAAGCGTCGAAGAGTACGATTTTATAGTAAACAATGATTTTATAAACACACCTATGTATAACGCATTTATGGAGATTTTCCATAGTGATGAATTAAAAGAACGAATGAAAAGAATGGGAGGTTACACCCTTGGCTGAGCTTACACATCTTAATAAAAACGGTGAAGCAGTTATGGTTGATGTGGGTGAAAAGCAAATCACAAAACGAACTGCAACGGCTTTTGCAAAAATAAAAATGCAGCCCGATACCCTCAGCAGACTTCTTATATCTGACCTGAAAAAAGGTGACGGACTTGCGATTGCGAGAATTGCGGGTATAATGGGTGCAAAAAAGACGAGTGAGCTTATCCCTCTTTGTCATAACATTCCCATTGAAAGCATAGAGGTAACCTTCAAAAATAACGGCACGGACGAGTTATATATTTATTGCACAGGTAAATGCAGTTACAAAACAGGTATAGAAATGGAAGCGCTTACGGGTGCATCAGTTGCGGCACTGACGGTATATGATATGTGCAAGGCAATAGACAAAAAAATGGAAATCAGTGAAGTCAGACTTCTTGAAAAAACAGGCGGAAAGAGCGATTTTAAAAATGATTGACAGTTACGGCAGAAAAATCAATTATCTTCGTGTATCTGTGACCAAAAGATGCAATCTTAACTGTTCATATTGCGGAGCGTGTAAGACAGATGAAAAGGAGCTTACACCGGAGCAGATTGAACGTATAGTAAAGGCTTTTGCATCTCTTGGCTTTACTAAGGTGCGCCTTACGGGCGGAGAGCCTCTTGTCA